>CASEVW010000033.1 GCA_949291395.1 uncultured Oscillospiraceae bacterium | reverse complement strand
AGCATTTCGAGTGCTCCCTCTTACGACCTCTTGAGTACATCTCCATATTTAATTTTTCCAGCACCGCCTTGCAAACCTTTCGGAGAAATGCAAGATTTCGGTGCAAGATAAGCGGATAAAAACCGGAACCATACCCCGGGGAAATCCCGCCGTCACGCCATTCGCGGCGGACGAATCGGCCAGCGGGCTGCAAACTTTCGAGTGCTCCCTCTTACGACCTCTTGAGTACATCTCCATATTTAATTTTTCCAGCACCGCCTTGCAAACCTTTCAGAAAAATGCAAGATTTCGATGCAAGATAAGCGGATAAAAACCGGATGCATACCCCGGGAAAATCCCGCCGTCACGCCATTCCTAGCGGACGAATCGGCCAGCGGGCTGCAAACTTTCGAGTGCGACCTCTTCGACCACTTGAGTAATGCTCCTTATTCGCTGTGCACCCGGCACAGCGTACAAATTATTATACCAAAGCGGGTCCCCTGCGTCAAGGGTCATGCAGCGTTCTGCCTCTCTTTTTGGGGCGTTCGTCCCTCAAAACAGCCGCTGCTTCTGCACCGGACCGGGGGCGAAGGGAGTTTCCTCATGGTGGCGGCGGATAAAGACCTCCCGGGTCTTTTTGTCCACACCGCGGCCGTGGGCCTTGGGCACCGAGGAAAAAGTGCAGCTGATGTTATAATACCCCCGCATATGGGCCACCAGGTACTGGGCCACGGCGGGCAGGCAGTCGGTATCGTCGATATTTTCGTAGTTGTAGTCGTTATACCGGAAAGGTGTTTCCTCCCCGCCGCAGATCAGGATGATGCCCTCGGCATCCAGGCGCACCTCATCCACCACGCTCTGGCGCATACCCGCCACACCGCACTCGCTGGCGATGCGGGCAGCCCGTTCCCGCTGGTCCATGGGCACCGACTGAGGGTCCAGCGCCTCGCTGCCCCGCTGGCCGATCTCCAAAAGAATATCCCGCATCATGCGGCTTTCCACCAGGGGACGGATCTTCTCCTTGGCACGCACTTCCCCTGTTTTCGCCTGGATCTTGCGGATGAGCCCCATTGCTGACGTCCCTCCTGTTGATACATTCCCAAAACGAGCAGGCAGCAGTCCGGCTACTGCCCCAATGATAAGTATACCACAATATAACGGGGCGCGCCACAGAAAATTTGCAGCGCGCCCCATTGGGCTGTTTTTCAGTTTATCAGGCGTTTTCCAGCACCTTGCCCAGGATCTCCAGGGCCTTTTTCACATCCTGTTGGGTGAGGATCAGCGGCGGCAGCAGGCGGATGCGGTCCTTGGCGGTAAGCACCAGCAGACCGTTGGCCTCGCAGGCGGCGCGCACTTCGGCGGCTTTCAGGCCGTCGGCCAGCTGAATGCCGATCATCAGGCCCAGACCGCTGACTCCCTGCACATGGGGCAGGGTGCGCAGACCGGTCCACAGGGCGGCGGCACAGTCGTTGACGTTCTGCATGAACTCCTCATCCATGGCATCCAGCACGGCGCAGGCACCGGCGCAGGACACCGGGTTGCCGCCGAAGGTGGACCCGTGGCTGCCGGGGCCCATGTGGGAGGCCACCTTTTCGGTGGTGACCACCGCGCCGATGGGCAACCCGCCCCCCAGGCCCTTGGCCAGGGTGACAATGTCCGGGTGGAGGTGATAGTTCTCGCAGGCCAGGAACTTGCCGGTGCGGCCCACGCCGGTCTGCACCTCGTCCACAATGAGCAGAATATCCTTCGCCGCGCAGAAATCCGCCACGGCATGGACGTATTCGGGGTCCAGGGCCACCACACCGCCCTCGCCCTGCACCAGTTCCATCATGGCGGCGCAGGTGTGTTCATCGGCGGCGGCCTCCAGGGCGGCAAAGTCCCCGGCAGGCACATAGGCGAAATCTTCGGGGAAAGGCCCGAAATCATGGTGGAACACATCCTGGCCGGTGGCGGTGAGGGTGGCCAGGGTGCGGCCGTGGAAGGAGTTCACCAGGGTGATGACCTTGCTGCGGCCGGGGCCGTAGGTGTCCACGCTGTATTTGCGGGCACACTTGATGGCGCCCTCGTTGGCTTCGGCGCCGGAGTTGCCGAAGAACACCCGGTCCATGCCGGTGCGCTGGCAGATGCGCCGGGCCAGACGACCGCAGGGGGCGGTGTAGTACAGGTTGGAGGTGTGCTGCACCTTGCCTGCCTGTTCGGTGACCGCCGCCACCCAGGCCGGGTGAGCGAAACCCAGGGAATTGACCCCGATGCCGGAGGTGAAATCCAGGTATTTGCGGCCTTCGGCGTCGATGGCCGTCATGCCCTCGCCCCGCTCAATGACCACGGGGCTGCGGCCGTAGGTGTGCATGATGTATTTGTTGTCCCGGTCCATGACCTTCTGGGTATTCATGGCAGAAACCTCCTTGCCTGATCAGCGGTTGCGGTTGCGGTAAAACAGGGTGCCGGAACCACGGTCGGAGAACATCTCCAGCAGAATGGAATGGGGCACCCGGCCGTCGATGATGACGGCTTCGTTCACGCCGCGGCGGATGGCGTCGGCCATGCCGTCGATCTTGGGCAGCATGCCCCCGGCGATGATGCCCTCGGCCTTGTAGGCTTCGATCTCGGAGAGTTCCACCTCCGGGATGAGGGTGGAATCGTCATCCTTATCCCGCAGCAGGCCGGTGATGTCGGTCATGGAGACCAGCTTTTCGGCGCCCAGGGCCACGGCGATGGCCGCGGCGGCGGTGTCGGCGTTGACGTTGTAAAGCACCCCGTTTTCCGGGTCCATGCCCACGGTGGCCACCACCGGGATGAACTGGTCGTCCAGCAGGTGGTTGATCAAAGTGGTGCTGATGCCGGTGATCTCGCCCACAAAGCCCAGGTCGGCCTTGGTGTAGCGGCGGCAGCTGATGGTGTTGCCGTCCATGCCGCACAGGCCCACGCCCCGGCCCTTGAGCAGGGCCACCAGGTCCTTGTTCACCTGCCCGGCCAGCACTTGCTGCACCACGGCCATGGTCTCGGCGTCGGTGTAGCGCAGGCCGTTCACGAATTTGGATTCAATGCCCAGCTTTTTGAGCATGGAGTTGATGGCGGGGCCGCCCCCATGGACCAGCACCACCCGCACCCCCAGCAGGGTCAGGGTGACCAGGTCGTTCATCACGGCCAGTTTCAGCTGGCCGTTGACCATGGCGTTGCCGCCGTACTTGATGACCAGGGTCTTGCCGTGGTATTTCTGGATATAGGGCGTGGCTTCGGAAAAAAGCCGTGCCATCTCTTCGTTTTTCATGGTCTTTCTCCCCCGTTTGCTCAGGTGCGGTAGTCGCCGTTGATCTTGACGTAATCGTAGGTCAGATCACAGCCCCAGGCCTTGGCCGTGGCGTCGCCGCAGCCCAGGTCCACCAGGATCTGGATCTCGCTTTCCTTCAAAATCTTGGCGGCTTCCTCCTCGCTGAAGATGTGGTGGGCGGCATTTTCGCACACCAGCACCTCACCGGCAACACTCTTCAGGCGGACGCTGGTCTTGTCGATGGAGAAATCTCCCGGCGTATAGCCGATGGCGCAGAGCACACGGCCCCAGTTGGCGTCGGCGCCGAACATGGCGGCCTTGAACAGGGTGGAGTGGATGACGCTCTTGGAAACATCCCGGGCCACCTGCAAAGTGGGGGCGCCGGTGACCACACATTCCAGCAGCTTGGTGGCGCCTTCGCCGTCCCCGGCCAGTTCCCGGCAGAGGGTCTCGGCGACCTGGGTCAGGGCTACCAGGAAGGTGTTGTAGTCCTCGCTGTCGGCGGCCACAGGGGCATTGCCCGCAAGACCCGAGGCCAGCAGCATCACCGTGTCATTGGTGGAGGTATCGCCGTCCACCGAAATCTGATTGAAGGTGGCGGGCACCACGGTGGACAGGGCTTTCTGGAGCACGGCGGGCTCCATGGCGGCGTCAGTGGTGATGAAGAGCAGCATGGTGGCCATGTTGGGGTGGATCATGCCGGAACCCTTGGCGATGGCACCCATGCGGCAGGTCTTGCCGCCCAGGGTGAACTCCACGGCCACCTGCTTGGGATGGGTGTCGGTGGTCATGATGGCGAAAGCGGCGCTCAGGCTGCCTTCGGGGCTGTGGGCCAGCTTGGCGGCAGCGTCCGGGATGCCGGCGGCGAAAGGCGCGATGGTCATGGCCTGGCCGATGACGCCGGTGGAGGAGGGCAGCACGTCCTTCTCGTCAATGCCCAGAGCCTGGGCAGCCAGACGGCAGGTTTCCCGGGCCAGTTCCACCCCGCCGGGGGCGCAGGTGTTGGCGTTGCCGGAGTTGACCAGGATGGCCTGGGCGTAGCCGTCGGCCAGATGTTCCCGGTCCACCGTGATGGGCGCGCCGTAGACCTTGTTGGTGGTATAGCAGGCAGCGCCCGCACAGCGCACATCCGCTTTGATGATGGCCAGGTCCGGCTTGGAATGGTTGCGCCGGATGCCGCAGTGCACGCCCGCGGCGGAAAATCCCTGGGGCGCGCAGATGCCGCCCTCGATCTTGGTAATGTTCATCTTTCTCCCCCTCAATTCAACTCGCGGTCTTTGCCGCGTCTTACAGAGCCAGGCCGGCGGTCTCGTCCAGGCCCAGCATCAGGTTCATGCACTGCACCGCCGCGCCGGAGGAACCCTTGCCCAGGTTGTCGAAGCGGCTGATGAGCTGGATCTGGCCGCCGTCCGGGGAGGCAGTGACGAAAATTTCCATGCTGTCCTTCCCCGCCAGAGTGTTGGAGGGCAGGAACCCCGGCAGGGCGTCGGGGTCAAACGGGTGAACGGTGATCACCGGGCTGCCCGCATAATAGTCGGACAGGGCAGCGGCCAGGTCTTTGGCGTCACCGTTGAGCTGGCTGCGCTGCAGCTGCACCACCGTTTCCATACCGGCGTAGTAGTCCCCCACCACCGGGCAGAAGACCGGCGCGGTGTGCAGGCCGCAGACGGCCATCATCTCGGGCAGGTGCTTGTGGTGCAAGGTCAGGCCGTAGGGACGGGGGGCATACAGCCCTTCGTCGGTGCGTTCGGCCTCATACTGGGCGATCATGGACTTGCCGCCGCCGGAGTACCCGGTGAGGCTGAAGCAGCACAGGGCGGCTTCCGGGGCCAGCAGGCCGCGGCGCACCAGAGGCGCCACCGGGGCGATGAAGCCGGAAGCATGGCAGCCGGGCACTGCCACCCGGGTGGCGGTTTTCAGCGCCTTGCGGGTGTTGTCCAGTTCGGGCATGCCGTACAGCCAGCCGGAAGCGGTGCGGTGGGCGGTGGAGGTATCCAGGATGCGGACATCCTCTTTCACCAGCGGGATGATCTCCTTCGCCGCTGCGTCGGGCAGGCAGAGGAAGGTCAGGTCGCTTTGGTTGATGACCGCCGCCCGGGCGTTCGGGTCCTTGCGGTCGGCTTCGGCGATGGTCAGCAGTTCAAATTCCGGGCGGGCGGCCAGACGGTCGGCGATGCGCAGACCGGTGGTGCCGGAGGACCCGTCCACAAAAATACGATACTTTTTCACAACAAACACCCGGTTTCTGTTTATTGGGCCAGCGCGGCGCGCACGTCGGCGATCTGGGAAAGGACACTGGCTTTGGTGGGGCCGCCGTAGCTGGTGCGGCCCTCGCAGCAGTTGGTCAGGTCGATGGCCTCATACACATCCTGCTCGAACAGGGGGCTGTACCGCTGGAATTCTTCCAGAGACATCTCTTCCAGGGTCTTGCCTTCCCGGATGCAGGCGGCCACCATGGTGCCGGTGCACTTGTAGGCGTCCCGGAAGGGCATCCCCTTCTTGGTCAGGTAGTCGGCGCAGTCGGTGGCGTTGATGAAGCCGTGGGCCGCCGCCTTGCGCATGTTTTCGGGCAGCGGGGTCATGGTGGCCAGCATGGGGGTCAGGGTGCGCAGGCAGAGGTCCAGGGTGTCCACCGCGTCGAAGATGGCCTCCTTGTCCTCCTGCATATCCTTGTCGTAGGCCAGGGGGATGCCCTTCATCATGACCAGCAGGGTGTTCAGGTCGCCGTAGACCCGGCCGGTCTTGCCCCGGATGAGCTCGGTGACGTCGGGGTTCTTTTTCTGGGGCATGATGGAAGAACCGGTGGTGAAGGCGTCGTCCAGCTCCACGAAGCGGAACTCCCAGCTGCACCAGAGGATGACCTCCTCCGACAGGCGGGAGAGGTGCATCATGCAGGTGGCCATGGCGGCGCAGAGCTCGATGCAGAAATCCCGGTCGGACACGCCGTCGATGGAGTTATGGCAGGGGGCGGCGAAGCCCAGTTCCTTGGCGGTGTAGAACCGGTCCAACGGATAGGTGGTGCCGGCCAGGGCGCCGGAACCCAGGGGGCATTCGGCGTCCATGCGGCGCACGGCGTCCTGCATGCGGCCCAGGTCCCGCAGCAGCATCCAGGCATAAGCCATGAGCTGGTGGCCGAAGCTCACCGGCTGGGCCCGCTGCAGATGGGTGTAGCCGGGCATGACGTAGCCCGCGCTCTCCTCGGCTTTCCGGCAGATGGCGTCGATGAGGTCCTTGATCTCCTGTTCCAGCACCGCCGCGGCATCCCGCAGATAGAGGCGGATGTCCAGGGCCACCTGGTCGTTGCGGCTGCGGCCGGTGTGCAGCCGCTTGCCCGCATCCCCCACCCGGGCGGTGAGGGTCTGTTCCACGAAGGTGTGCACATCCTCGGCGGCGGGGTCGATCTCCAGCGCGCCGCTGTGCAGATCATCCAGGATGGAGTGCAGTCCCTTATGAATGTCCTCCACATCCTGGGCGGAAATGATGCCCTGGGCGCCCAGCATGGCGGAATGCACCAGGCTGCCCCGGATGTCCTGTTCGATCATGCGGGCGTCGAACCGGATGGAGGAGTTGAAGTCGTTGACGCGGCTGTCCACCGCTTTGCTTGCGCGGCCCTGCCAGAGTTGGGGCATAAAAGTACCTCACTTTCGGTTGAAAGGCGCCCTGTTGCAGGAACGCCAAAGCCGCCAAGGAGGGATAATCCTCCCCGGCGGCAGTATCGGGTTACGGTCGTTGCGTCAGAAATCAGTCGATGGCGGGCCAGTTCTTGGCCAGCTTGGCGCGCTCGGCGATGGGCAGGCCGAACAGGTTGATGAAGCCGCTGGCGTCGGCCTGGTTGTAGTCCTCATCCTCGCCGAAGGAAGCGGTCTGCTCGTCGTAGAGGGTGAAGGGGCTGGTGACGCCGGCGTTGATCATGTTGCCCTTGTACAGCTTCAGGGTCACATCGCCGGTGACGGTCTTTTCCAGCTGATCCACAAAGGCGCTGATGGCTTCCCGCAGGGGGGTGAACCACTGGCCGTTGTAGACGAGATCGGCCATCTTCTGGGCCACGATCTCCTTGAAGTGGGCGCTTTCCTTGTCCAGAGTGATGGTTTCCAGCACGTTCAGCGCCTTGTACAGGATGGCGCCGCCGGGGGTCTCGTACACGCCGCGGCTCTTCATGCCCACCAGACGGTTTTCCACGATGTCCAGCAGGCCGATGCCGTTGGCGCCGCCGATCTTGTTCAGGGTCTCCACGATCTCCACGGCGCCCATCTCCTTGCCGTCGATGGCGGTGGGGATGCCCTTTTCAAAGTGGATGGTCACATAGGTGGGGGTGTCGGGGGCCTGTTCGGGGCTGACGCCCAGCTCCAGGAAGCCTTCCTTGTTGTACTGGGGCTCGTTCTTGGGATCTTCCAGGTCCAGACCCTCATGGCTCAGGTGCCACAGGTTCTTGTCCTTGGAGTAGTTGGTCTCCCGGCTGATCTTCAGGGGGATGTTGTGGGCCTCGGCGTAGTCGATCTCCTCGTCACGGCTCTTGATGTCCCATTCCCGCCAGGGGGCGATGATGGCCATGTCGGGAGCGAAGGCCTTCAGGGTCAGCTCAAAGCGGACCTGGTCGTTGCCCTTACCGGTGCAGCCGTGGCAGATGGCGTCGGCGCCTTCCTTGATGGCGATCTCGGCCAGAGCCTTGGCGATGCAGGGACGGGCGTGAGAGGTGCCCAGCAGGTAATCCTCATACTTGGCGCCGGCCTTCAGGCAGGGCCAGATGTAGTTTTCCACATAGTCCTTCTTCAGGTCCAGCACATACAGCTTGGAAGCGCCGGTCTTCTTGGCCTTCTCTTCCAGGCCGTCCAGCTCGGTGCCCTGGCCCACGTCGCCGGAAACGGCGATGACTTCGCAGTTGTTGTAGTTTTCCTTCAGCCAGGGAATGATGATGGAGGTATCCAGACCGCCGGAGTAGGCCAGAACGACCTTCTTGATATCCTGCTTGTTCTTTTTCATGGTAGAGCACCCTTTCTCTTTGCTTCACAGCGCGTGGCTGAATATTTATTCATCTGATGTTTCTTATTATACACGCCATTTTGCCAAAATCAAGGCGGAATTTCCTACAAACAGACCCCACTTGCGCCCAAAATTTTGTATAAATTTCCATATAATTGCGGCTTATTTGCATTTGTACCGCGATTTAATGAATTTTTATACATTATATCATGCTCACAGGCCGTACAGGTCGGTGTACTTGCGGCTCAGGTAGGCGGTGTAATGCTTTGCATCAAATTCCCCGCCGCACAGGCTGCGCACCAGTTCCGCCGGTTCCCGGCTGTTGCCGTAGCGCCACAGCCGGGCGCACAGGGCATCCTTCAGCGGGGCCAGGTCGCCTTTTTCCATGTGGGCTTCCAGCACACCATCTCCCAGTTTGGCGGTGATGTCGTCCCAGGCCTGGGCGGCGTAGGCGCTGCCCAGGGCGTAACTGGGGAAGTAGCCCATATCGCCCCCGGCCCAGTGGATGTCCTGCAAAACGCCGCGGGCGTTGTCCGGCACATCCAGGCCCAGATATTCCTTATATTTGGCGTTCCAGGCTTCGGGCAGGTCCTTCACGGCCAGGGTGCCCTGGAGCAGGGCTTTTTCCAGCTCGTACCGCACCATGATGTGCAGGGCATAGGTCAGCTCGTCGGCCTCGGTGCGGATAAGCCCCGGTTCCGCCCGGTTGGCGGCACGGTAGAGTTCTTCTTCGGTGAAGTCGGCGGTCTGGGCGGGGAAAATCTCCCGCAGGATGGGCCACAGGCAGTGGATGAAGGCCCGGGAGCGGCCCACCATGTTCTCAAACAGGCGGCTCTGGCTTTCGTGCAGGCCCATGGTGGCCCCGCCCGCCAGCACAGTGAAGTCACAGGCCGGGTCCACATGCAGTTCATACAGGGCGTGGCCGCCCTCGTGGGCCACGCTGTACAGGCTGCTCAGCACATCCCGCTGCATATAATGGGTGGTGATACGCACATCCCCGTGCCAGAACCCTTCGGTGAAGGGGTGTTCGCTCTCGGCCAGCACGCAGTGGTCGGGGTCCAGCCCCCACAGGTCCATGATCCGCCGGGCCAGTTCCCGCTGGCCTTCCAGGGGCCAGTCCCGGTCCAGGAAATCGGTGCGAACCGGCTTACCCCGCTGCTGGATCTCTTTCAAAAGGGGCAGAATCTCTGCCCGCAGAGCCGCGAAGAAGGTATCGCACTGGGCGATGGTCAGCCCCAGTTCGTACCGGTCCAGCCAGGCTTCGTAGGGGTCCTTGTCCGGGGCAAAGTACCCGGCCTGACGGCGGCGGGCGTCCACGATCTTTTCCAGATAAGGGGCAAAGGCGTCGAAATCGTCGGAGCGCTTGGCCCGGCCCCAGGCGGGCACTGCCTGCTGCACCAGGCCGGTAAAGGCGGCGTATTCATCCGCCGGGATGCGGGCGATCTCGTCGTAGCGGCGGCGCAGTTCCCGCACTTCGGCGGCGGTGAGCTCGTCCAGATCGGCAGCTTCCGCCTCTTTCAGCAGGGCTTCGGTCTCGGGGTTGACCAGCGCGTCAAAGGAGATGCGGCTGAGCATCTCGGCGGCCCGGGCACGGCCGTCCTCGCTGCGGGCGGGGGCGGCGGTGGCTTCGTCATAGCTCATCACGGCCTGGGCATACTGGCAGGCGTAGAGTTTATCTTCCAGGGCGCGGAGTTTTTCGGTGAACTGTTCGGGCATAGGGGGTCCCTCCTGCATAAAATTCTATGGTCATTATACCACGCCGCCTTCCGGTGCGCCATTGTGCCCCGGCGCATTTTGTGGTATGGTAAACGTATACTTTATATATAGAGAGGGGAGTTCCCATGTCCGCCGCCGAACAGCCGCTTGTCAGTGTCATCGTACCCATCTACAACGCCAAAAAGCATATTGCCCGCTGTGTGGAGAGTATCCGCCGCCAGACCTACCGGAATCTGGAGATTCTGCTGCTCAACGACGGCAGCAGCGACGTGAGCGGGCCGATCTGCGCCATGTACGCCAAGGTGGACAGCCGCATCACCCTCATCGACAAGGCCAACAGCGGGGTATCCGCCACCCGCAACCTGGGTATGCGGGCCGCCAAAGGCAAGTACCTGCAGTTTGTGGATGCCGACGACACCCTGCAGCCCTACGCCACCGAAATGCTGGTGCAAAAGGCGGAGGAAAACGCCGCCGACATGGTCATTGCCCACTACAACCGGGTGGAGCCCCCCAAAGAACGGCAGGCCCAGCGCGCCCCCCGCATGCCGGAGGAGGTGGACCCCGGGTTCGACCCCTTTACCCGGGTGCAGACCTTCGGCTTTCTCATGGAAGGCTACATGGGCAAGGCCCAGTTTGCCTACGGCCTGATGCAGGAGCCCGCCAGCTTCTACTACGGGGTGATGTGGAACAAGCTCTACCGGGCGGACATCGTGCGGGAGCATAGCGACATCGCCTGCAGCGAGGAACTGGATTACAGCGAGGACTTTTATTTCAACCTCAGCTTCATCCGGTATGCCGAGCGGTTTTATGCCCTGTCCACCCCCATCTACAACTATGTGCAGAACCCCGAAAGCCTGGTACACAACCTGAACCCGGTGAAGGTGCTGACCACCCGTTGGGAACTGCTCACCTATTATAAGGACCTGTACCGGGACCTGGGGCTGTACGAGGCCAACAAGTACCGTCTGAACCGGTATTTCTTCGGCATTGCCGAAAGCTGACTTTTCCGTTTACAAACAGGAAGCCGTCCCCTTATGCGGGGGCGGCCTTGTTTTTTCCCGGGGATATTCCGGGTAAAACCGGCGTAAAATCCCGGTGGGGCGCTGCAAAGCAATTGCGTTTGCGCCGGGGATATGGTAAAATAGCCAGTATGCTGGCTGCGTGCAACCGTTTGCAGGCCCGGCAAAAAATGCAATACAGAAAGTAGAGTTGATCGTTCCCCCCATGGAAGAGGACAGTATTATCACCATCATCCTGATCGTGGCATTGGTGGCGATGTCGGCGTTTTTCTCCGCATCCGAGACCGCCTTCTCATCGCTGAACCTGATCCGGCTGCGTTCCCGGGCCGAAGCGGGCGACAAACCCGCCGGCAAGGCCCTGAACCTGGCTGAAAAGTTCGACCGGCTGCTGAGCACCATCCTCATCGGCAACAACATCGTGAACATTGCGGCGGCGTCCCTGGGCACGGTGTTCTTCTCCAGCCTGTTGGGCCCGGTGTACGGCCCCACCGCCTCCACGGTGGCGCTGACCGTCATTGTGCTGATCTTCGGCGAGATCACCCCCAAGGGTCTTGCCAAGGAAATGCCCGAGACCCTGGCGGTGGCTTTCTCCCCCATCCTGAATGCGCTGGTCACCCTGTTCACCCCGCTGAACTTCATCTTCGGCAAGTGGAAGGACTTTCTGGCGCGGCGGTTCCATTCGGACGAGCGGGACACCGTGACCGAAGGCGAACTGGTGACCATGGTGAGCGAAGCCGAAAAGGACGGCGAGATCACCGACCGGGAAAGCGAACTGATCCGCAGTGCCATCAGCTTTGATGATGTGGAAGTGGAAGACGTACTGATCCCCCGGGTGGACGTGGTGGCTGTGGCCGACGACGCCGACCTGGACGAGGTGGCCGACCTGTTTGCCGAAAGCGGCTATTCCCGCCTGCCGGTGTACCATGAGAACATCGACAACATCATCGGCGTGGTACACGAGAAAGATTACTTCGTGGCCGCCCGCCGGGGCGACGCGGAGCTGGAAAAACTCATTGCCCCCGCTTTGTACACCACTTCCGGCAGCCGTATCTCCGAACTGATGCGCACCATGCGTGAGAGCAAGCACCACATGGCCATCGTGGTGGACGAATACGGCGGAACCGCCGGTATCGTCACCCTGGAGGACATCCTGGAAGAGCTGGTGGGCGAGATCTGGGACGAACACGATGACGTGGTGGAGGAAGTCCGCCCCCAGAGCAACGGCAGCTGGCTCATCGCCGGTGACGCCGGTGTGGATGACGTGGCGGAGGAACTGTCCATCCGCGATAAGGGCAAGGCTGTGTCCATCAGCGGCCTTGTGCAGGAAAAACTGGGCGGCCTGCCCAAGGTGGGCGACCATTTCCGCTGGGGCAAGTACGAGGGCATCGTCACCCGTACCACCCACCGCCGGGTGCAGGAAGTGCGCCTGACCCTGCTGGAACCCGAAGCCGTTCCCCAGGAATAAGCCCTGACCTGTCTTTGTGCATCAACCATACCGCCGGGCGGCCCCGCAGGGGCCGCCCGGCTTTTGTTATGCCCAAAAATTCCGTGCAGCCGCCCAAAAAACCTGTCCGCAGCGGTTGCATCCCGGGGTGACGGGCGGTATAATAAGGAACGCGCGCCGGGATGCCCGGCGTGATTCTGTACAAAAATGGAGCGGATGTTTTGGTGAAAACAGAAAACGAGCAATCCCTGGCCCAGCGGGTCAAAGCCTTTATCAAGGGGGAAGTGGTGCTTACCGTTGCGGTGGTGCTGGCGCTGCTTTCGGCCATTGCGGTACCCCCGGATGCGGAATATGCGGGCTATATCGACTGGGACACCCTGGCCCTGCTCTTCAGCCTGATGGCGGTGACCAAGGGCCTGCAGATGCTGGGGCTGTTCGACGCTTTGGGCGCGGCTCTGCTGCGCCGCACCGCCACCACGCGGCGGATGGTGCTGGCGCTGGTGGCTCTCCCCTTCTTTTTCAGCATGCTCATCACCAACGACGTTTCCCTCATTACCTTTGTGCCCTTCGCCCTGACGGTGCTGCGCATGGCCGGGCAGGACCGGCTGGTGATCCCCACCGTGGTGCTGCAGACCGCCGCCGCCAACCTGGGCAGCATGCTCACCCCCATGGGCAACCCCCAGAACCTGTATCTGTACAACCGGTCGGGGATGGGGTTCGGTGAATTCTGCGCTCTGATGCTGCCCTATGTGGCCCTGTCCGGGGTGTGCATCGCAGTGCTGTGTGTGTTGCCCCGCAGCGCGGCGGTCCACACCGACCTGCCCCGTATCCAGCTGGGCGACAAGCGCCGGATGGCCCTGTTCGCCCTGGGCGGCCTGCTCTGCCTGGGCTGCATCGCCAAGCTTCTGCCGCCCCTGGGTGTGGCGGCGCTGACGGCGGTGGTGCTGGTGCTGTTTGACCGTCCCCTGCTGGCGAAGATCGACTATTCCCTGCTGGGCACCTTCATCGCTTTCTTTGTATTCATCGGCAACATGGGCCGTATCGAGAGCTTCCAGAATTTCCTGTCCGGGATTCTGGCCGGGCACGAGGTGGCGGTGGCCGTGCTGGCCAGCCAGGTCATCAGCAACGTGCCCGCGGCGCTGCTCCTTTCGGGATACAGCAGTGCCTGGCCCCAGCTCATTGTGGGCTGCAACCTGGGCGGCCTGGGCACCCTCATCGCCTCCATGGCCAGCCTGATCTCCTACAAGCTGGTGGCCAAACAGTACCCGGACAAACGCCCCCGGTATTTCTTCTGGTTTACCGTCTGCAATGTGGGGCTGCTGGTGTTGCTGCTGGCAGTTAGCTTGTTTGTGTGATGGCACACACCTTGCTTCTTGGCAGACGGCATCTTGCCGTTGAGTTGTTCCTTTTTGTCGTCAAAAAGGAACCGAAAAACCGCCACCGTTTCGATGCGGTGGACGCCGACCAGGGCTGCGGCCCTGGACCCGGGGTGTGCGGCCACCTTACGACGGCCTATTCACCGGGCTGGGGCCCGGTGAACAAGGTATTGTTTTAATACCATTTCCCGGCAGCTATTACTTGACGGAAACAGCATCAGCTTTCCCGCAAGGATTTCAAATCCCTTCCTTGCTCAGGCCCCCCAGGGCCTGAGTAGGCCGTCATTAGGTGGCCGCATCTTGGGGTCCGGGGCCGCAGCCCCGGCCGGCGGCCGCCGCATCGGAACGGCGGGCCCTTTTCGCTTCCTTTTCGGGCACGAAAAGGAAGGCATACAAGCAGACTGCCGTCTGCCAAGAAGCAAGAAAAACCAAACAAAAAACAGCTCCCCTTTTTCAAGGGGAGCCGTTTTCTTATACCAGTTCCGGTTTATGCTGCCGCAGATAATACACCGCGCCAACCAGCCCGGCGTCGTTCTGCAGGTCGGCGGCCCGCAGGTCCAGTCCGACCCGGAAGGCAGGCATCACCGACTCTCTGACCCGTTCCGCCAAGGGACGGATGAGCAGATCGGTCTGGGCGGACACACCGCCGCCCACCAGGATGCGCTGGGGGTTGAAGATGTGCACCAGCCCCGCCAGACCCTGGGCGATCTCATCGGTCCAGGCGTCCAGCAGTTCCCGCACGGCGGGGTCCCCCGCTTCGGCGGCGGCAAAGATGGCCCGGCCGTTGTCCCAGGCGGGGTTCTTCTCTTTGGCGGCACGGACCAGGGCGGTGGTGGCGGCGTACCGCTCCCAGCAGCCCACAGCCCCGCAGGTACAGGCCACGCCGTCCCGCACATGGGTGCGGTAGTGGCCGATCTCCCCTGCCAGACCCCGGGCGCCTTCCAGCAACCGGCCGCCCGTAAGGATACCGCCGCCCACGCCGGTGCCGATGGTGATGCCTATGACATCGGTGCAGCCTTTGGCCGCCCCGGCCCAGACTTCACCCAGCACCATGCAGTTGGCGTCGTTGGCCACCGTCACCGGCAGGCTCAGAGCCTTTTCCAGGGTGGCGCGGATGGGTGCGTCGTCCCAGCCCGGCAGGCTGCCGCAGGTACCGGCCACCACGCCCTGCACACTGTCGATCTGACCGGTGGCCGAAACACCCACCCCCGCGGGGGTGATGCTCTGTGCGGCCACAAAAGCCGCAGCGGCCCTGGTCACGGTGTCCAGGATGGGGGTCTTGTACCCGTCAAAACTGACGCTCTCCTCGGTGCGGGCCAGGACCCGGCCCTGGGTGTTCACCAGGCCCAGTTTGACCGCCGTACCGCCGATGTCGATGCCCAGATAGACCTTGTCCATGGGGGCCTCCTCTCAGCCCAGGTCGCGGATGGCCGCGGTGAACCGGGCGGTGATCTCCGCCGGGCGGGTGATGGCCCCGCCCACCACCAGGGCAAAGGCCCCGGCTTCCAGGGCCTTGCGGGCCTGTTCGGGATAATGGATGTGACCTTCGGCAATGACCTTGGCGGGGCATTCTTTGGCCAGCTTGGCCACGAACTCGAAGTCGATGTCGTTGATGCCCTGGGTCTCGGGGGTGTAGCCCCGCATGGTGGTGCCCACAAAGTCGGCCCCGGCTTCGGCGCAGGCCATGGCCTCCTCAAAGGTGGCGATGTCCGCCATCACCGGCTGGTGGGGATACTTGGCCTTGACGGCACGGATGAAATCCGCCGCCGTGGACCCGTCCGGGCGCAGGGCGCTGGTGCCCTGCACCGCCAGAATATCCACCCCGCAGCCCACCAGGGCGTCCACTTCGTCCATGGTGACGGTGATGTACATGGGGGTGCCGGGGTAATCCTTCTTGATGATGCCGATGACCGGCAGGTCCACCACCGCCTTGATCTGGGTGATGTCCCGCACCGTGTTGGCGCGGATGCCCACCGCCCCGCTCATGGCGGCAGCCTTGGCCATCAGGGGCATGATGCCACCTTCGGGGGTGTACAGGGGCTCATGCTCCAGCGCCTGGCAGGAAACGATCAGCCCGTGTTCGATCTGTTTCAACAGTTGTTCTTTTTCCATCATAGCGTCCTTTCAGCCCATCTCGATCTTGACCACGGCCTTGCGCAGGTGGGTGCAGACCCCGCACTGACAGCTGGGTTTGTGGGGTTCCCCGGGGAAGAAGAGGACAAACCGTCCTTCTCCCAGCTTGCCGGAAGCCTGTTCCGGCCCGGCCACAAATCCCGCATCGGAGGCGGCATCATAGGGGGCATTGGCCACCAGAGGGCTGCCCTCGGCGGCCCAGTCCCAGCGCTCGGCCCCGGTGAGGTCGATCTGCAGATCGGCGTAGCGGCGGTGATATTCAAAGGCCGCTTCCTCGGCGTCCCGGAGTTCGGCGTCCATCACATTCACAAAGACCGCGTCCCCGTCGATGACGGTGCGCCCGTTGGGCAGGGCGGTCACATCATGGGCGGCCAGCCAGTCGATGGCGGTGTCCAGGTTTTTGTGCAGTCCACGGTAACGGGAAAGATGAGCAAGGGTATCGGTGATCATGGCGCAGCTCCTTTCGGAAACAGTCCGCCGGGCGTCACAGCGCCTTGACGGCGGCTTCGATCATAGCCTGGGCTTCGGCCACCACGGCCTCATCCCCGGGCTCCAGGTTGGGCAGGGGCGCACGCACGCCGCCCAGTTCCAGTCCGTACATGCGGCGCAGGATCTCCTTCTGCACGGCGTAGAGGTTGCCCTTGGCTTCGCACATTTTGTAGATGATGCGGTCGGCCTGGTACTGGATCTTGCGGGCAGCGGGGACATCCCCGGCCTTGACCAGGTCGTACATTTTCAGGAAGAGCTCGGGCATGACGGCGTAGGTGCCGCCGATGCCGCCGTCCGCGCCCATGGCGAGGCCGGAGACAAACTGCTCGTCGGGACCGTTGAAGACGGCGAAACCGTCGTCGCCCCGGGCCGCCAGGCCGGCATCCTTGAACATCTGGATGTCCTGGGTGGGCATGGAGGAGTTCTTCACCGCGATGACGTTGGGGTTCTTGAGCATCTCGGCCAGCAGGGGCATGGTCAGGGCGGTGCCCGCCAGCTGGGGAATGTTGTAGATGACGAACTCGGTGTTGGGGGCCGCGGCGCTCATGGCGTTCCAGTAAGAAGCGATGGCGTAGGGCGGCAGGTGGAAGTAGATGGGCGGGATGGCCGCGATGGCGTCCACGCCGCACTTTTCCGCATGGGCGGCCAGCTCGGCGGAGTCGGCGGTGTTGTTGCAGGCCACATGAGCAATGACGGTGATCTTGCTGGCAGCCTCTTCCATGACCGCTTCCAGCACGGCTTTGCGTTCATCCACATGCTGGTAGATGCACTCGCCGGAAGAGCCGCCCACATACACGCCCTTCACGCCTTTGGCAATGAGGTGACGGGTCAGCGCCCGCACGCCGTCGGTGGAGATAGAGCCGTCCGGCCCGTAGCAGGCATAGAAAGCCGGGATAACGCCCCGGTATTTGGTGATGTCTTTCATGATTGCAAGCACTCCTTATACAAGTATCAGCCTTTGACGGCGCCCATGGCAATGCCCTGGGTAAAGTATTTCTGGAACATCAGGAACACGGCGATAATGGGGATGGCAGCCAGAGCGGCACCCGCCATGATCAGGCCGAAGTCGTTGGACATTTCCGCCTGGATCTTGGCAATGCCCAGGGAGATGGTCAGGTTGTTGCTGGAGTTCAGCATGATCAACTGCAGGAAGTAGTCGTTCCAGCTGTTGATGAAGGTGAAGATGGCCAGCGCGCCGATGCCGGGGGTGACCATGGGCAGCACCACGTCGGTGAAGGTGCGCACTTCGCCGGCGCCGTCGATGCGGGCGGCTTCGATCATTTCGCCGGGGATGGTCTCGCTGAACTGCTTCATCAGGAAGATGCCGAAAGGCCAGCCCACGGTGGGGAAGATGACGGCCCACAGGCTGTCGTGCAGGTGCAGGAAGCTCATTTCCTTCAGCAGGGGGATCAGGATGACCTGCTTGGGCAGGGCCATGGCGCAGATCATGATGCTGAAGATGAGTTTGCGGCCGGGGAAGCGCTTTTTGGCCAGCACGTAGCCCGCCATGGCGGCGGTGATGCAGGTCAGGGCCATGGCCACCACCGCCATGAAGACGGTGTTGCCCAGCCAGCGCAGGGCAGGATTCTCAAACAGGCGGATGTAGTTGTCCAGGGTGGGTTCGGTGGGGAACCAGACCGGCGGGCTGGCGTTGACCGCGATGCGGTCCTTGAAAGAACCGGTGACGATCCAGTACAGCGGGAAGATGAAGAACACTGCCAGCAGCACCAGAACCACATTGGTCAGGACCTTACCGGGGGTCAGGGCTTTGCTTTTGACGCTGGATTCCATAGTGTGACCCTCCTTTAGTCAGACGAACCGGCAAACTTGAACTGAATGGCGCTGAGGATGGCGATGATGATGGCCAGAACCACGCCCATGGCGTTGCCGTAGCCGTAGTCATTCAGTTTGAAGGCCTGGTAGTAGATGTAATACATGATGGTGTCGGTGGCGTGGTTGGGACCGCCGGAAGTCAACAGCTGGATCAGCGCGTAGCACTGGAAGGTGTTGATGGTGGTGATGACCAGGATGTACAGGGTGGTGGGCATGATCTGGGGCCACTTGATGTGCCAGAAGACCTGCAGGTTGGAAGCACCGTCCACCTCGGCGGCGTCGATGAGGGAGGGGTCCACGTTGCCCAGGGCCGCAATGTACAGCACGATGGGCTGGCCGATGGAGGTGGTGAACAGGATCAGGGTGATGCACCCCAGGGCGAAGCGGGCGTCGCCCAGCCAGCTGATGTTCTCGTCAATGATGCCCACGGCGTTGAGCACGTAGTTGATCAGGCCGGTGTACTTGTTGAACATCCACTTCCACACCACAGCCACCGCAACGGTGCCGGTGACCACGGGCAGGTAGAACACGCAGCGGTAGAAGCTGCGCTTGAAGGAGGACATCTTGTACACCACAGAGCCCACCCACAGCGAGAAGGCGGTGACGGCGGGCACGGCCACGATGACCAGGATGAAGGTGTTCTGCAGGGCCTTGAGGAAAACGGGGTCCTGGAACATCTTGATATACTGGGCGAAGCCCACAAAGGTGAGGGGTTTGCCCATGCGGTAGTCCAGGAAGCTGGTGACCAGGCACATGACCATGGGCACCACGACGAACAGGACAAAGAAAACGAGCGCCGGCAGCAGGAAGAGATATGCCGCCAGGGTCTGCTGCCGCACCAGCGCGGAGTTGCGGAAGGTGCCCTGGTTATAGGTCAGGGTTTCGCCGCCGGCAGCGGCCGCCTTGGTTTTGGAAGCCATGGTAAGGCCCTCCTTTACTGAAATCAGCTCCCGGATGGGAAGCGCGTGGAAAAAAATAGACCCCCGCCCCACCTGTTTGACCCGATGGAACGGGGGCGGCTGCCCTGGCCCGGCCATCGGGACCGGGTCAGGGTGTCCCCGGCGGCAGGTCCTGCCGCCATTGTTTGCGTATCAGTGTGTTCAGGCCGCGGCGCTGATGGCGTCGGTGCAGCTCTGCACGTAGGTGGCGGTGGCGTCGTCCACGCTCACGCCGTTGAAGATCTGCTGGAGCATGTTCCACCACGCGGTGCGCTGCTCGGCCCAGCCGGGAGCCACGTTGTAGTAGTCGCCCAGGTACTGCATGAAGCTGGCGAACTGAGCCATGCGCTCTTCGTCCTCGGTGCCGGCGTACACATCGCCGAAGGAGTCACGGACGGGGAAGAAGCCGGTCAGACGGACGCTTTCGGGGCCCTGCTCGGCGTCGTCGCAGATGAACTTGATGAATTCCTTGGCAGCGGCGGCCTTGGCGTCGTCGCCGTTGTCAAACAGACCGAAGCCCCAGATACCGCCGCACAGTTCAGGCACGCCGTCGTCGGAGGGGAAGGCCACCGGCATGGCGGTGAAGGTGACGGATTCGGCATAGTTGGCCTGGTTGGAAGCGTTCCAGCACAGGGTCATGGCCACGCTGCCGTTGGCGAACAGCTGCAGTTCGTCGCTGGCCTGGGCGGCGGCGTCGTAGGTGATGAGGCCTTCGTCGACCCAGTCGACCAGCTGCTGCAGAGCCTGCTTGTTGGCGTCGCTGTCGGCGGTGTAGGCGGTGTGGTCGGCGTTGGTGAACTGGCCGCTGTACAGGTTGTTCACCAGAGCGCGGGTGCCCTGGTCGCCGCCCTGGCCGCCGCAGTAGACGATGGCGGTGGTGGAAACGCCGGAATCCTTCAGCGCCTGCAGGGCCTTTTCAAAGTTTTCGGTGGTCCAGGTGCCGTCCTCGTTGATGTACTGCAGGGCGCCGGCTTCCTCAAACATTTCCTTGTTGATGGCCATGGTGTGGGTGGTCATGCACAGGGGGTATTCATAGTAGTTGCCGTCGGTCCACTTGCAGGCGCTGACGACGTTCTCGCTGGTGGCGGAGATGTCGGCCACGGCCTCATCGGTCCACAGGTCGTTCAGGGGCAGCATCTTGCCCTTGGCGCCCCAGTTGGAAACCAGACGCTCGGGGCCTTCCATGATGATGTCGGGGGTGGTGCCGGCTTCGATGGCGGCGGTGACCTGGTCGTCGCCGTTGGTGTAGTCCAGGTATTCCACGGTCACGCTGATCTCGGGATGCTTTTCATTGAACTTGGCAATGAGGGCGTCCACGGTGGCGGCGTCGCCGAAGCTGCCGATGGGGTAAGTCCACAGGGTGATGGCGGTGGAATCGCCGGTGGCCTCCGCCGCGGCGGAAGAGCCGGTGTCGCCGGTAGCGGTGCTGCCGGAGGAGGCGGTGGTGCTGGAAGTGCCGCCGCACCCAGCCAGCATGCTCACGGCCATACCGGCCGCCAGCAACATGGAAAGCTGCTTCTTCATAGTGTTCTCCTTTGTGTTGCGTTCCGTTTGCGGGCGGTGGAGCCATCGCCCTTTCACTGATTTCATTTTAGAAAATTATTTTCATTTTGTCTAGGTGCTCTTTCACCAATCTTCCCATCAAAATTTGAACGTTTTACACAAAAGCAAGGCGAATTTCTTTCGTTTTGCCGAGTTTTTGCCCCCATCTCCCCTTTCAGGCACCCTTTCTGTCCTTTCTTTCCCCCTCTTCGCCCACAAATCCCTTTCTTTTACAAAAGGGCGAAAAATGCAAGATTTTTTCTTTTTTGGAAGAATCGCTCCCTCCCCCGCGTTTTCCTTCCGTTTTGCCGTTTCCGGCTGTTCCGGTCGATTTTTCGAGTTTTTTCTTTTTGTCTTTTTTCCCCTTCGCAAGGTCTTCTTTCCTTACACCGACAAAAAATCGGGAGAGGTTTTCATGCTTTCTTTCTTTTTTCGGTATTATATACAAATACAAATATCCATATTGGGCAACTTGTTGCACTTGTCAAACGGCGAACTTTCTTTTATACTAAATATAGAAAAATTTTTTCACCTTCCGGCGTTGCCGGATACAACGGGCAGGAACGCCTGCAGAAAGGAACGATCCCGAGAATGAAAGAGCAGAGCTTCTGGCAGCTGCTGCGCGACAAGCACAACGACCTGACCAAATCCGGACGGCTGGTGGCCGACTATCTGGTCCAACACCCGGAAGAAGCACAGTATCTGTCGATCTCCTCCCTGGCAAAAACCTGCAGCGTGGCCGAGGCCACCATCTTCCGGTTTTGCCGCTCCCTGGGTTTTGACGGCTACAACGAGATGAAGATCGCGCTGGCCCAGGCCAACGCCGCCGCCGAGCCGGCCGCCACCGGCAAACCGGAACCGGGCAGCGACACCGCTTCCCTGTGTGCCTATGCCGCCGCCGTCAGCACCGAAGCCATCACCGGCACCCGGGATACCCTGGACCCCGCCGCCATCGACGCCGCCGCCACCCTTTTGCAGCGGGCGCGGCAGGTATACTGCTTCGGGCAGGGGGGCAGCCATGTGCTGGCCAACGATATCTGGGCCCGCTTCGCCACCGTCACCACCAAGTTCCATACCGCGGGGGACAGCCACATGCAGGCGCTGACCGCCAGCCTGATGGGTCCCGAGGACGTGGTGCTCTTCGTGTCCTATTCCGGCGCCACCCGGGATATGCTGGAGACCCTGCGCCTGGCCAAAAGCTGCGGCGCCCGGATCATTCTGCTCACCCATTATGCCGATTCCCCGGGGGCATCCCTGGCGGACGTGGTGCTGCTCTGCGGCGCCCAGGAAAGCCCCCTGGAGGGGGGCAGCATCGCCGCCAAGATCGCCATGCTGTATGTTACCGAGGTGCTGGTGCTCCGCTTTACCATGGACAACCTGGAGCTGACCACCATCGCCAAACAGCGCACCTCCAAGGCACTGGCCCCCAAGCTGCTGTGACCTTCTCCTTTTCGTATACAAAAAGCGGAGCGCCCCGCCCTGGGGTGCTCCGCTTTTTTGAGGTTTGTGTCAGTCGTCCTGTTTGGGGACACTGGAATTGAACTTGTCCAGGGCCAGGGCAGCCGCCACGCCCACGGCCAGGCAGACCAGATTCACCGCCGCCGAACCCACCGACACCGTAAAGCTCTGGTAGGGCACGATCATCAGGGTGGCCGCCAGCACCACACCGATGATGGCGTGGAAGGCGTAGGGGTAGAACCGGTCGAAGAGGGCGTCTACCGCCCGGGCCAGGCAGATCACCGTGACCACCGCACCGATGCCCGCCGGGATGAGAATGTCGAATTTCAGGCTGCCCAGCCCGTCCACGAAGGGGGTATACAGGCCCAGGGGCATGAGCAGGGTGGAGAAACTCATGCCGGGAGCGATGACGCTCAGCGCCAGGCAGAACCCGCAGAACAGATACCACCCGAAGTTGGGGGTAATGGTCACCGAGAAGAGGTTCAGCGAGACCAGCAGGGCCAGGATCACCGCAAAGGCGATGCCCAGCGCTGCGCCGCAGCCCTTGGGGCGGCCCTGTTCGCAGGCTTCCCGGAAGAGGGAGGGCAGCATGCCGGTGATGAGGCCGATAAAGAGGCAGACGGAGGGGTCGGGATAGGCTTCCAGGAAGAAGGCCAGGATCTTGGCCACCCCCAGAAAGCCCGCCGCGCCGCCCACGATCACCGGTAGCAGTTTGGGCACATGGGTGCGGAACTTGTGCAGGGGGTCACCCAGCAGTTCCATCACCGGTTTGTAGATGCCGAACACCACGCAGAGCACACCGCCGGAGATACCCGGCAGCACGGCGCCCACGCCGATGAGCATGCCCTGCAGAAAGCGCAGCAGAACGCGAAGCCCGTTGGGGCGATTCTTTTCCATAGACAAATCCTTTCATTTCAGCGAAAAAACACGGCCCGTTCCGGGCTTGCTGACAGTATAGCACACCTGTGCCTCCATGAAAAGACGAAAGCCGCCCCCGTGTACAAAAGCTGTGCAAAGCGACAGGACTTTTGAGAACGGGTGCGGCGGGTTTTGGGCAAAAAATTCAGGCTTTGCCCGGGCCGTTTTTCAAAATCTTGTTGAACCGGGTCATAAAGACGGTGACGGTGGTGGCGGCGGCCAGGATGTCACTCACCGGCTCGGCCAGGAAGACCGCAAACACCTTGTTGTCCGGCATGAACAACGGCAGGATGAAAATGAGGGGAATGAGCAGGATGAGTTTGCGCTCACAGGCCAGCAGCAGGCTGACCTTCGCCTGGCCCAGGGCCACAAAAGCCTGCTGGCAGCTGTTCTGGAAGCCGCTGGCAAAGATGCCCACCATGTAGATGCGCATGCCCCAGACGGTGTACTCCACCAGTTCGGGGTCGGAGTTGAAGATGTTGACGAAGAGCTGGGGCACCGACATCACGGCGATCCAGAAGAGGAAGGCGTACCCCACGCAGATGCCGAACTGGCAGGCGAAAGCCCTCTTCACACGGTCGGCCTTGCCGGCGCCGAAGTTGTAGCCGATAAGAGGCTGGCCGCCCTGGCACATGCCCTGGATGGGCATGGAGATCAGCTGGCTGACGCTGGTGATGATGGTCATGGCGCCCACGGCCACGTCGCCGCCGTAGCCGGACAGGCTGGCGTTGAAGCTGATGCTGAGCAGGCTTTCGGTGGAGATCATCACAAAGGAGGAAACGCCCAATGCCAGGCAGGGCAGGATGACCTTGAGCCGGGGGCGCAGGTTGGGCAGCCGCAGCCGAAGCCGGGTGCGCTCGCCGCAGAGGAAGAGGATGACCCACACAGCGCTGACCCCCTGGCTGAGGACGGTGGCCACCGCCGCACCGGACACCCCCATGTTCAGACCGAAGATAAGGATGGGGTCCAGGATGATGTTGCACACCGCGCCGATAACGGTGGTGAGCATGCTGAACTTGGCAAACCCCTGGGTGGTGATGAAGGGATTCATGCCCAGCACCACCAGCACGAACACGCTGCCCAGCACATAGATGCGGGTGTAGCTCAGGGCATAGGGCAGGGTGGCATCGCTGGCGCCAAAAAGCCGCAGCAGCTGGGGCGCAAAGGCATAGAACACGGCGGTGAGCACCACCGCGATGCCCAGCAGCACGGTGAGGCAGTTGCCGGTGATGCGCTCGGCGGCGTCGTTGTCTCCCCGGCCCATGGCGATGGCTGCCCGGGGCGCACCGCCCGCCCCGGCCAGCATGGCAAAGGCGTTGACCAGCATGAGGATGGGCATGCACAGCCCCACGCCGGTGAGGGCGGTGGCGCCCACCCCGGGCATGTGGCCGATGTAAATGCGGTCCACCACATTATACAAAAGGTTGATGACCTGGGCCACCACCGCCGGGGCGGCCAGGCTGACTATCCACCGAACGATGCTGCCTTCGGCCATGTTTTTGGAGACTGCGGCTGAGGACATAAAAGTTCCGCCTTCTTTCAGAAAAATGGCGCGCGGCCGCCGAAGCGGCCGCCGCGCAATATAACTATTGTACCATACCCGCCGCAAAAAGCAACCGTGTCCAACCGGGATTTCCCGGCGCCGGGGCAAACAAAAACCCCGCACCTTTTCGGGTGCGGGGTTCGGGGTATTACCGGGTCAGGATACCGTCAGGCGAAAGATCAGGCTTCGCCGGTGATGGCCTGGGCCTGTTCCAGGGTGGTGACTTCCGCCATGGCCTGCTGGATGGTCTTGCCTTCGGCGACCAGCTCGCGGCGGGCGGCGTTCACAGCCTGGATCTCCTTCATCTTGTCGCCGGTCAGGCTGTAGCCCTTCATGGCGATGAGGGTGGTGCCCCAGGCGACCATGGGCACGATGCAGAACAGGATGATGACCACCCAGTTCATGCCGGGACGGAAGGGATCATCGCCACCGGGCAGGGTGGTGGTGAAGCCGATGGCCGCAGCGGCCAGGCCCACGATGGTGGAGCTGAGGGAGGAGACCAGCTTGTCCACCAGGCTGAACAGGGTACCGATGATGCCGGGCACGTAGTTGCCGGAACGGTAGGTCTCATAGTCGGAGCAGTCGGCCACCATGGGGATGGGCATGTCGGCGGTGGCGTAGTAGGCACCGTAGCCCACACCGAAGAAGATGATGAACAGGATGGTGTACAGGTTCAGGGTCAGGTGGAAGCCGCCCTCGTTGCTGAACAGAGCCAGGTTCAGGGCCGGGTTCTCCGGATTCCAGAGCAGCAGCAGGACCAGCACGCCGATATACATCACAAAGGCCACGGCCACATACCGCATCAGGCTGGCCTTCTGGCCGTACTTCTGGCTGGTGCGGACGGTGAGCACAAAGAAGGGAGCGCTGAACACATAGCCCAGCACCATCATGGGCAGGTACAAAGCGTCGTAGTTGCCCATCATGCCGCCGTACAGCATGCACAGAACGGCGGTGTTGGTGGCGATGGCCAGGGCCAGCTTGCAGCCGGCGCCGGCCACCATCAGCCGCTGCAGGGGCTGGTTGGCGCGGATCAGGGCGATGTACTCACGGACCTTGACCTTCTGCTGGGTCTCACCGCCGATGCCGAAGTATTCGGGGCGGTCCTTTTCCCAGATGCCGATCATGGCCAGGACGGTCAGGGCAAGGGAGATGACCATGGCCAGGGGGACCATGACGTTGAAGAAGTTCTGGGTGGTGTAGTCACCCACCATGGAGCGCAGGATGGGGGCCAGGAACTGGATGGCACCCATGCCCACCATGCTGGCCACCAGGTTGAAGATGGTGAACAGGGGGCGCTGCTTGGGATCGTTGGTCAGAACGGTCTGGCCGGAACGGGTAACGGAAGTCTGGAAGGTGTAGCCGATGACGTAGATGGCGTAGAACACCACATACAGCACATACCGCAGGGGCATCATGGTCTCAGGCACCAGCTGCGTGCAGAAGTACAGCAGGATGGAGCTGATGATCATGATGATGTTGCCGATGAGCATGAAGGGACGGAACTTACCGAACTTGCCGTTGGTCTTGTCGATGAGGGCGCCGATGATGGGGTCGGTGACAGCGTCGAACAGACGCATGATCGTGACCATGGTGCTGGCAAAGACCAGCGCCAGGCCCAATACGCCGCCGTAGTAGGCGATGTAAGCCGAAGTCAGAATGTAATAGACGTTGGTTGCGCCGTTGTTGAAGGGGAACAGCACCAGCTGGTACAGCTTGGCGCGGTTCAGCCCGCCGTTGTGCGCGCTGGCGGCGGCGTTTTCGCTCATAGAAACCTCTCCTTTGCTAGTGACCAATAAATACGGGGAAGCCCCGCCCTGGTAGGGGGCGGGGTTCCCGTTGTTGGGCAGGTCGCGGGCATCCTCCTCACATGGAAGGACCCGCTGGGGAATGTCTTACAGGGTTAACGATGTGTTCCCGGGTGAAAGAATCAGCCGTTCATGGCCTTCTTTTTCTTGATGGAACGCACCAGCATGACCACGCAGACCACGGTCAGCACAGCCAGCACAGCGCACAGGCTCCAGGCAGCCAGTTTCCACCAGGGAGTGATCAGTTCCAGACGGTCGGCGCTGGACCAGCCGTTCATGGCGTTGGAGTTCACGACGGTGTACAGGATCAGGTGCACGGCGTCGCGCATCTCGGTGACGATGTAGGCGTCATCCTCGTAGTTGTTCAGGATCTCGGTGTGCAGCGGCGTGGGGCTGTCCCAGATCTCGGTGCCGGCGATCATAGCGTCGCAGACATCCATGTAGTGGCTGCCGCCGGAGTAGTCGGTGATGGACATGCCGCGCATACCCAGCTCATCGCGCAGGTAGCCGGTCTGCAGGTTTTCGTACTTGCCGCACCAGGTAGCGCCCCAGCGGTTGAAGCCGGACATGGTGCACCAGGCGCCGCCGTCCACAACGGCCTTGTCAGCCACTTCCAGATAGACCTCACGGGCGGTCTGCTCGTTCAGCCAGGTGTTCACACCCATACGGCTGGATTCGGAGTCGTTCAGGGCCACGTGCTTCAGGTAGACGTACACGCCCTTGGACTGGATGCCCTGCACTTCGCTGGCGCAGATCTCGCCGGCGATGAAGGGATCTTCGGAGTAGTATTCGAAGTTACGGCCGGAGTAAGCGGTGCGGTGCATGTTGATGCCGGGGCCGTACAGGCCGGAGTAACCCATGGCCAGGCAGTCTTCGCCGATGCAGCGGCCCACGTCGTTGATCAGGTCACGGTTGAAGGTAGCCGCCATCACGTCCTCGGAGGTGTAGCACATGGCGGAGGCGCCGCCGGTCAGAGCGGCGGTCAGGCCCTGAGGACCGTTCTCGTCCTTGGTAGCGGTCTTGCCGATGGAAGCCGCGGCCTTGGTGTTGTGGAAGCCCTGGGTGATCATCAGGTTCATTTCGTCAAAGGTCATCTGGTCCAGCAGGGTCTCCCACTGAGGATCGTCGAACTCTTTGCCGATCATGGAAGCCAGGGTCAGGCCGTTTTCGGCGCCCATGGTGGGCATCTCCACGCTGTCGGCCAGGCTGCCGTCGTAGTGGGTGTTGGCCAGAGCGGCCACCAGTTCGTCGTTCAGGGCCAGATCAAAGGTGCCGGCGGGGTAGGTGCCGGTCCAGTCGGAACGGCTCAGCCAGGTCACGGTGCCGGGAGAGTAGCTGACCTTGTTGGGGTCAGAGTCGTCAAACAGGTTGGTGATGGCGTTGCCGGTGGATTCGCTGGTGGCGAAGGAAGTGGTGTCCAGAGCGGGGTTGTTCCACTTCCAGGTCAGGGTGGCATCGCCTTCAGCGGTCATGCCGTTTTCGGTGGTGTAGCCCTTGGCGGCCAGGATGTTGTTCACAGCCTCATGAGAGCCGTTGCCCAGGGTGAAGTAGTAGTCGCCGGCATCCAGGATGTAGGTCTTGGCGCCGTTGGCGTCGTAGGTGCGCAGTTCGCTCTTGTCCACGGTGATGGTCACGGTCTCGGAAGCACCGGGCTCCAGCACGTCGGTCTTGTCGAAGCCGCACAGCTCAACGCTGGCCTTTTCGATGCCGTTCTGCTTGTCGTAGTCGGTGTAGGGGCTCTGGAAGTAGACCTGCACGGTCTTCTTGCCGGCCACGCTGCCGGTGTTGGTGACGGTCACGGTGACGGTGAAGGCGTCGGCGCTTTCACCCACGGTGAAGTCGCTGTAAGCGAAGGTGGTGTAGCTCAGGCCGTAGCCGAAGGGATAGGCAACCACGCTGGAGTAGTCGAAGTCGCCGGCGTTGCCGGTGCCCATGACAACGTCTTCATAGCGGGTCTCGGCGTAGCGGTAGCCCAGGTAGATGCCTTCCTGGTAGACCACGTAGAAGCCCTGGTTGCCGTTGTCGTTGTCGTTCTCGTTGAGAGAGTAGCCGTAGTCGGCATTGTTGGAGTAGGGACGGGAGTAGAAGTTGGTCACCGCCGGGTTGGCCAGGTTGTCGTACCAGAAGGTATCGACGATGCTGCCGGAGGGGTTGACCTTGCCGGACAGCAGCCAGCCCACGCCGTTGGCGCCGGTCTGGCCCACGTCGCCGATCCACATGCAGGCATCGATGCCGTAGTCAACACCGCAGATCTCGGGATTCAGGAAGTCCAGCTCGATGGAGTTGGAGGTGTTCAGCAGCACCACGATGCTCTTGAACACGCCCTGGTCCTTCAGGGCCTTCAGGCCGGCCAGCATATCCTTTTCTTCCTGGCTCAGTTCCAGGTAGTTGGTGGTGCCGGTCCATTCCACGCCGGAGCCGTTGTCGCCGGAAGGCAGGTCGGCGCCTTCGCCGCCGGAGCGGGAGAAGACCACGATGGCGGCGTCGCCGTACTCAGCAAAGCTGGAGGAGTTGGCGGTTTCCACTTCGCTCCAGGGAGCTTCGTTCACGTCGTACTGGCTGTTGGCGGCCAGAGCGTCGGCAATGGCGTCGGGAGTGACGCGGCTGTACTTGGAAGCGATGTCCTCGCTGGTGTACCAGTTCCACAGGGTCTCGTTGACTTCGATGCCCTCGCTGGTCAGGGCGTCCTTCAGGGTGGGGGCGGAGGAGGTATCGACAGCGCCGGAACCGGTGCCGCCGTACATCAGATCCACAGAGCCGCGGCCGAACAGGCTGACCTTGGCGCCGGAAGCCAGAGGCAGGGCGTTTTTGTCATTCTTCAGCAGGGAAGCGCCCTCGGATTCCACAGTGGCGCACAGCTCTTCTTCATAGCTTTCGCGCTCGTCGTCGGAGGCAAAGTCGCTGGTGAAATAGTTGGTGTCTTCGTCGGTCTCACCCTTGATGATCTTGTAGGTGGACGCGTTGGTGGCGACGTTGATGGTGGTTTCGTACATGGGGGCCACCACGAAGGTAGCGACCATGGCCGCGGCGGTCAGCACCGCGCTTGCGGCGGTCAAACCGGACCACAACGCAACTTTGGGCTTTTTCTGCATGTTGTTTTCCTCTCTTCCGTTTGTCTTGCGCTCTGCTCCCGTCCCCGGCAGGGGAGCGGTGACAAAACGCGGCGTGCGGGGCAGGGGTCCTGCGGCCTTTTGCCGGCTGCGCGCATTGCCGGCGGGGGCTGCCAAAACCCGGCCCTGTATCTCACCCCGGGGCAGCGAACCGCCCGGGGACAAACCTTGTTCAGGCGGGCATCAGACCCAGTTGGCGCTCTGGCTCTTGCCCTTCTGCAGCTTGTAAGCGGGGTTGGGGGTGGCCACCTTGCGGATGGTGGTCTGGTCGATGCAGTCACCGGCCACGGCCTTCAGTTCCACTTCGCCGTTCAGCGGCATCTTGAAGCGGAAGACCTTGTCGCCGCTCTGCTCAGCCACCTTCTTGCCGTTGGCGTACAGCGCCACGGTCGGCTGGTTGGTGTAGACGGTGACGGTGGTGGTGGACTCGGTGCGGTCGGCATAGCGGCGGCCCGCGATGTAGACGAAGGGGTCCTTGCTCCACCAGGCTTTATACAGATAGAAGCTGTCCTTCTTGATCTTGCGGTCAAAGGTCACCAGGCCCTTGTGGTTCATGCCGGGCTCGCCGCCCTGGTCGCGGGCGTCGGCCGCAAAGTCGAACATGTTCCACACGTGGGTGGCCCACATCCATTTGTGGCGGTCGAAGCAGCGCAGCATGTACTCATGGTACTTGGCCTGGTAGTCTTCGGTGTGGTCGCCGCGGCGGGGATGGGCGCTGTGCAGGTTGGGCATGGCCTCGGCGCCGTATTCGCTGAAGCCCAGGGGCCGGTTGGGGTAGACCAGATGGAAGAAGTCCATCCACAGATCGTTGAGGAAGAGCCCCGGCACATACCAGCCCAGGTACAGGTTCCAGCTGACCAGGTCGGTGATGTGGGCCACGGGGTTGAAGGGACCGCACATGGCGTAGCAGGCCAGGGTGGTCAGACGGGTGGGATCGGCGCGGTGGCACAGATCGTTCAGTTCCCGGTGGTTGTCCAGCATGTCCTTTTTGTCTTTGGTGGAGATGGTGATCTCGTTGGACACGCCCCAGCAGACGATGCAGGGATGGTTGTAGTTCTGCACGATCAGCTCGTTCATCTGGCTGATGGTGTTTTCCCGGCCGTTGTTCATATGTTCCGAGATGTAGGGGATCTCGGCCCAGACCACCATGCCGGCTTCGTCGCACAGGTCGTAGAAGTACTGGTCGTGCTGATAGTGGGCCAGACGGACGGTGTTGCAGCCCATCTCCTTGATGAGTTCCATGTCCTCGTCGTGCATAGCCTTGGTGATGGCGTTGCCGATGCCCTTGCGGTCCTGATGGCGGGAGACGCCGTGCAGGGGATACTGGCGGCCGTTGAGCCAGAAACCGGTCTTGGCGTCCACCTTGAAGTCACGCACGCCGAAGCGGGTGCGGACCTCGTCCACGGGGGTGCCGTCCACGGTCAGGGTGGCCACGGCGGTGTAGAGGTAGGGACTTTCGATGCCGTCCCACAGATGCACGCCGTTGATGGTCAGGGTCTGGTCGGTGCCGGTGCCTTCGGCCACGGTCTTGCCCTCGGCGTCCAGCAGGGTCACGCTGACCTGGGCGTTGTCATGGCCGTTGTGCCAGGTCTCCACCTGGACGCTGCCGTCCTTGTAGCCGTTTTCCGGCTTGGGGGTGACCTTCAGGCCGTTGCCGCCGAAGTAATCCAGCTCAAAGTGGGTCTTGGAGACCACCAGCAGGGTGACGGCGCGGTAGATGCCGCCGTAGAAGGTGAAGTCCGCCTTCTGGGGGTAGACGGTGTCGTTCTTGGTGTTGTCCACCACCACGGTGAGCTCATTCTTGGCCTGCAGCAGGGCGGTGATGTCGGCGCGGAAGGTGGAGTAACCGCCGTCATGGCGGCAGACCTCGGCGCCGTTCAGGCTGACCTGGGCGGAGGAGTTGACGCCCTCGAACTGGAGGTAGACGCACTGGGCGGCGGCGTCAAACGCGGGGATGTCGAAGGTGGTGCGGTAGGTGCAGGCGCAGCGCTTGTAGTCGTTGCCGCCGTCCTGACCGTCGATGTTGTTCCAGGTATGGGGCAGGGTCACAACAGTGTCCGGCTGCCCGGGTTGGGAAAATTGCCAGGGCTGGTCAAGGGGAAGGCTTCTTCTCATCGGTTCACGACCTCTTTTCCGGGCAGGGGCCCATTTCATGTTTTATCATGCCATCATCATAACTTAGTCACACTTTATTCACAATGGGTTTGGCGGAAGTGGTCGTTTTTGTGAACCATCTGGAAAACGCTTCCGTCAAGTTGTCACGAAATAAACAATCTATTTTGTATGTTTTGCACAAAGAAAAAAGACCCCCGAATTTCGGGGGTCCCGGACTGTCCGGCCTATCACGCCGCACAGAATCATCCGTTGTTCTGGGGGAGAGGAAAGAGGATCTTGAGGGCGAAGCAGTCGTTTTCGGTGCTGACGGTCAGGTGGCCGTCGTACTTTTTCACAATGCGCTGCACCCCCCGCAGACCGAAGCCATGGTAGTCGCCGCCGGTCTTGGTGGTGACGGGCAGACCGTCCCGGAACACCGGCGGGTTGCCCAGGGGGTTGGTGATGCTGATGATGAGGAACTGCTGCTTCACATGCACCAGCACGTCGATCTGCCGTTTGTCCTTGTCGGCAAACTGCTGCACCGCCTCGATGGCGTTGTCCAGGGCGTTGCCGAAGATGGCGTAGGTATCCGCCGGGTCCAGAAAGCCCATGCGGCTGCCGTCGGCCACGCACTGGATGTGGATGTCCCGGTCCCGGCAGAGCAGGCTTTTTTCGGTGAGGATGGTGTCCAGCACCTCGCTGCCCGTCTTGACGATGGAATCGTAGATGCCGATGGAATCGTCGATCTCGTCCAGGTAACGGCGGCGCTCGCCGCTGTCCGCCATATCCCGCAAGGCGTAGATCTGCACTTTCAGGTCATGGCAGCGGCGGTTGATGAGGGCGATGTTCTTGCGGGCCAGCAGGTACTGTTCCTTCTGGCGGTGCCACAGCAGGTCCAGAGCGTCCAGATCGTGCTGGATGGCGCTTTTCTTGAACAGGGCGTTCTGCAAAAACAGGATGGTCAGGCAGTAGAACTCGCACATGAGGATGACCACCCAGTTGCCCCGCAGGGACACGATGCGGAAATCCACCACAATGGAGGCGGTGAGGAATTCAAACACCACAAAGAGCAGCAGCGCCGAGATGGTCTGCCGCGGTCCCACATGGAACCGGCCATCCGCCGCCATGCCCCGCACCACAAAGATATACACCAGAGAACTGAGGGCGCCGGCAAAAAAGACCACGCACAGCCAGGGCAGGGGAGCCTGCCCGTAGTGGACGTTCATCCAGGTGTACCAGGTATTGTAGAGCTGTACAAAGAACTGCTGGGTCATCATCATCCAGGTGGCACAGTACAGACTGCCGAACACCGGCTGGTCGCACAGAAACAACACCATGGATGCCACATACACAAACACCACCAGAAGCTGCCACCATTGCAGGTGAGCGGCGGCCAGGCCGGTGGACCAGTAGGCATACCCCAGCACCAGGCTCACCGCCAGGCACAGGGCCAGGCGCAGCCGGTAATGGGGCCGGTGGTCCAGGGGCCAGGTGTACAGCCCGGCGCACAGCCCGTGCATGAGCACCACCGCCATGGACTGCACCATCAGAACGGCGCCGCCCATCAGCTGCTGCCTCCCATATAGTCGGTGAGGGCGTTGAGGAAGGCGCCCCGGGCCCGCCGGCTGATCTCCAGCTCGTGCCCCGCCACCACCACCGTGTCCTTGCGCACCTGCTCCACATGCATCAGGTTGACGATGTACCAGTGGTTGCACTTGGCAAAATTGTAGGGTGCCAGCTGCTTTTCGGCACTTTGCAGCGTGCCCCGCAGCACATACTCGCCCTGTTCGGTGTGGTAGTGCAGCATGTGGTCCTGTACCTCCACATAATAGATACTGCGCACCCCCACCCGCTGCAGACGGTCGGGCAGGGCCAGCAGGATCTCCTCGTTGCGGCGTTTGACCACCCGCTCGATGGCGCGGGAGAATTTCAGCTGGAAGGTATAGTAGCTCACCGGCTTCATCACAAAGTCCAGCGCCCCCACCGAGTACCCCCGGATGGCATACTGGGCCATGTTGGTGATAAACATCAATACCACGTTGTCGTCCTGCTCCCGGATGGCCCGGGCGGCGTCCATGCCGGTGACCTTGGGCATCTCGATGTCCAGCAGGATGATGTCGTACCGGGGCTGATAGTCCTGCAGGATCTCGCTTCCGTCGCTAAAATGCAGCACCTCAAACCCACGGCCGTTTTCCTGGCCGTAGCGCTGGATATATTCCTTGAGCTGTTCGGCGCATTGCGCCTCATCCTCCACAATGGCGATCCGCAGCACGGCTGTCCTCCTTTACGGCTGTTCGTGGTTTTGGGGTAGTTTTTGAAGGGTGATTCTGGTTTTTATGATAACACAATTTTGCCCCGGCGGCAACAGGGCCGCGCCCGCTGTGAACACGGCCGGAAAAGCGGTTGTCTTGTAACAGCCGGCACGTCCTCCGCCGTGATACCGTAACCGGAAAAAGTTTCGGAACAGCGAACCTTTCCTTCGCTTTTTTTGGTGTTTTTTCGTCATTTTTACCCATTTTGGGCCCATATGTGGGGGCTTGCTTTTCCACAGGGGCCATGATACAATTAAGAGAATCATTCCGGTATATTCAGCCGGTTTGCCCTCCCCGGAAGGACAAACCTGTGCCGGAGCGCTGCCCATCGCAAAAGGAGGAGAACCCCTCATGCAACAAACCAAATGCCTGCAGGCCAAAATGTTCGGCGGGCTTCGGATCCAGGTGGGGGACCGGTACCTGGTGGAAAAAGGCGGCCGTGTGAACAAACCCATCGAGCTGCTGGTATACCTGCTGCTGAACCGCGGTACCCAGATCACCAACGAGCAGATCATGGAAGCCCTTTGGGGTGACGACGAGGTGGAGAACCCCGCCGGCGCACTGAAAAACGCCGCCTATTCTCTGCGCCGCCAGCTGACCAAGGCGGGTCTGGTGCAGGAGTGCATCATCACCCAGGAACGGCAGTACGCCTGGAACCCGGACGTGCCGGTGGACCTGGACGTGGACCAGTTCAATCATCTGTATGAGACGGCCATGCTCACCCCGGGCGTGAGCCAGGAAACGGTGATGTCCAGCTGCCGGGAAGCGCTGGCCCTGTACGCAGGGGACTTTCTGCCCGCTCTGAACGACCGTTACTGGCTGATGGCCCGTTCCAGCACCCTGCGCCAGCGGTACCTGAGCATGGTGCTGCACCTGAGCGACCTTTTGCTGGAATCCGACGACCGTTCCGGTCCCGAAGAAGTGATGAACCTGTGCTCCCGGGCGCTGCTGCTGGAACCCCTGAGCGAGGATGTGTATCTGCGGAACTTCACCGCCATGCGCAAGCTGGACATGAAGGCCGCCGTGCTGAGCTACTACCCGGTGGTGGCCAATATGTTCCTGGACGAGGTGGGCCAGCCTCTGCCCGAATCGGTGCGGGAGATCTACCGCTGGGCCGCCGAGGGCGCCAACCTGCCCATGGAGGACATCCGCCACATCCAGAAGGACCTGGACGAGATCACCCGGGACGACCGGCCCATCCGGGGCGCGTATTTCTGCCCCTATGAGGTGTTCAAGCACATGTACCACATGGTGGTGCGCAGTGCGACCCGCAACTCCGAGGACGTGATCCTGCTGCTGGTGACCCTGGTCCCGCTGGAGGCTCCCAAACAGGAGATGATCCGGGTGATGCTCTTGGTGAAAGAGCTCATCAAGAACATGCTGCGCAAGGGCGATGTGTTTGCCCGGTACAGCCGCAACCAGTACGTACTGATGCTGTCGGTGAAGAACACCGATGACTATAAGATCGTCCGTGACCGTCTGCTGAGCCGCTATGAAAAGAGCGGCATGAGCCAGCTGCTGCGCATGCAGGTGACCATCGGCATCCCGGACCCCATCGTTTGATCGTATAAAAGCCCTGGTTTTCCGTTTTGAGGAAAGCCAGGGCTTTTTTGTTTGCTTTTTTATTCCGGCTTCTTGGCAAACGGCTGCCAGCCGGATACTCCTTCCTTTTCGTGCCCGAAAAGGAAGCGAAAAGGGCCCGCCGTTCCGATGCGGCGGTTTTTCGGTTCCTTTTTGACGCCAAAAAGGAACAACTTCCCGGCAGACTGCCGTCTGCCCGGCAACGGAATACAGCTTCGGGCACGAAAAGGAAGGAGCAACCGGCAAACTGCCGTTAACCAAAAAAGAACACCGCCCCCGCCGGGAACAACTCCCCGGCAGAGGCGGTGTAATCATTTTATGCGGGCAAACGCAGCGTCAAAGGCTCAGGCAGCCTTCTTCTTCGCCATCGTCCGCTGTACCAGCTTGACGATCTCCACAATGGGGATGACCAGCACGGACAGGCCCAGGGCGATGAGATACTCGGGCAGGTTAACGGGGGTGAAGCCGAACGCATTGGCGATGAAGGGAACTTCCAGCACCAGGGTGGTCAGCACCAGGCTGCCCAGCATGGCCGCCCACAGCACCACGTTGTGGCTGTGCAGGGTGAAGATGCTGCCGCGCTGGCTGCGCATGTTGAAGCTGTGGAAGATCTCGCACATGCTCATGGTCAGGAAGGCCATGGTCATGCCGTCGTCGGAAATGCCCTTGGGCATCTCGAAGTAACCCACTTCCATGCAGTGGCCGATGATATAGGAAGCCAGGGTGATGATGGTGACCAGGACGCCCTGGTACACCACGTCAAAGCCCAGGCCGCCGGCAAAGATGCCATCGGTGGACTTGCGGGGCGGGCGGTGCATGATGTCGCTTTCGCCCTTTTCCATACCCAGCGCCAGAGCCGGGAAGCAGTCGGTGATGAGGTTGATGAAGAGCAGATGCACCGGGTTCAGCAGGGTGAAGCCCAGCAGGGTGGCGGTGAACACGCCCAGCACCTCGCTCATGTTGGAGGCCAGCAGGAACTGGATGGCCTTGCGGATGTTGTCGTAGATGCGGCGGCCTTCGCTGACGGCACCCACGATGGTGGCAAAGTTGTCGTCGGCCAGGACCATGTCGGCCACGTTCTTGGTAACGTCGGTGCCGGTGATGCCCATACCCACGCCGATGTCGGCGGACTTGATGGAAGGCGCGTCGTTGACGCCGTCGCCGGTCATGGCGGTGATGGCGCCGCGCTTCTTCCAGGCGGTGACGATGCGAACCTTATGCTCCGGCTGCACGCGGGCGTAGACGCCGTAGCGGGTGATGGCCTCGGCCAGGTCCTCGTCGGAGATGTCGTCCAGCTCGGAACCGGTGATGGCCTGGGAGGGATCGTCGATGATGCCCAGTTCGGTGGCGATGGCCACGGCGGTGTCCTTGTGGTCGCCGGTGATCATCACGGGACGGATGCCCGCCTGACGGCATTCCACAATGGCGTCCTTCACTTCGGGACGCACCGGGTCGATCATGCCGGTGAGGCCGATGAAGCACAGATCCTGCTCCAGGAAGGCGGGTTCGTTGTTGTGGGGGTTCTCGGCCCAGGGACGCATGGCGGCGGCCAGCACGCGCAGGGCCTTGTCGGCCATGGCCTTGTTGGCCTTCAGGTTCTCGGCCTTCTTTTCCTCGGTCATGGGCACGGCCTTTTCGCCGTCCCAGTACTTGGTGCAGCGCTTGAGCACTTCGTCGGGCGCGCCCTTGGTGTACTGAATGAAGGTGTTGCCGACGGCATGCAGGGTGCTCATCATCTTACGGCCGGAGTCAAAAGGCGCCTCGTCCACGCGGGGCTGTTTGGCTTCCAGGTCGGTCTTTTTCAAGTCCACGCTGGCGGCGTAGTTCACCAGAGCGGCCTCGGTGGGTTCGCCCTGGGCGCCGTTCTCGGTGTACTCAGCGTCGGAGCACAGAGCCATGGCGGTGGCCAGCAGGGTCTCGTCGCCCACGTGCTCCACCACGGTCATCTTGTTCTGGGTCAGGGTGCCGGTCTTATCCGAGCAGATGACCTGGGCGCAGCCCAGGGTCTCCACGGCGGTCAGGCGGCGGATAACGGCGTTGCGCTTGCTCATGTTGGTCACGCCGATGGACAGCACCACCGTGACCACGGTGGCCAGGCCTTCGGGGATGGCGGCCACGGCCAGGGAAACGGCCACCATGAAGGTGGACAGGATGGCTTCCAGGCTGAATTCGCCATGGGTGATCAGGTTGAAGGCAAAAATGAAGACGCAGATGCCCAGCACCAGCTTGGACAGGGTGCGGCCCAGTTCATCCAGCTTGCGCTGCAGGGGGGTCTGCTCGTCGGTCACGGCAGCCAGAGCGCCGGCGATCTTGCCCATCTCGGTGTCCATGCCGGTGTCGGTGATGACCATGCGGCCACGGCCGTACACAACGGTGGAACCCATATAGCACATGTTCTTGCGGTCGCCCAGGGGCACATCCTTGCCGCCTTCGGCAGGAACCAGGGCGTCCACGATCTTGTTCACCGGCACGCTCTCGCCGGTGAGGGCGGCTTCCTCGATCTTGAGGCTGGCGCTTTCCAGAATACGGCCGTCGGCAGGCACGCTGTCGCCGGCTTCCAGCAGGACCACGTCGCCGGGCACCAGCTCATCGCTGTGCAGGGTCACATGCTTGCCGTCGCGCAGCACCTTGCTGGTGGCGGCGGTCATGGTCTGCAGCGCTTCGATGGCAGCTTCAGCCTTGCTCTCCTGATAAACGCCCAGCACGGCGTTGAGCAGCACCACAATGAGGATGATGATGACTTCCGCCATGCTTTCGCCCTCGATGAGGCTGGTCACGGCAGACACCGCGGCGGCGCACAGCAGAATGATCAGCATGGGGTCTTTCAGCTGTTCGATAAAGCGCTGGAGCAGGGTGGCCTTCTGGGCTTCCTTCAGCTTGTTGGGGCCGTGTTCTTCCAGACGGCGCTGGGCTTCGGCGGTGCTCAGACCGTCCATGCCGGCGTTTTCCTGCCGGAGGACTTCCTCGGCAGAAAGTTCATAACTTTTCACGCGTAATCTCCTTTCAATCTCCGGGCGGGGAAAAGGCCCCGCCATCCCTCTGTACCTATTATATATAAAACAAGACCCATACACCAGGGAAATTTTTCCAGTTTCCCGGTGTATGAGTCTCATTCTTCACAGCGTATCAAGCCGCAAAGGCGGCACCGGGCGCAAAGCGCCGGGGTGACGATGCCGCCGCGCGCCAAAGGCGCGGAACTACTCCCTCAGGCAGGACGTATTGATTATAAGGAAAGGATGCCCAGACCCTGCAGCAGGGTCTTCAGCCCCATCAGGATCAGCACCACGCCGCCGGCCCGTTCGGCCAGGGCCTTGTACCGGGTGCCGAAGAGGTTGCCGATCTTGACGCCCACCGCCGACATGACCAGGGTGACAAGACCGATGAGGGCCACCGCTGCCAGGATGTTGGTGCCCACCGCCGCAAAGCTGACCCCCACGGCCAGGGCGTCGATGGATGTGGCCACCGCCAGGGGCAGCATGGCCTTGGGGGAAAAGTCGGGGGTGACTTCCTCCTCCTCATCGCCGAAGCTTTCCCGCAGCATGTTGAAACCGATGATGGCCAGCAGCGCAAAAGCCACCCAATGCCCGAAACTGCCGATGAACCCGGCAAAGCCGGAACCCAGCCAGTAACCCAGCAGGGGCATCAGCGCCTGAAAGGCACCGAACCACACGCCGCAGATCAGGGCGTGCCGGGGCCGCATGCGCTGCACCGAAAGCCCCTTGCACACAGACACCGCAAAGGCATCCATGGCCAGGCCCAGTGCAATGACAAAAAGATCCGCCAAAGACATTCCAAACCACTCTCCTGTTTGTGATGCGGCGGGCGGGAAGGACGAAAAAAAACGAGACCTATCCCGCCCTGCCGTGCAAGGCAAAAGATAAGTCTCGCTGTTTCATCTAAAGCCAGGGTCGCCCCAGTATGTTGGCCCTATCACGCGGGGGGATGTCCCGCGCCAGCTACTCCCTTATGCAACGAGTACCATACCATGCCCCACCGCAGTTAGTCAAGAATAACCACATAGTTCCGTCCCTCTTTCGGACAGTTTTCGAGTTTTGCACCATCTTTTTCGCAGTTGGTGGAAAACGAAGCCCCCTTTGTGGAAAGAAAGAGCCCTTTTGTGGAAAACTCTGTTTATTCTGTGGAAAACTTGGCCCTTTTTGGGCCGAATATTACGAAATGATGAAATTTGGGTAAACTTTCCCACCGCGTATATCGGTTTTTCACGTTGAAAATGTTGAAAACCCTGTGGAAAGTGTGGAAAACATCCCGGTTTTCCACAATCTACAACTTTTGGTTTTTTTCCTGTTGTGGGGCACTGCGCATTTCGACAACAAAATGTTGAACTTGCCCCGTGGAAATGGTACAATAGCATAATAAACCGGCCGCCCCAAAGCGGCAAAATTCCACGGTTTTCCACAAGGAGGCCTTATGAACTGGCTCGACCGGCTGGAGCGCCGCTACCGGCGTTTCGCCATTCCCAACCTTATCAACATCGTACTGATCGGGCAGCTTGTTGCCTGGTTCATCATTATGTTCGTCAACTCCAGGCTGCTGTGGGCGTTGCCCCTTTCCCGGGCGGAGCTGTTCCACGGGCAGATCTGGCGGCTGGTCAGCTTCATCTTTATGCCCAGCCTGCAAACTTCTCCGTTCTGGTTTGTGCTGGAACTGTACTTTTACTGGTGGGTGGGCAACTCCCTGACCCGCGCCTGGGGCGATTTCCGCTTCACCGTCTACTGGCTGGCGGGCATGCTGGGGGCCATCCTCAGCTGCCTCATCACCGGGTTCGGCTCCTCTTCGGGGCTGTTCCTCAGCCTGTTCTTCGCCTATGCCTGGATGTGGCCCAACCAGCAGGTGCTGCTCTTCTTCTTCATTCCGGTAAAGGTGAAGTGGCTGGGCTGGGCGGCCGCCGCCGTCTGGGCCTGGGATTTCATCACCACCGGCTTTTCCGGCCGCATCTCCCTGCTGTTCGGCCTGGCCGGGTTCCTGCTCTTCTTCGGGCGGGAGATCTGGACCTGGTGCCGTGACACCGCGGTGAACTACAAGCGCCGCAAGGAGTGGGAGCGCCGCTGGAAGTGACCCCTTTTTTCCACATCTGACTGTCACACTGTTTATATAAGGAGGAAACCATCATGAAACTCATCACTGCCATTGTCAACAAGGAAGATTCCAAGGCTGTCTGCTCCGAACTGGTACGCAACAAGTTCTATGTCACCCGCCTGGCCACCACCGGCGGCTTCCTGATGGCGGGCAACATGACCTTGCTCATCGGCACCGAGGACGAGCGGGTGGACGACTGCATCGCCTGCATCTCCAAGTGCTGCAAGCAGCGCACCGAGATCGTGCCCGGCGCCGCTTCCATCGGCCTGGGTCTGGAAAGCGCCATGCCCATTGAAGTCACCGTGGGCGGCGCCACCGTCTTTGTGACCAACGTGGAGCGCTTCGAAAAACTGTGAGCACTTCCGGCATGCTGGCCCGTCTGGCCGGCAACCACGCCTTGAAAGCGGACCTGTCCGCCGCGCTGGGCACCGGACGTTTGCCCCACAGCATCCTGCTGGTGGGGGAACCGGGCTGCGGGGCGGGCTTTGCCGCGCGCTGCCTGGCGGCGGATTATCTCTACCCCGCCGGCGGTCCCCACGCTGAGGCGGTTCTCCGGGGGGAGGACAGCGAATGTCTGACCATCCGGGGTGAGGGTGCTTCCGGCCAGATCAAGGTGGAGCGCATCCGGGACGCCCGGGAAAAGATCCAGCACAGCGCCCTGTCCTCTGACGCGGCGGGGCGTGTGCTCTTTATCTACGGGGCCCAGAACCTGAACGGGGCTTCGGCCAATGCCATGCTGAAGATCATGGAAGAGCCCCCCGAAGGGGTCCTCTTCCTGCTGACGGCTTCCAGTGCGGCGGCGGTGCTGCCCACCATCCGCAGCCGCTGTGCCGCCTACACCGTGGCCCCCGTGCCGGTGCCGGAATGTGCCGCCGCATTGCGGGCTGCCCTGCCGGACCTGGACGACCGCCAGGCCCAGGACCTGGCATTTCTCTATGAAGGGCACATCGGTGCAGCCCTGGCCGTGATGCGGGACCCGGCTGTGAAAGCCGCCCGCAATGCCGCCCGGGAACTCTGCCGCCATGCCGAAAGCCGGGACACCTACCGTGCCGCGGCCCTGCTGGCCAAGTATGAGAAAGACCGGGAAGGCGCGCTGCGCCTGCTGGCCCAGACCCGCACAGCGGCCAGTGCCGCTTTACGCCGCCCGGGGTTCGACGGACTTT
>CASEVW010000032.1 GCA_949291395.1 uncultured Oscillospiraceae bacterium | reverse complement strand
TGGTCAGCATGCCGCCCAGCCAACGAGCGTTGACGTAGTGCATGCCGCAGCGGGTGGCCTCGTCCTTAATGGACTCCTGAGCCTGCTTCTTGGTGCCAACGAACAGGATGTCGCCGCCCTCGGAAGCTACCTCGCGAACGAAGTTGTAAGCCTCATCCAGCTTCTTAACGGTCTTCTGCAGGTCGATGATGTAGATGCCGTTGCGCTCGGTGAAGATGTACTTCGCCATTTTGGGGTTCCAGCGGCGGGTCTGGTGACCAAAGTGCACGCCGGCTTCCAGAAGCTGTTTCATAGATACTACTGCCATGTTTAAATCCTCCAAAAAATTGTTTTTACCTCCGCATTGCCTGCATGTTCTCCCACCCTTGCGGGCACAGGGGAAACAAAACAATGCGTGTGTATTGCCGATATAGTATACCACAAGCCTTTTTTAATTACAAGCGTTTTTTTCATTATTTTCGCCATCGGCCCGCTTTTTGCGCCAAACGAGGGTGCGGTTTCAAGACCGCACCCTCGTTTTTCCGTTTATTCCAGTACTCTTGCGTACTCTTCGCCAAACATCAGGTCGTATTGCAGCATCCAGTGGTCGCTGAACCAATCCATCTGTTCGTCCGTCATGTCGCCGGTGACGGCGGTGCCGTCCGGCTGGATGGTCACGCCGTGGGAACGGCTGCGGTACGCCGACAGCTGGTCGATCAGATGGTCGAACAGGGGCGGCTGCTCCAGGCCGTACAGCTCAAAGGTAACGGGGCTGATCTCATAAGCGCCCACCGTGCCCAGATCCACCTTGCCGTCCCAGTAGTTGGACCAGATCAGCAGCGGCATCTGGTGCAGCTCGGGGGCCTCGCTGTTGGCGGCTGAGGAATACCCGGTGGAGGTGTATACTTCATAGCCGCTGCCAATGGGGTTATAGTGGTCGCCCCAGAACACCAGGATCACCGGCTCCTCCACCTGGGAGAAGTAATCGGTGAGGGTGCCCAGCATGGCGTCCGCCTCCCGCACGCCGGTGGCAAAATCCTGCAGCGCACCCAGGGTCTTTTCGCTCATGCCCTCCGGGGCCTCCAGAATGCCCACCAGCTCTTCTTCGGGGTAATTGTTTTTGTCGTAGTTGGTGTGGTTTTGCATGGTCACGGTATGCATGAACAGGGGCTGGCTGGCGTCCCGCCCTTCCCACTCGCTGATGATGCGGCGGGCCATCTCGGCATCGGTCACAAGGCCATTGCCCCATTCCACGCTGCGTTTGCGCTCGGGGTTTTCAAAGTCCTCCAGCGAGATGAACTCGTCAAAGCCCAGGTTGGGGTAAGCGGTGTTGCGGCTCCAGAACTTGGCATAATAGCAGTGGATGGCCTGGGTGGCATAGCCCTGGTCCTTTAGATAGGAAGCAATGGAGAACATGGGCCGGGTCACATGCTGCTGGAAGGGCTTGCAGCCCGCGGGCAGAAACTCCACCGAATAGCCGGTGAGGGCCTCAAACTCCACGTCGCAGGTACCGCCGCCAAAACTGGGGCTGTAGGCCTTGCCGTAGGCGGAGGTCTCCATCAGCCGGTGCAGGTTGGGGGTGACCGGCTGGTCGAACACCACCCCGTAGTCCTCCAGCTCTGCCACGTCCCAGAAAGATTCGTCCATCACGAAGATGATATTGGGCTGTTTGATCTCGTTTGTGCCAGACTCCTTATAGCTGCCCTCAAACACCGGGCCCAGGTCCTGGTTTTGGGCCTCTTGTACCAGCTCGTTCACCGCCTGCTGGCTGTAGTTCTCGGGCTTATCCACCTGCAGGTTCTGGATGTTGGTGAGAAAGCCTGCGATCACGCCGTAGTTGCGGTAGTAGCGGTTCTGCATCCACATATCCGGAGTGATGCCCACCAGCTTGGACACGGCGGGGCTGAAAAACACCCCCACCACCAGCGCCAGCGCCCCCACGGCGGGGATGCCGCCTTGCATCAGCCTGCGCCGCCAATCGGTCTTGGGCTCCTTGATAAAGCAGGCCAAGATGATCAGTGCAATATAGATGAGCACCGTCACCCACATGGAGGTCTGCAATTCCAGGCCAGCTTTGCCCATCACGTCGGTGGCCTCCGACACCTGGGACAGATCCCAGGGGAAGAACGGCTCGCCCCGCAGCTTGAGCTTATAATAAGTAACGGTGGCCGGCACGCAGCCCAGCACGCCAGTGACGAGCACCGCCACCGGGTGCAGCCGGGTCAGCTTCGCAATGGCCTGGTAAATAAGAGCCAGCAGCAGCCAGCTGAGCAGAAAACTGGGCAGATGGGGCAGCACATTGCTGGTCCATACCTCTTTTGTGAACGTTCCCCGGTGGATCCACTCGGTGCACACCAGGGTAATGAGCCCCACCAGCGGGGCCATGACCCAGCGCAGGGGCGTCAGCCGCCGGGCAATGCGCTGAGGCAGTGAGTCCTTTGTTTGTAACGTCTGCAAAAATGTTTCCTCCTTCGCCTTGTCTGCGTACTCGTTTATGAAAACGACGCAGACCGGCAGGTTCCGCCAAAATTTAACAAAATTTTGACACGCATTTTATTATACTATCCTTCCCGGTTTGCCCGCAAGGGCTTATTCCCTTACAAAATTGTGAAAAATACCCAAAATAGACCGGTGCGGCTTTTGCATTGTCACCGGAAACTGGGTCTTTACCAGGATCACGTCCAGCCCAATGGCGTGTATGTTCTGCCAGCAGATGGTCACATCCTCGTCCCGGCCCAACAGCCCAAACATGTGCGGCCGGCCCCGCAGTATCAGCCCGCGGATGCAGGCGGTGTGCTCGTCGAATTCCAGATCGTCCACCCGCCCCAGCTTTAAGCCGGACCCCAGCTGGATCACGTCCTTTGCGCAAAGTTCCTGCATGGTCATGCCTGTTCCCCCTTTTTTGTAAAAATGGCTTCCATGCAGTTTATGCGGCGTGTGGGCAGAAAAGCCCTGTTTTCGGGTATTTTTTGCCCGGAGTGTGTCCACCGCCGCCAAAATCGTGTATAATAATAGAAAAACCGGTGGTTTCTGCCAAAGCCAGGGCCGCCGGGCGCATGTGCGGATGTAAGGAGAACTTTGCCTATGTATAAAAACATCATCTTCGATCTGGGCGGTGTGGTGATCGATTTTGACCCCCGCGATTTCCTGCTGGAGCGTTTTTACAACGAGGCGGTGGAAACGACGGTATATGACATCACCTTTGGCAGCGAGGAGTGGAAGCTGCTGGACGCCGGGCTTCTCACCCGGGAGGAGGGCAACGCCCGCATGCTGGAAAAAGCAAAGGCGGAAGGCTGCGCCTTTGAGGTGCAGAGCGTGCTGGACGACTGGATCCGCATCCTCAAGACCCGCCGCAAGACCGTGGAGGTCATCAAGCGGCTGAAAAAGATGGGCTTTTCCATCTATTATCTGTCCAACATTCCGGAAGACGCCCTGGCCGAGGTGCGCCAGCGGGATTTCTGGCCTTTGTTTGACGGCGGTATCGCCTCCTGTGAAGTAAAGCTCATCAAGCCGGAGACCGCCATCTATCAGCGGCTCATCGACGAATACGGCCTGGTGTGCAGCGAGAGCATCTTCATCGACGACTACAAACCCAACACCACCGCTGCCTTCGATCTGGGCATCACCGGCATCCATTACAAGGGCGCTTCGTCCCTGATCCGCGCGCTGAACACCTGCGGCATCCCCATCAAAGAGCACCTGCTCTGGTAATTTTTCAAAATGACAGCACAAAGCCCCGCTTTTCCCCTGGACACGCCAGGAGGGAAAGCGGGGCTTTTTTTGACAGCATTTTCCGGCCTCCGGTGCTACCATCGAATGCAGGGACCCGGAAGCCCTTCCGCTTCCCCAATGCCTGACAGGAGGGATGCCATTGAAGACCGTGATCTATCTGGACGTACTGCTGCTGGTGAATTTTCTCATCGCTTATTTTTTGTTGCAGGCGGTGGGCCTTTTGTGCGGCGCGTCCCTTTCTTTTTGGCGGGGCGCGGCCGGGGCGGCGCTGGCCTCGCTTTCCACCCTGATCTTGCTGGCGCCGGAGCTGCCGGGCCTTTGCAGCCTGGCCTTCAAAGCCGCCAGCGCCCTGGCCGTGACCCTGGCCGCCTTCGGCTTTTGCGCCTGGCGGCCTTTTCTGCGGCAGGCCGTCTGGTTTTTTCTGCTGAACATCGGCCTGGCGGGCCTGGTGCTGCTGGCGGTGACCCGAGGCGGGGCCTCCGGCATGGAGATGAACAATCTAACGGTATACATCGGCCTTTCTCCCCTGCTTTTACTGGGCTGTACCCTGGGGGTATACGGCGCGCTGCGGCTGGTGCTGTTTTTGTTCGGGCTGCCACAGCCTGTCCAGCGCTGGCAGCTGCGCCTTGCGCTGCCAGAGGCCCAGATGCCTGTTCTGACCGCTTTGCACGACACCGGCTTTCTGCTGCGAGACCCGCTGGGCGGCTGCCCGGCGCTGCTGGTGAGCTACCCCGCCTGCCGCCAGTCCCTGCCCCAAGAGACCAGGCTCTTTTTGGACGGCTTTTTTGCCGGCGGCCCGCAGCCGCCCCCCGCCCGGCTGCAAGCCCGGCTCATCCCCTGCAAGACGGCGGCGGGCAGCCGCTTGCTGCCTGCCTTGGGCGGATTTTCCCTCTCGCTTTGGAACGATGCCAAGCGCTGCACGCTGGACAAGGCTTTGGTGGTCTTCACCGACCAGACCCTTGCCGACGGCGGGGTGCAGGCATTATTCGGCAGTGAATTTTTACAAAGCGCCCTGCGCGCTTCCAAGGAAAGGAGCACTACGCTATGTACCGAGACGTGATCCCCTGGCTGAAACGGCAGCTGGATGCTTTTGTGCGCTGGCTGCGGATGCCGGACGCCGTTTACTACATAAACGGCCCCGAGACCCTGCCCCCTCCCCTGACCCCAGAGGAGGAAAAGCTGGTGTTTGCCGGGCTGGAGGAGGGTCGGCAGAGCTGTCGGGACATCCTCATCACCCACAACCTGCGGTTGGTGGTGTATATCGCCAAAAAATTTGAGAACAGCGGCGTTTCGGTGGAGGACATCATCTCCATTGGCACCATTGGGCTGATCAAGGCGGTAAACACCTTTGCCCCGGCCAAAAACATCAAGCTGGCCACCTATGCCAGCCGCTGCATCGAAAACGAGATCTTAATGTATCTGCGCAAAAGCAGCAACCGCCGCCAGGAGACCAGCATCGACGAGCCGCTGAACACCGATGGCGATGGCAACGAGCTGCTGCTCTCGGACGTGCTGGGCAGCGACCAGAACCAGATCGGGGCCCAGCTGGAACAGGATGCGGAAAAGGATATGCTGTTACAGGCGGTGGACCGGCTGGCGCCCCGGGAGCGGCAGATCATGCAGATGCGCTTCGGCCTTTTGGACGGCATCGAGCACACCCAAAAAGAGGTGGCCGACTGCATCGGCATTTCCCAAAGCTATATCTCCCGGCTGGAAAAGCGCATCATCCTGCGGCTGCGTCGGGACCTGGAAAAAGCCCTGTAAATTCCTAAACAGCCCGGTCAGCGAGCCATTTTGCAGCGGCAGTCCCGGGCAAAATGGTCCAATAAACTGCCCGCAAGGCCCATCTCGGTCTTGGGCAGCCACAGGGCATAGGAAAAACCGTCCCGGTGCCAGCTGGCCAGGGCGGCCCCGCTCTGGGCCTGCCGCAGCTCGGTGCGCACGCCATCCACCCTGCGGATGGTGAGCTGGTCAAAATCCGGCATATCGAGCTCCCACAAGCGCAGGTCCTCTTCTTCCGGCGCCAGGCGCAGCACTGCCGTCCAGCCTGGCTCCACAAAAAATTCCAGCTGGCCGATGCGGCGGCCCAGCAGATACACCCGGTCCAGCCGCAAAAAGTCCTCCTGGGGCAGCGCTGTCAGAGAAAAACCGCCCTTGGCGGCAAAATCCGGCTGCTGAAGCAGCAGGCGCTCCTTGTCCCGCCGCTCCCACACGATGCTCCACAAAAAGGCAAACCCTGCGGTGAGCAGCAGGATGCCGCCGGCGATCAAAATCAGGAAAAGCCCCGCTTTCATACACGCATCCACTCCTTTTTCAGTCTTTTTCCCACTCTATGCTTTTTTTGCCGGTTTTGTGCCTGGCATCCAGCCGGGGAGAATTTTACCAGTTTGCCGGCTGACTGTTCCCCGCCGGGCGGGCCCATACTCCAAGCAGGCCTTCCAATTCCTGTTTGGAGTGTGAACGACTTGTATTACAACAAAGTAGAGATCTGCGGCGTGAACACCGCCGAGCTTCCGGTGCTGAAAGAAAAGGAAAAGACCGCCCTGCTGCGGGCTGCCCGCAAGGGGGACAAACAGGCCCGCCAGCAGATGATCCAGGGCAATCTGCGGTTGGTGCTCAGCGTGGTGCAAAAATTCACCGGCCGGGGCGAATGCATGGACGATTTGTTCCAGGTGGGGTGCATCGGCCTGATCAAAGCCATCGACAACTTTGACCCAGAGCTGAACGTGCGGTTTTCCACCTACGGCGTGCCCATGATCGTGGGCGAGATCCGCCGCTTTCTGCGGGACAACAACGCCGTGCGGGTGAGCCGCTCGGTGCGGGACATCGCCTATCGGGCCATGCAGGCCAAGGAACAGCTGCAAAAAGAGCTGGGCCGGGAGCCCCGCATGCGGGAGATCGCCCAGCGGGTGGAGCTGCCGGAAAGCACCGTGACCCTGGCGCTGGAAAGCGTGGTGGACCCAGTGAGCCTGTACGAACCGGTGTACAACGACGGCGGCGATACCATCTATGTGATGGACCAGATCGGCGAGGCGGACAACGAGGAGAGCTGGATCAGCGACATCATGTTCCGGGACACGGTGAAGGAGCTTTCCGGCCGGGAAAAGAAGATCATGGCCCTGCGCTACCTTGCGGGCAAGACCCAGGTGGAGGTGGCAAAGGAGATCGGCATCAGCCAGGCCCAGGTGAGCCGCCTGGAAAAGAACGCCCTGGGCCGCATCAAAGACCGGCTGTGACCGCCAGGGTTTGGGCCGGGCGTTCCCACAAACAAAGAAAGCAAAAAGGCTTGCCCCCTGCTGTTTGCAGAGGGCAAGCCCTTTTCGTTTTTAAGCGATCTTCTCCGGTGTTGCCGCTTTTGGGATCATTTCAGCTCCACAACGGTCACGCCGGCTTCGCCCTCGCCGTACTGGCCCAGCCGGAAGCTCTTCACGTTCCGGTGGCCCCGCAGGTGGGCGTGGATGGCTTTGCGCAGCGCGCCGGTGCCCTTGCCGTGGATCAGGTAGACCATGGTCTGGCCGTTCATCACCGCATGGTCGATGAACTGGTCGGTCTCCATCAGCGCTTCCTCCACGGTCATGCCCAGCAGGTTGATCTCCATGCTGGCCTTGCGCTGCACCCGCTGCACCGTGGTGCTGCGGGGTTGGGTGCGGGGCTGCGGCTTTGCGTTCGCCGGCTTTTTCAGCTTATCCGGCGCTTTCAGGTTGCTCAGGGGCACCTTGGTCTTTAAGATGCCGGCCCGCACCTCCACCAGGCCGTTCCGGTCCGGCAGGGCCATCACGGTGGCGGTCTGCTCCAGGTCGGCGATGACCACTTCCTGGCCCACCTTCACCTGCTTTAAGGGCACGAACTCCTTGACCACATTGTGCACCACGTCGGTCTTGCCAAACAGGCCCTCGGTCTCCTTGCGGGCGATCTCACGGGCACGGGCGGCACGCTGGGCGGCGCTGGCTTTTTCGTCCTTTTGCAGCTTGCGCAGCTCGTCGGTGAGACGGTAGGCCTCGTCCTGCACCTGCTGGGTCATCTGGCGGGCTTTCAGCCGGGCGGCTTCCAGCTCGGTCTCGCCCTGCTGGATGAGCGCGTCGTACTTTTTGCGGGCGCTTTCCAGCTTTTTCTCCGCCTCGCCCCGGGCTTTTTCCACCTCGTCCTGGCTGGCTTTCAGCTGCAATTTCAAATCGTCCAGCTGGGCCAGCACGCTGTCCAGCCGTTTGTCGTCGTTGGTCATGTGGGTCTGCGCCCGCTGGATGACTCGGGCCGGAAGGCCCAGCTTTTCGCTGATCAGGAAAGCGTTGGACTTGCCCGGCACGCCCACGCTCAGTTTGTAGGTGGGCCGCAGGCTCTCCACGTCGAACTCACAGCTGGCGTTCATCACGCCGGGGGTCTCCAGGGCAAAGACTTTCATCTCGGAATAGTGGGTGGTGGCCATCACCAGGGCCCCCTGGATGCGCAGCTGCTCGATGATGCTCACCGCCAGGGCCGCGCCCTCCGCCGGGTCGGTGCCGGCGCCCAGCTCGTCCAGCAGCACCAAGGTGTTTTTATAGGCGTTGTCCAGGATGCCGGTGATCTTTTTCATGTGGCCGGAGAAGGTGGACAGGCTCTGCTCGATGCTCTGCTCATCGCCAATGTCCACCAGATACTCGCTGAACACGCAGACGGTGCTCTGCTCGTGGGCCGGGATCAGCAGGCCGTGCTGGGCCATGGCGCAGAGCAGGCCCGCCGTTTTCAGGGTGACGGTCTTGCCGCCGGTGTTGGGGCCGGTGATGACCAGCGTGTCGTAGTCCCTGCCCAGGGCCACATCGATGGGCACCACTTTGTCTTTATCAATGAGGGGGTGGCGGGCTTTTTTCAGGTCGAACCACACGCCGTCCGCCACCTGGGGCATATAAGCCTGCTGTTCCAGCGCCAGGTGCGCCTTGGCCAGCAGCACGTCGATGTTCAGCATGGCCTGGTAGCTGAACGCAAACAGCGGCTCGATCTCGGCCACCTGGTCGGTGAAAGCCGCCAGGATGCGCTCGATCTCCGCCTTTTCCTGGCTGCGCAGCTGCATGATCTTGGCGTTGGCTTCCACCACGGCGGTGGGCTCCACGAACACGGTGGAGCCGCTGGAGGACACGTCGTGGATGACGCCGCCCACTTCGCCCCGGTATTCCGCCTTCACCGGCACCACGAAGCGGCCGTTGCGCAGCGAGACCACCGCGTCCTGCAAAAACTTGTTGGTGGTGCTGTTTTTGATGATGGCATCCAGCTTATCCCGGATGGAGTTCTCCATGGCCCGGATCTTGCGTCGGATGTCGAACAGGGTGTTGCTGGCGCTGTCCGCCATTTCCTCCGGGGACAGGATGGCGCTGGAAATGCTTTTTTCCAGGGCCGGCTGGGGGGTCAGGGCATAGAACAGGTCGTCCACCGGCAGCATGTCGTGCTCGGTGATGTGGTACCAGCTGACCAGGTTTTGAAAGTTGCGCAGGGCGGCGGCCACTTCCAGCAGCTCCGCCATGGATAAAATGCCGCCCTTGACGGCGCGGCGCACGATGGCGGTGACCCCCTGCACGCCGCCAAAGCGGGGGCTGCCGTTTTTCAGCAGCAGGCTGTTGATGCTGTCGGTTTGGGAGAGGGCGAACCGCACCTCTTCCACCGTTTCAAACGGCTCCTGCTCCAACAGCAGGGTCCGGGCTTCCGGACAAACCGCGAACTGGGCAGCCTTTTCCAGGATCTTTTCCAGTTCCAGGGTTTTTAAGTAGCTTTTCTCCATTCTCGTTTCCTCACGTCATTCCATTCAGCTCAGCATGGTCTTCAAAAAGTCCAGCGTCTTCAGGGGTTTATCCAGCATACGCAAAGCATACCCCTCGGTGACCTGCCCCAGCAGCGCCAGGCTTTGGGGTGGGATGCTGAAACTGAAGATCTTTTTATCCTCCACAAGGGCAATGTGCCGCAATGCCAGCAGTGCGGGGGCGTCCAGGTTGGGCCTGCGGCCCTGTTTTTGGGCACAGTCGGCGCACAAAAGCAGGCCGGCGGCCCCGTCAAAATAAAAGCTGCCCCCATCGTATTTCTGGCAGGAATTGCAGCACAAAAGGTCCGGCATATAGCCAGACTCACACACTGCCCGCATCTCGTACACCGCCTTGATCTGGGCCAGGGGCTTTTTTCGCTCGCTGATGAGATACAGGCTGTTGAGCAAAAGGCGCAGCTGCACCTCGGCGTCCCGGCCGGTGGGCGAAAGCGTGAGGGCAAATTCCGCCAGATACATGGCCAGCGCCATGCCCTCCACGCTTTCGTGCAGGCCAAAGAACACCTTTTTCACCTGGGCGTCGTCCACACGGTGGATGTTCTTGCCCGGGAACAGGGTAAATTCAGAATAACAAAAAAGCCCGCAGGCGCTGAAGAGCTTGCTTTTCAGCCGCAGGCTGCCTTTGGCGGACACCGAAAGAACGCCGTGTTCCGGCGTTAAAATGGTCAGGATCCGGTCCGCCTCACCGGTTTTTACCTCCCGCAGGACCAGGCCCGGGGTCACGATCTGCATATTCGTTCTCCATGGGGCGCGTTTGCTGCGCGCCGCTTCGCTGCTGGCGCTTATAAAGCAGATATTCCTGCACGCTGCCCGTACTCTCAAAGGTTTTCCAGCTGTGTTCGGTATTCATGGCGTAAGATCACCCTCCCATGGATTACTGTTCCACACCGGCGGACCGGTTATCCATGGGAAATCTGCCCAGCCCAAGCGCCAAGGACTCGGGCCGCCGGGCAGCGGGATCAGTTGGTCTGCTTAAAGCCGAAATCGTTCAGCAAAAAGTCGCTGTCACGCCAGTCGTCCTTGACTTTCACCCAGCATTGCAGGTTGACTTTTGCGCCCAGAAAGTCCTCGCAGTCCAGCCGGGCCTGGCTGGCGATCTTTTTCAGCATCTGGCCGCCCTTGCCGATGACCATGCCCTTATGGCTCTTACGCTCGCAGTAAATGTTCACGTCAATGTCGATGATGTTCTTGTCCGGCCGCTCTTTAAAGCGCTCCACCGTGACGGCGATGCCATGGGGGATCTCATCGTACAGGTTCAGCAGCATCTTTTCCCGGATGATCTCGCTCACCAGGGCCTTTTCCGGCATGTCGGTGTAAGCATCCTCCGGGAAGAAGTGGGGCCCTTCCACCGCGTATTTTTCCAGCACGGCGAACAGCTCTTCGCAGCCCTTGTCCTCCCGCACGCTGGTGGCCATGACTGTGTCGAAGATGCCCAGCTCGCTCAGCTGGCGCTTGCGCACTTCCAGGTCAGCCTCTTTTTTCAGGGTGTCGGTCTTGTTGATCACTGCGATAGCCGGGCCGCCGCTGGACTTGAGGGCTTTCAGCATGGCCTGCTCGGCCTCGGTGAAGTCGCCATAGGGTTCAAACAGCATCATGCTCACATCCACATCCGCCACCGAGTCGCTGGCGGTCTTGCTCATGCGCTCGCCCAGCTTGGTGCGGGGGATGTGCACGCCGGGGGTGTCCAGCAGCACATACTGCACCGGGCCGCGGGTCACGATGCCGGTGATGCGGGTACGGGTGGTCTGGGGTTTGGAGGTGACGATAGCCACCTTTTCCCCCACCAGCCGGTTGGTCAGGCTGGATTTGCCCACATTGGGCCGGCCCACCAGGGCCACGAATACAGAAGATGTTTGCACGGTTTTGATTACCCTTTCTTTTTCGTTTCCTTTTTCCAGATAAAACAGGCCGCCAGCGGCAGCGATGCCGCAAACAGCCCCAGGCACACCGGGTGGCGAATAAACCATCCCGGGATGGCCGCCAGCACGGCGGGCTGCCAGAACAAGGCGATGCCCACCGCCGCCGCGGCGATGCTGAACACCAGCACTGCCCCGGCCGCCATGTCTTTCGCCTGGCCGGCGGTGCCCCAGTGGGTCCGGTCCGGCCGGTCCACCGCCCGCTCCACGGCGCTGTTCATCAGCTCCAGGGCGGTCACGCCGCCGATGCACAAAAACAGCAGGGCGTATTCCACAGCGCCGAAGGGATAAAACAGGCTGAACAGCAGCACATACGCCCCGGCGCACAGATGAAAGCGCAGGTTGCGCTCAGCCTTTACCGCCGCTTTGATGCCCGCCGCGGCGTAGCCAAAGCCCCGCAGAAAGCGCTTAAATTCAGTCTTCATCGGTGGTGTAAGACACCGTGCGGGGCAGGCCCAGCTGGACCAGCACGGCTTCCTCTTTTTCCCGCATGCGCACCGCTTCCAGGCCGCCGGCCTCATGGTCGTAGCCCAGCAGGTGCAGCATGGAATGCACCGTCAAAAAGGCCACCTCACGCTGCAGGGCGTGGCCGTACAGCTCGGCCTGCTCCACGGCTTTTTCCATGGAGATGACGATGTCGCCCAGCAGGGAGGCGCCGGTGTCCTCGTTTTTGTCGTAAACGCCGTTTTCCCCCAGAGGGAAGCTGAGCACGTCGGTGGGCATATCCTTGCCCCGGTACTGGGCGTTCAGCTGACGGATGGCTTCGTTGTCCACAAAGGTCACGCTGATCTCGGCAGGGCCTTCAAACTTTTCATATTCCAACACAGCGTTGCAGCTGCGCCGGATCAAAATGCGCAGCCCGGAAGGGATCTTAACGCTTTTCTGCTGGTTGGTGATATAGACTTTGTTTGACATAACTTATTACTCCTCATGAATATCGATCGGCCATGTGTTATCCATTGCGGCGGGACCGGGCTGCCGCGGCCCGGTCGTAAGCCTTTACGATCTGCTGCACCAGCCGGTGGCGCACCACATCTTTTTCCGTGAAGTAGACCCGGCCGATGCCCTCCACGTTTTTCAGCACGTGCAGCGCGTCCACCAGGCCGCTGCGGGCCTTGTCCGGCAGGTCGATCTGGGTCACGTCGCCGGTGACCACCACCTTGCTGCCCACGCCCATGCGGGTCAGGAACATCTTCATCTGCTCGGGGCTGGTGTTCTGGGCTTCGTCCAGGATGATGAAAGCATCGTCCAGGGTGCGGCCGCGCATGTAGGCCAGCGGGGCCACCTCGATGACCTGCTTTTCCTGCAATTTCTGGAAGGTCTCGGCCCCCAGCATATCGAATAGGCCGTCGTACAGCGGCCGCAGATAGGGGTCCACCTTGTTTTGCAGGTCGCCCGGCAGAAAGCCCAGCTTCTCGCCCGCTTCCACCGCCGGGCGGGTGAGGATGATGCGGGTGACCTCCTTGCTTTTGAAAGCCTTCACCGCCATGGCCACCGCCAGATAGGTCTTGCCGGTGCCGGCGGGGCCCACGCCGAAGGTGATGGCGTTTTTGCGGATGGCCTGCAGATATTCCTTCTGGCCCAGGGTCTTGGGGCGGACCGGCCGGCCCTTTGCGGTGATGGCCACAAAATCCTCGGTGAGCTCCTGCACCCGTTTGTCCTCCCCCGCGCTGGCCAGGCTGATGCAGTAGCGCACCGTCTGCTCTTCCAGCGGAGTGTGGTTTTCCAACAGGGTGAGCATCGCGTCCACCGCACGGCCTGCCGCCGCCACCCCTTCCGGCTCGCCGGAGAATTTGATCTCGGTGCCGCGGCATACCGCGGTGATGCCAAACTCTGCTTCCAGCAAACGGATATTTTCATCACAGCTGCCAAAGATGGCAAGGGCTGTGTCGATACTGTTCAATTCGATCAGTTTTTCGGCCAATTCAACACCTGCTTCTCGCTTATATTCTTACCCGCTTTTTCCCCTGATTTCCATTTTTTGACAGGGGACGGCGGATAACATTCCATTCGTATTATATCACAAAATTATCCCATTGGAACTGTTAAATTTGAATAAAATTTTTTGTCCTTTCCAGTCATCCTTCCAGACGGGCCGCAATATCGGCGGTAAAATCCAGCGTGAGGGTATAGGTCAGTTCCTCCTCGCCCCACTGGCAGTCCTCCTGCCGCGCGCTGACGGCGGCATCCGGGAACTGGGCGTACAGCTGGCTCATGCAGGCCAGCCGGGCGTAGTCCCGGGCCTGGGTGCGGGTCAGCTCGATGGCCTGCTGGCGGCGGGGCAGCACCGTCTCTTCTTCCAGTGTGGCCGGAAGCGCAAAGCCCAATACCGTAAGCTGCTGGTGTTTTGTTTGGGTGAGCGCCTGGGGCACCGCTTCCCAGCGGCCCAGGGGGATGCTTTTCTGCCCCACCCGCAGCGAAAACCGGCTTTCCGGCCCCGCCGCCGGCACCAGCGCCGTATAGCGCAGCGGCTGGACGCACTGGTAGCTCCGGCGCACCTGGGCCGTGACCACCGCTTTGGCGTGGGTCGCCAGCTGGCGGCCGTTCCGGTCCGGCTTGCCCGCCGTCACCAGCACGTCCCCCTGGGCCACCGTTTGGCCTTTTGTTTTTGCGGCAAAGCCTTCCTGCACGTTGATCTCCAAAATGCGGCCGTCCGCCTTGGCCACCAGATCCTGGGGCTCGTTGCCCTCGATGGCAGGCTTTTGCGCCGCGGGAACGGCCTCCACCACCAGCCGCCCCTTGCCGAAATTCAGCGACACCCAGCCCAGTTCGCCGCTTTGGCTCAATAGCAGCTTTTCCGTGCGGCGGATCTTTTCCTGGGTTAAAACCGCGCCCTCGTAAATATCCATAGAATAAAGCGACTGGCGCAGCGCCGCCTGCTGGGGGCCGGTCAGGTCGCCGTCGTACCGGATGGCCCAGACCATCTGCTGCATGGCCGCCAGTGCGGCGCAGAACACCAGCGGCCCGATCACCAGCCCCCACCGTCCCCGATAGGGCCGCAGCCGGAACCACAGCCCGCTTTTTTTCTGCACCCGCAGCCGGGTGCGGCAGCGGCGGGCCTGGCGGGAGGCC
>CASEVW010000031.1 GCA_949291395.1 uncultured Oscillospiraceae bacterium | reverse complement strand
GCGCCAGCACACCACCACGGCGCCCTTCTTAAAGAACCCGGCCCACAGGGCGTCGCCGCCCGCCGTCTTGGCGGTGCAGGCAGTGCCGTTCACGGAAAAAGTATCTCCCGCCGCAAAATCCGCCCCGGCCACAAAGCGGATATTCTCCCCGCTGCCAGTCAGCTGGTGCACCGTGCCCGCCTTTGCGTGGGCATAACCGTTCACGCCGTCCGCCTTGTCTGCGGCGCCGATGTCCGCCGGGCGCAAGGCCAGCTGGGGCTGCCCATCGTCCCCGATGCGCAGCAACAGGTTCGCCGCCGCAGCGCTCCAGGTGTCCCCCTGCTGCACCACCTCGCTGCTCACTTCCACGGTCACGTCCCGCAGCGCCACGCTGCCATCCCGGTTGTACAAGGTCAGATGTACCTTGCCGTCCTGTTCATTCACCTTTAAATCACGAAACAAACGTGCCAAACAAGCCACCTCCCAAACAAAAAGCCAGCTTCTGCTGGCCACTCTCGATTGCATTCAGATCGTTGTAAACCTGCAGCAGCATTCCCTCGATGCGCTCCAGGTCCCGCCAGTCCCACACGAGGCTGCCGGGGGAAAAGCTTCGGGTGGAATACTCCGGTCGCAGCTGTACCGCATCGGCCAGCGCCGCCAGGTTCTCTTCCACCCGGTTGAAAAAATCCGCCAGGGGCAGCCCGTCCGCCGTGTAGCTGCTCATCTCGCCGTAGTCCGGCCGCCGAGTGATCGCCGCTGCCCGCTGCTGCAGATGCAGCAGGTTGCCCCGGATGCGTTCATAGTCCGGGTCGAGGAAAAACGGGTCCCGCTCGGCCCAAGTCGTTTTCGGTGTCTGCCATGCCATATACTCCGCCTCCCTTACGCAACGCGCCGGTAACGGAACACGGTGATGTAGGGCTGTAATGTAGACTGCTCCCCGGTTTGTCCCTGCACAAAAATGGCGTTTCCCGTGGCCTCGTTTCCGAAATTGAATCCACTGCCCTTCAAAAACCGCTGCGCGTTCCATGTGCTTTGGGAACCATTATTATCGTGGTGAGGGCCATCTACAGTTACCAATGTCCCATCTTCTCGGATAAAGGCGGTAGCGGTAAGATTACCGCCATCATGCCGGTGCTTTGATTCGCCACCCATTGAGCCAGTCGCCCCACCAAAGTTGGGATCATTTACCTTTTGGGCTACCAGCACACGGCCTTCGCCGTAGCGCTCCCAGGTGCCGCCGAAGTGAGACTGCACCTTTGCCACGGTGGACAGATCCAGTCCTCCGCTGGTTCCGCTGCCTTCCCACTCAAAGATGCTGCCCACCGGGTATACAAAATCCAGAATACCCAGGTCGGCCAGTGTCCAGCTCACATTTGCGGTGCCGTCGAAGGCCCTGCCGGTTTTGCCAATGGTCAGGGTGCGGGCCGTGGCCAGCTGGGTGGCCGCACGGGCCGCGCCGGAAAAGCCGGAATTCGGATCCACCGCTGCCGCGCCAATCTCGCCCAGAGTCCAACTCACATCGGCGCTGCCGTCGAAGGTCTTTTTGGTTCCGCCAATGGTCACGCCCCGGGCGGTTTGCAGCTTCACCGCGCTGTTGGCCGCGCCGCCCGCGCTGGAAGCGCCCGCGTAGTTGTGGGTGTGGCTGGCTGCCGCCGCGCCAATGCCCGCCGCTGTCAGGGTCTTGGCGCCCACCACACTGCCGTTCACGTACAGCACCTGCCCGGTGGAAAAGCCGCTCACCTGGGTGTTCTTGCTCACCAGGTTGGGGCCTGCCGGGCCAGTGGGGCCGGTAGCGCCTTGAGGCCCCTGGGGTCCGGTGGGGCCAGTGGCGCCCTTCGCACCGGTAGGACCCTGCTCGCCGGTATCACCCTTGGGCCCTTGCGGCCCGGTCTCACCTTGCGGGCCAGCGGGGCCGGTGTCCCCCTTCGGCCCTTGGGCACCGCTGGGCAAGGTCAGATTCAAAGTGGCGGTTGTGCCGCTTTTGGATATGCTGGCAGCGGCGGTGCTGCCGCTGACCACGGTACCGATCTTCATGGTTTGTATCGCTGCGTTCCAGAGACTGCGCTCCGCCGCTGTGATGTGTTTCACGGTATCACTCACATGGGCGAACGCCGCATTCCAGTTATTCAGCAACGTCTGGGTGATGCTGCCCAGCAGAGATAGATTTCCGTGGCTGTGCTTTTTGCTCACCGCATCCGCCAGACTGGCTTCGGTCTGGGTGTAGCTGTCCAGCAGCGTCTTGTTTGCGTGACTGTGGCGGGCGGCGGTGTTGGAAGCCACAGTGGTTTTGGTGGAGGCAAGGTCAGCCGCCAGCGCCTTGCCCTTGTTGCCCGGGTAGGCGGTGGAAGAGGTCTCGCCCAGCGCAAGGCTCTTACTGATCTCCACATAGGCCGAGCCGCTCCAGCGCCAGGTGAGGTTTGTGTCCAGCGCCACATAGATCTTCCCTGCCTCACCCGTGGCCGGGAAGGCGGTTTTGCTGGCATATTCCAGTACGTCGTCCACAAAACTGGGCAGCTGGCTGGCTGGCACCTGACCGTTGCTGTCCAGTGTGGCTACGCCGCCGGCCTTGCCCATCTCGCTGCGCTTGACTTGTGCATCGTTTGTCACATTGCCAAGGCCCACCTGACTTTTGGTCACCCCGTGGGGATTCGCTTTGTCCGTTTTATGGCTGTTCAGAGCATTTTGCACCGCGGCAATGGCCGCCGCCTGCGCAGTGCTCACCGGCTTGTCCACGTCGGCGGTATTGTCACAGCTGCCAAGCCCCACCTGGGCCTTGGTGGTCTTGTGCGGGTTGGATGTATTTCCTGTATGAGCATCAAGAGCACTCTCCAGCGCACTTTTCACCGCTGCATCCTTTGTGTCGGTCTCCTTCTGGGTATAGGCCCCCGCCTGATGTGCTGTCACCCCGTGCGGGTTGGCCTTGTCCGCCAGGTGCTCCATCAGGCTGCGCACCGCCCGGGCCAGCTTGCCGAAGGCGATGGCCAGCGTCTCTCCACTCACCGGACGGCTCAGCGCCGCCGCCTCGGTGTAGGTGGGGGTCTGGTCGTTGGTGGCCACGTTGGGCACATTGCCAAGGCCCACCTGACTTTTGGTCACCCCGTGGGGATTGCCCTTGCTGGCTGCGTGGGCGTCGAACTCCTTCCGCAGTGCGTCCGCCGACGTTTTGTGGGCGTCCAGCGTCCGCTTTGCCTCCACCAGCGTGATGGCCGGGCCGTCGTTCCAGTTTGTGCTGCCCTTCATTCCCAGGATCTGCTCCCCCAGCAGCGTCAGCAGCGCCTGCAATTTGTTTTTCACCCCGCCCACGGTGCGCAGGCCAATTTTATCGTCGGTCACGCTGCCGTCCGGGTGGGCCAGCACCGAGGCCGAGGCGTGGGCGTTCAGCTCGGTGCGGCTGGCCTTCAAATCGTCCAGCTCGGCGTCTTTGTCCGCCTGCTTTTTCAGCTCCCGGTCAATAACCTCCATGTCGTAGGTCAGATCGTCGATGTCTGCCGGGTCGTTGCGCTCGGCCAGCCGCTCCGGAAGGCGCAGCTGGTAGTTCTGGCTCTTTCTCATGCTTCACTCCCTCTTTTCAATATCATTTCTCCTTTCAGCCCTCCACCGCTGTATGTGAGCTGATTTTTCAGCACCTGGGCCGGGGCGGCCGTTTCCCATTGGGTGTCCAGCAGAACCCGGTCGATGGGGTCCATCTCCGGGTTGCCGCGGGTGGTGCAGGTGTAGGTGCTGCGGCGCAGCAGATGCCCCCGCACCCAGTCCGCCACCGCCAGCGCCCGGTTCAGATCGGTAATGAGCGGATTGTCCAGCGTTTCCACTGTGCCGTTCTCGTCCGCGTCCGCCACCGGGGCCACCGCGTTCTGGCTGCTGGTCTCCAGCTTTTTACCGCTCACGATCAGGGTGGCCGGGCCGTTGCCCTCCAGCACTAGATCCGCCGCCGAAGCATACAGCGCCTGGTCGGCTACCTGTGCGCCCTCGCATTCCACGCGGATCTCCGCCGCCTGATTCCAGGTCAGGTGCAGCTCCAGCTGCCCGTTCACCTGATAGGTGCCCTTGTGCAGCTGACTCTCCTTTTCCGCGGGAGCATACACCGTAGCCGGGCACTCCACCTGAAGAAGGCTCGCAGTCTTTTCCACTTTGGGCGCGCTTTCCAGCATGGCCGAAAGCCTGATGCTCACCCCGCTTTGGGCGCTCTCATCCGGCTGGATGCGTATCACGCCATCCCGGTCGGCATATAACAGGCAGCAGGCCGCGTGGGCGATCAGCTGCAAGCATTCCCGATGCTGCTTTACCGGCAGCGGGGCGGTGGTGGTGATCTCTTTCAAGCCCTCCCACAGCGCCCAGGGCTGCTCGTCCTGCCTGCGGCGGGGAAGTCCTGCGTCTTCCAGCACTGCCGTGGCCAGCTCCCACAGAGTATGTGCCTCCCCATCCCAAGTCCCCTTGTAATAGGTGGCCTCCATCAGGCTCAGTACGTCTGTGGCAGAAAATTTGGCGTACAGCCCTTCCACCGTAGGCTGGCCGGTCAGATAAAACCGTCCACCGGGCATCCATTCCACAAAGCCACCCTGATATAGCTCCCGCCAGCCGCTGGAGACTAGGTCACCCCATTCAAGCGCCACCGCATCGCCCCAGTTCATGCCGCCGGTGAGCTGCTGTCCGTAGCGCACCGTGATGGGGTTCCGCTGCTCAAAATACTTCCAAATGCCCTGAGGGTTGTCCGGGTCGTACAGGCCGTTCTGGGTCCCGGTAAGCAGGTTCACATTCACCGCCGAGAAGCTAAACTCACCGGTGGGCAGCCTGCGGCCGATGGGGTCCACCTCCATGGTCTGGGCCGCCTCGGTCAGCTCCGCCTGGCCGAAGATCAGCTCCATGCCGAACATTAGCCGGGTCAGCCGCGCCCGACGAAAGGGCTGGCTGGTGGCCTCAAAGCGGATTTCCAGCCGGTCGAAGCGGTCGATCTGCACCAGCTCCTGGTGCTCCACCGCCTTGGGCAACACCTGCCGCTGCACCAGCTGCACTTCCCCCTTCCAGGCGGTCACGGTCAGCGCGGTGCACCATTCCTCCGCCACCTGATCGAACCGGAAGCTCAGCGCCGGAACGCTCACCGGGCTTTTAAATTCCAGCGCCAGCACCGGCGGAGCTGCAAACCGGCCGTCCGCGCCGCTCAGGTTTTCGCTCACATAGCCCTCGGTCAGCAGTGCGCCGCCGGGCTCGTCCGCAATGCGTAGACTGCCGTCCGCCTTCCAGCGCCCCGGCTCGAAGGTGGCGTAGCTGCGTTTTTGAGCGCCGTCCTGCGCAAGGGCGCTTTCCACGCTGGACCAGTATGCCTGATGCTCGCTTTTGTCCGTCGCGCTGGGGGCCGCGTCCTCGTCCACCACGCTCAGGGTCACGGCCAGCTTTGCCGCGCCCAGCACCGGCTTTGTCATCTCCTGCCGGTAGGCATCGCTCACCTTTTGCATCAGATCACCCCGCAATCGATAACATTTACACTTGCATCCCGCAAGAACGCCGGCTCCCCTGTGCCCGGGTCGATGATTTCCGGCGATACTTTAACATCGGAAATATACATCAATCTGGTCAGCCACCGGCCTGTATTGAAGTTGAAATAGTGGCAGTAGAAGGTGAAGTGATTATCCTCAAACCAGCGGTTCATTTCCCACCAGAGCGCACAGGAGATAGTGCTCCATCCCATCTCCTGCTTGTCCAGGCTGCGGCCGATCATCCGGCCCACCATGGTGCCCTGGGCATTGCGAGCCGAATCCACCAATCGACTGGTGGTAAACGGGGCTTTGCCTTGATCCGGGTAAGGGACTGCGATACTATGGTTCTCCCTGCTGGTCTCCGGGCTGGTGCCGAGGTACAAAAAACCGGTGGCTTCCTTCAAATCAATAGGCATCCGCGAATGCACCTCCAATCTTTACGCCTCGGTTGGCCTCGATTTTCGCCATAGCGCGGTAAAGCACCTGTCCATCCAGTTTTACCTCGATTGGCTGGTTGGCAGTAAACTCCTGCGTTCCGCCAAGCTGAGACAATGCCGCAATGACAGCTTGGGTAATCGTCTCCAGCGGGGCCTCCACGTTGGTTCCTCGCCGCTGGTCGCCCACAACCGCCAAAAACGGATTGTTGGCCGGAAGAACCGCGCCCCGAGCAAGTTTTGGAATCTGAGGCGGGTCGAACTTCGCAAAGTTGAATCCGATGGTCTCACCGCCGATCCCCTGTACCCAGTCAGGCACTGTGAAACTGAGCGCATTGATTTTATCAATAATCGCGTTCACGCCCAGCGCCACCGCACGCAGCACAGCATTGATCATATCAATTACCGTATTCACCGCTCCTTTTAGCACTCCCACAATGACATCCCAGACACCGCCAAAGATGTCCTTGATACCATTCCAGGCCTTTTCCCAGTCCCCAGTGAAAACACCAGTCACAAATTCACAAATGCCTTTCAGAATGCGAATCACTGCGCTTACAGTATCGCTGATTCTCGCAAAAGCCGTGGCAAATGCATCCACCACGAACTTAATCGCTTCGGAAAGAATCGGCGCGAAGATATCCACCATCTGTTGAACCCACGGGAAAATATATTCGTTCCATATTGCCAAGACCATCTCGGCAAAAGCTCCAAAGAACTCCATCAGATTGTCCCACAAGGGCTTCAAGTGTTCACTCCACAACCAGTCGATCTGCTGCATGATTTCTTCGAGCACGGGCTTTACCAGGTTGTAGTATACATCGGAGAGGATATCTCTTACAGACTGGAACCCCAGAGCAAGGCCATCCAAAATCGGCTGGCCGTATATATCCCATGCCCCTTTGATGCCGATAAACATATCCTGAATAACCTGCTGTAGAAAGCTAAACAGCGGCAGCAAAAAGGAATTGATCAAATCTCCAATGAGATTACACGCCCATTGGAACTGCAAAGCGAACTGCTCCATGATCAGACTGCCGACGTCCGCGAATATCGGAGCGAATGTCTCTGAAAAAGCATTCGTCACGCTGGGGATAAAATCTCCCAGAATGTACTCACCCAGCGGGCGCAGAGCAGTATCCCACAATTCCAGCGCGCTCCCCTGGATAATGCCCCAGGAACTTTTTGCCGCTCGGGACAGCCGATCGAAGGCCTTACTCCAAGCGGCGATGCTGGGCGCAAAGAGTTGCCCGATCTGTGCGACCAACTGCTTAATTTTTTCCAGAATCGGCGGTACTTCCTGTGCTTCGTCCACCGCTGCTTCAGGCACAAGGTTTGCCACACCTCCTGTACCACCACTGGCGGACGATCCGCCAGAACCAGCTGAGCCGGTATCCTGCTGCAGCACGTTCAGTTCGTCGATGCTCGCGGTCGCGGTCTTGGCTGCTTTGGCTGCCGCTTTGGTGCCGTCGGCCAGCTCTTGCTCACCCGCTGCCGCGGCTCCTGCGCTGGATGCGATTCCAGCATTTGCTCCCTCAATGGCCGCGCCAGTTGCCTGGATCTGCTTCTGCGCGCCTCCAAAAATGGACGTAATCACCGCATTGAATGCGTTGGCCATATTGATGAGGGCGGCCACAATGGTATTGAGCGTTTTGACCACCGGCAGAAGTACCGTAGTAAGAGCCTGACCGATGATGCTCATAAACTGCTGCCACTGCATGGACAGAATGCGGGTCTGGTTGGCCCAGCTGTCCTGCGTACGCAGGAAGTCGCCTTGAGCCAGCTTCAGCGAATTCATCACAAAACTGTATTGCAGTGCAACTCGCTCGGCCTGGCTCATAGCCTGGATATTGCTGTTCATCCCGTTGGCCATAGCATACTGCTGCAGGTTTGCCTGCGTCATGACCACGCCCAGGTCCTTCAATGCCTCAGTTTCACCGGTGAAGATGCTCCGCAGCTTGTACGCCGCATCCTCCTGACTGAGGTTGAAGAAGCTGGCCACATCGCCAGACAAGCCGGTCAGTGCAATGGCCATATCGCTGGCAGCCTCATCTGCTACACCCATCCCCTTTGCCATGGCCATATAGGTGCTGCCGGTCTTTTTGGCCGCCAGCTCACTCATGCCGAAGCTGGTGATCGCTGTGTCAGCAAACTCCTCCATCTTGTAGGCCATGCGGCCGAACGAAACATCTACAACGTTTTGCACCTCGGCCACATCGCTGCCCAGCTGGATACAGGCAGCACCAAACTGCACTAATTGATAGGCGCCAAAAGCCAAGCCAAAAGCACCCATGATTCTTCCTACAACAGCATTTAACCCGCCTAATGCACCCACAACCGACTGCGTAGCCCCGCCCATATTTTTGCGAATGGCGTTTCCGGATTTTTTCGAACTTCGATTCGTCGTTCTTTCTATTTCGGACCAGGCTTTTTTGAGAGCCTCGGACTGGCTCATCCCAGCTTTACGGTATTCGGCAGCCAGCTGCATCGCAGTTTTTTTGGCGCTCTGTTCTACTTTTTTACCATCCTTTTCAATGCCTTCATTGTCCAGCGCCGTGCTGATTGTTACCTTGCCGTCTGCCAATTACATCACCTCACTCTCCCAGCAGTTTTTTCAGGCGCTCCTGCTCGGCCAGCTCCTCTGCGGTGTAGCGGGGCCGCAGGTCCACCTCTGCTTTGTGCTGCTGGTAATACTCCTTCTCCCAGCTTTCCAGCTTTTTGCCCCGGCGCCGCTTGTCCCGAATGCTCACCACCATGGACAGCTGCCCCTCCCCGATGGCCCCGAACCATGCAAGGAAGGTCCACCAGTGAACAAACGGCAAAGCTCGAATCTCGCACCCGGCCACCTTGTTCACATCTGCCACAATCATTCCCTGATCCTGCTCCCAGTCGATCAAACGGGGGCCAGATGGGCCGGTATCTTCCACGCCGCCCGCGATGAAGATCATCATCTGGCGGGCCGCCTCTTCCTGGTCCTTCTGGGGGATGCTGTCCCAATCCTCAAAAAACAGCTTCAGGGACACGAAATACCGCACCCGCTCATCCTCATCCGGATTGTTCAGCCAGCGGATGACCTCCAGCACATCCCGGAAGTCGGCATTTATGGCATATTGTCGGCCCTGAACCTCCAGTGCTTCCGGCAAACTCCAGCGGTCCATCATTTGCGGCCGGCCGCACGCCGGGCTTCGCGGTTCGCCTGAGCCTTCGCCACGGCCGCATTCGCCTTATCCTTGTAGAAGCGGCTGGCGCCCTCCTGAACAATGGGCCGCAGCGCATCCAGCAGGTTGGTTACCACACGCTCACCGTTGCCGGCCACCGCCATAAGGTTCACACCGCCCAACAGCTGGTCAAAGTCGTTTTCCTGTCCGAATGCCTCCTGCAGAGCGACCTTAGTCTTCCGATCAGCTTCCTCCAACAGCGAAAGAGCTGCAACGCCGTTGTCCTCTTTCGGGAGCTGGCCGGCCTTCTCCACCAGCTCATTTTCCACGGCCTGGACCTTTTCCAGCATCTCCGTAAACCGGTTGTACACATTGGGGTCGCTGGGATTGAAACGCAGCACACCGCTGCCATTGATTTCAAACTCCTGTACACCGATGTCGATGCTCAATTTTTGCTTTGCCATACTGACCTCCTATACAAAATTACCCGGCCGGTGACAACCTTTCCGGCCGGGTGTATGCTTACTCTTCTTCGTCCACGGTGAAGGTTTTGGTGTCTACTTTGAAGTGGCCCTTCACGGGCTTGCCGCTGTAATGCAGGTTGAAGGGGATCTGGTAACCGGTGGAATCGCCGCCGTAGCTGCTCACCTCGATTACCGCATCGTCCTTTACCGCAGGATAGCCTTTTTCCGGATCTGCCTCCTCCCACAGATGCACCTCCACCACAGTGGTATTGCAATCATCCAGAATCCTGCACTCATCAATGATGCCCTGAAGCCGAGCAAAAAGAGGATCATCTTTCTCCGCGTAGTAAGGCTCTACGCTGCCGCTCTTCTCATAGCTGGTCAGCATAATGCTGCTTTCGCCCAGGATGTTCTGCTTTTTCTCCACGTTGGCGCTCAGCTCGGGGCTGTATTCCTCCAGATCCTTGCCCAGCCGCACATAGCTGGGGCTGCCCTTCGATGCGCTGGGGAGTGCTGCATCGATATAGTGGGCCATGTACTTTCGTTCGATTTTTGCCATCAGATCACCTCATACTTTTCTTTGAATTCCGCGCTCAAAGCCACGATGTAGAGTCCAACTCCATCCTGGTCAGTATCGTACAGCTCGCCGTTCTGTGCCTTGATGCGCTCCTGTTGTTGATCGATATTGCCAAAGGTAGGTGCCATGTGCGTGATACTCTGCTGCTGGACCCAGCGCTGGAAATCCAGCACCCAGTCAGCGTTATAGGCCGCGCTCGCACCATCCCCAGAGCTTTTCGCCACCGCAATATACAAGCCGAAGTTATACTGGTTACTCACAGTCACATTGCCAAGGATGTCATCCTTGCGGCTGATCTCCACCAGCCCACCCGGCCGCAGGCTTTTGCTGCCCGGGATGCTGTCCAGATAGTCCACCAGCATGTTGGCGGCCAAATCATACCCGGGGTAGGTCCCAAGCCACTCCCTCAGCCGATCCAGATCGCTTTTCTGATCCATCGTTTAGCCCCCCTTTTGTTTGATATACCGCTGCAAATCCGCGGCCATCGCAGGGCCTTCGGCCGTGGAAAGTGCGCGATCCCAGAAGGGGCCTGCTTTCGGATTTTTGGTTTTGGTGTAATCCAGAGGACGATTCACCACATGTTTGGTTTCTCCCTTTCTCGCCCAGGGGCTTCCGGTCACATCGCCGACCATCAATTTGCCCTGGAAGAGGAACCGGGCGTAAGGCGTATCCGTGACAATCAAGGGCTTTCGGATATTGGTCTGCGCCGCCGTCACCTTGATGGTCATACCGCTCTGATACGGCATGTACTTCACGATACGCCGCAGCACGTTCTGGGTGTGAAACATCTGCACATACCCATCCGGAGCCAGACCTTTGTCTTTCAGGATTCGCTGCACATTGTGCATCTCCAGATACGCTACTGTCCCATCCGGCAGGCGGAAAAGCTGTTTCTTATTCGCCATATCAACCACCCGCCTCAATATGGCACACCGCAGCGTTCCAGTATTTCACATCCACGTCCTTGACCACAACCAGCCCCGGCACACTGGCCGGGATAAAATTCCCCCAGTCCGTCCGATCAGAAATCTCCGGGCCATCGCCCAGAAACACCTTGTCCCCGGCCGCCAAGGAAAACACCGTTTGATCTGCACCAAGAGGCTGCGCCGCTGCCACATCCACCCACACCGGACGGCCATCCCACCCGGATGGAAGAACAAGCAGGAAACTGTTTGCCTCCTGCCTGCCGATTTTGTCCACGGTCTGCACTTTCTTGGCGTCAAAAAATGCACCGCGAAACAGGGTTCGGGTGCATTGAAAACCGTTTTTTAAATCTGCATGGTACAACGTGACAGTCTGGTTACACAGACTGTAATCCACCGGCGGGCCAGGTCTTACTCTGAACATATCACCATCCCCTTTCGGTCCCACGGTAAATATCCAGATAGAGCTGGGCGCAGCGGTAAAGCTCACGATTCTGGGCGGCCGGGCTCAAATCCGGCTGCACACCCTGCGCCCGGCTGCTGCTCACACTGCCAACACTCACGCTGGCAGCCGCCCCGCCGCTTCGCGCCCAGTCGAAATAGTACAGTGCATCGATCATGGCACACAAGGCCATCTCCTCGCTGTTTTCTCCTGTGGCTGTTACTGCATAGATGCGCTTGTAGCGGTCCAGCTGAGCAGAAGCGTCACGGGCATACGACCGGAACTCTCCCTCCGGCACACTGTCACCGCCGTACACATCCCGGTAAAACGCAAATTCAACCACCGCGCCGCACCTCCTTAACCCGCAGCAGGCGGGGTAAGCGTCCCCTCAACCGTCTGCGTGGTTTCATCTGTCAGGGTAATGGTCAAGGTCAGCTTGTTGCTGCCATCGATACTGCCGGCGATGGTCTTGATGCCAACACCGGGGTCACCCTTGGGGCCCGGGTCCCCTTGCGGACCAGCGGGGCCTTCCGCCCCACTGGCTTCATCGACCAGAGCAAGTACGCGGTTGAAATTCTCTGCGACTTCAACCTCGCTACGAGGGTCCAGCAGTCGCTTGTCGATTTTACGCATCATCCTGCACCTTCTTCTTGGATTTCCCCGGGGCCGGACTCTCCGCAACGGAGGTATCCGCAGCGGGATTCTCTGCCTCCTGCTTCTTTTCAGCCGGCTTCTCGAGTACCAGGTAGCCTACGATTCTGCCCATACGCACCTCCATCAGCCAGCAGACTTATGGCTGGCGTATACGCCCTTCACCTTGTTCTTGTACACATCAGCGATGCCAACATTGCGGTAGCCGTACTTGTAGGCGTCCGCGTCCTGATTCTGCTCAGGGGTCACGATCTTGGGGGCCACATGCTTCTCGAACTGAATCAGGGCGGGCTTGTGGATGACCATGAAGTTCAGATCGGCACCGCCGGAAGAAGCCTTAGTATAACCGCCGGCTTCCTGCCCGCCGGTGTGGCCGTCCTTCTGATCGATGGCAGTGTAGAAGCGAGTCTGGGGGACCAGAGTCTTGCTGGCGAATCTCTCCAGAATCTCCCGGCTCTTGGTGGTGTCCAGATCGGCGATCATGCCGTCCAGAGTGGGGGTGATGAAGAGGTGGCGATCTTCCAGAGGCACCTCAGCCTCGTCCATAGCGGTAATGGCCACCCGCAGAGCGGCCAGCACAGCCGCGCCATCGTTCAGGGTCTCTTCCTTCTTGGTGATACCGCTCTTGCCGCAGTAGCTGGCAAAGCGGAAAGCATCCAGCTCGGGCACAACCTTGGTGCGGATGAACTCGCCTGCCAGACGGCCAAAGGCCATACCGGCGGTCTCAGCGTTATCCATGCTGTCTACAGTGAACATGCGGCCTCGGTCGAAGTTGCACTTCACGGTCTCGTTGGTCATGGTCACGTTGCCGGATGCATAACCGCTGTTGCGGTCGTAATCGCCCAGGCCCTGCATATCCAGCATGGGGACAATCAGCTCGTTGGCGTTGGCGCCCTGCTGCGCCAGCTCAGGTGCGCCATCCAGCTTCGCAGTCAGAGAAGCATTCTTGTATACCTCGTCCAGCATGGCGATGTACTTTTTCGCCAGTTCAATAGTGTTTGCCATATCTTATTACCTCACTTTCAAAAAATCACTTGTTTTCGACCGGCGGCAGGCCAAACGCTGCACGCAATGCAGCATCCGGATCACCGCCGGCAGGCTTACCACCAGTACCGCCTGCATAGGGCGGGGGCGGGTTGCCAGTATCAAACAGATAGTCGTTGTCTTTGGCCAGCTGCTCCAGCGCGGCGGAAATGTCCTTGTCCGGGTCCTTGCTGGCCCGCAGGGCATCCACATCCAGCAGCGCCTTGATGGCCTTTGCATTGCGGCCCTTGGCCTTGCCAATGGCGGAATCCAGCTGTGCATCGAAGCGCACAGCCTCCACCTGTGCCGCCGCATCTTTCGCAGCCTGCTCGGCCTTCTTCTTCCAGTCTGCAGCTTCCCGGCGCACCGCTTCGATATCCATGTCCTCGAAGGCCTGGATCCTCTTGTTTGCCTCGGTCAGCTGACTTTTCAGGGTCTTGTTCTCGGTGTTCTTGGCGTCAAAATCCACCTTGGCCACAAAGGCCTTGCCAATCTCAGCGCTCACCTTCTTGTCGATCTCCTCGGTGTAGCTATCACCCAGGATCTCCTTCAGCCATTCCAACATAGGGTCTCCTTCCTTGATTCCGCTGTCCTTTTTGTGGGGCCAGTCCCCCTGCTGCGGTGCCCTGCTTATAGTCCCCCGGGCCGGGGGTATTTTGAGTATAAAAATAGCCCGCCCCGGCCTCATGCGGCCGGATGCAGGCATAGAAAAAGGCCCGCCGCCCAAGTGGGCGGTGAGCCTTAAATGATATTTCAACTTTGCAAAAGCGTTGAAAAGCCTGATTTTTGAAATCGAATTCCACTTTTTCGTTATCAAAAGTTGAATTTCAGTCAATAATCCCGGAACGGACAAGAGATGCAGATTTCTTTCCAATCAGACTTTGCCTTAAAACGAGCAGGAATATATTCCTCTTTGACATCCTGGTTTTCCATACAATCTACCGGTTCAATCCAATCATCCACCAAAGGACACTTTACATATTCTGCAACTCCATTCGAATCCGGCGTGTACTCAACGTTACCCAAGAAGGCCATTTGCTTTCAACTCCTTTATCAGCGCCTGCATATTCTCATCGAACTCTTCGGCAGAATAAGCAGTTCGGATAAAATTCTCCGCCGTGTTTACATAAGCCGCACCGCGCTCACTGAAGTACCTCTCAAACTTTCCGCCCCAAACAGTGACGGAAACAGCAGCATCCTGAATATATTGTTTGGCTTCGAGCTCGCTGACATGGTGACATCTCTTCTGGTTCACATGGGCATCATCGAATCCCAACGATTCCACGTCAATGGGCGTTGGCGTCAAATGAATCTGTGCAGACTTCGGCAGATTTCCGGCGGAGCGTAGCTTTTCTATCAGTATAGCACGTTCCCGCTCTTTTGTGTAGAATCTCACCGCAGCGCTCGCTTTCCCAGCCTGCCGGCGGCTCCACCCCACAACCTCCAACCTTTCTGCCCGACTCTTGAAGCCCATGGCTTTGTTGAAGCGAGTATACTCCTGATTCAGTCGGGCCAGCTTGATCCGGTCGGTGAGCAGCTGCGACTCATCCCCGGCCGCTTCGCTCATCAGCACACGCTGCTTCTGGGTGCGGATATTCCGCTCAATACGGTTCTGGTACTGGGTAGCCTCGTATCCGGTCGTGTGCCGGCCCTCGTAAGTAACACCTCTGGCATTATCCTGCCGGAAGGCTTCCAGCTCCGCCTCTGTGTACTGCGGGCTGTTTATTCCCAGCAAGATAGGGAAAGCCACATGGCCGCAGTTCAGCGTACCGATGCGCCGCGCAAGGCTGCCGTTCAGACGCTGGAACTCTGCATCACTGTACTGTCGGCCCTGGATCGGCTCGTGGTCCGGGGCGCTGTTGGCGTGGGCACTGATCTCCCAGCCGTTGCAGCCCAGTGCATCATGGTTCTGTTGGGTGACCTGCTCCACCAGCAGGCCCATGCCACCCATTAGGTTGCGCCGTACAGCTGCTCCCAGTTCTGTGCTGATGCCGCTGGCATAGTCGATGGTCACAATACCGCGCCCGGCCAGCTTGCGGGTGGCCTGCCTGGCCGCCTCGCTGGCGCTGGTGGCGCCGGTGGCCACCAGCTTGAACGCCTCGTCCATGCACTCCCGATACACGTCCCGCAACGGCAGAGGCTTACCGGTGGCTGGGGAAACCATGCCCATGGTCTGAGTGATATTCTCCAGCTGCTCCCCGGCCAGCTTTACAGCAGCCTCAGTCAGCTGCAGCAGGCTCCCTGCATCCGCTTCGGTGGCCCACACCCATACACGGGCATAGTCATCCTTTTGCGCAAATTCTGCAGCGCTCGAAAGCAGCTGCTCAGCCTGCTTTTTGGTAATCCTCAGCTGGGCTTTCAGGTATTTCTCCAAGTCTTTCCGGGCCAGCCCCAGCGCCTCGGCCCGATATGCCTCATAGGCAGCAGTGCTGGTGATCTTTCCGGCTTCCAGAACCCGCTCAACGATATCCTTCAACAGCCACTCGATGACCGGCTGCGCGATCTCCTCCGCCGCTGCCTGATAACCTGCAATCTGTTCCGGGGTCAGAGCCACGGCCTACACCCCCTTATTCCAGCATGGAGTCCAGCTCAGGCATGTACTTCTCGCGCACCTTCTGCAGATCACTGGCAGTCTCCCAGGGCAGGCCGTATTTCCAAGCCAGGGCAATCTCCGGCTTGAGCATTCCTGCGCTCACCAGCTGCATGGTCTCGGTCCATTCTTTGTCCTTGTCATACAGAACGCCGTTACCCCAGTCGATGCACACTGCCCGTGCCGGGTCCGGTTCGAAAGCACCGGGGACTCGGTACAGTTTGCCCAGTTTACCACACAGTACCACCGTGCGCCGCACAGCTGATTCCCACATCTGCTGCAGATCCTGAATGGTAAGACTGTAATCGCCCTGGCTGCTGGTCACCTCGGTGGCGGTGCGCTGGGCGGCCTCCACCTCGCCCAGAATGCCCCGCTTTAAGCCGATCAGGCTCTCAACGTTGCGCAGGTATTCCCGCTTGCGGGCAAGAAAGCTTTCCTGTCGCAGGGCGGGAGCAAACACAGTGACGCCGGTGTTGGCGATATCATCGTCGATGCCCACGAAGAGGCCGGGCGGTAGCACCGGGCGGCCGTTCTTACGCTTGTCCAGCAGGTCCGCCGATGCGAACACTCGGCTCTCGCCGTGGTCGAACTCCCGGCTGAGCTGTCTCTCGTTTCGGTTGATGTTGTGAATCAGGCCAGTCGCTGCGGCGTAAACGCTCACCGGGTCGGCGCTGCCATCCACACAGTTCTCCAGGGGCACCTTCAGGCCCACGAGACCGATGCCGCCAACATCTCCCACCACCGCTACCGGTTCCAACGCGGCATATTGTGGCAGAGCGGTAAGCCCTACCTGGGTGCCGATGCTTTGGCCATCCCAGCTGCAAAAGAGCTTGTTCTCAATCACCAGTCGGCCCGCTTCATCCAAACTGCGCCGTTCCAGCAGGGTGTAGAATTTACCGTTTTCCGTGGTCAGCTCAGAGCTGCCCAGTGCGGTGACCTCGCCGTCCGGTCCCCGGCCCAACACCGTGACCATATCCCGACGCATTACAGTGAAGGAAAAACCGGTAGGACCCGGCACCGGTTTCAGCCATGCCTCGCCGCCGATCATGGCCAGCTGCATCGCCTTTTTGCGCACCGATTCCAGACTATCCAGCACACCAATCACAAATGGCTGCTTTTCGCTGGCCGCTGCTTCGTATTCCGCAAAGCACGTTCGGCTCAGCTTGCTCACCACCGTGTAGGGCAGTCGCTGGCAGGGGTCCTCCTCGTCGGTCACCTCCCGGTCAAAGTAAAGGCGGAACCAGTCCTCAATGGCGGCGTTCATAGCAGCAGAGGTGCAATCCTTGGCCCCCGGATAAGCCTGCTCAAAATGATAGACCTTGTTATTCAAAAGCGCTCCAAAGAAGCTCACCGGCTCACCCCCTCGCCCTGGTTGTAGATAATCACACGGCGCTGCCGCCGCAGTCCATCCTGCATCCCTTCGATGTAGCTTTCCAGCCGCTGGTTTTCCTGCTGCAGCTCCGCCAACTGCCGCACCAGCCTCTGGTTTTCTTCCATCAGCTGCCGGCGCGCCCACTCAGGCAGGAAACGCAGCCTAAGCCAGGTATAAAATCTCTTGATCATGCGCCCCTCCTTTTCCAGATCCGGCTCATCGCGTAGCGCACCGCATCGATGTGGTGGTTATCCACATCTGGGTAACCTTCCAGCACCTCGCCGGTCTTCTTATCCTTCTCATATTCGTACTCGCCAAACTCCTTGGCGGTGTCCGGGCAGCGGGCCGGGTCGATTCGTATCTCCGCAAGACTCTGCAGCCACTTCATACCTGCCTTCACGCTGCCAGGGCCCTTTTCTGCTCCCCGGCAGGGCAGGCCCAGAGCACGGTAATCGCCACAGCTCTTTTCCTCCGCGGAATCTGCTGTCAGATACTCTTCACGGCCATCCTCCTGACACACGCCCTTATCCAGCAGGATTTTGGCTGTATCCGCGTTTGAAGTGCGTCGGCGGGTAGATTCATCCCAGATATACAAAACCTTTCTGGCGGCGTCATAGCCGCAGCTATTGAAGGCCCAGGGGTCTGGGTACCAGCCCCAGTCAACGCCATGGTAACGCCGCTCCATCCGGGCAATCTCCTCATCAGTGATGGCCGTTAGATTCAGATTTTCAAAGACCTGCGTTCCGCTGCCCACCACCTCGCCCAGATACTCGTGGCGGTATGCGGTTTCGTTTGTGGCCTGCAGGTGCTCGGCATCCGCCAAGAAGCGAGGCCCCAGCCAGTGGGGCGGAACGCTGCGGTAATCCGACCGGTAGACCAACTTCCCAGGGCGCTCCTCCAGCGCATATTTGTTGACCCAGTTCCGGGCCATCGCCGGAGGGTTGAAGCTCTTGATTGCAAAAGAAAAAGAGCCGCCGCGAAAAAGCGACTGCTCCACGTTGCGGATCTCCTCCGGCCCGGAATACTGATCCAGCTCCTCGAACCACACCAGACCCACATAGCCAAACGGAACCTTGATGGATTTAATTTTGCCCGGGTCATCCAAACCGAAAAACATGATTCGCTGCCCGGTCGGTTTGTAGATCGCCCGCATTGGGCTCACCGTGAGCTCGAATCTGCTTTCTAGGCCAAGTTCTGCGATTGCCCAGGCAATTTGCTCGTATACGCTGTTGCGCAGGGTATTGGCTACCTTTCGCAGTACCACTGCATGGCAATCTGGATGCCGCAAAAGCAGAAGAATCAGCTCTACGCTGGCAAAACTGCTCTTTGTGCTACCGCGTCCACCCGGAAGAACCACTTCGTTGGCACCGCCCTGTCTGATAGCCCGGTGAACATCGTACAGCCCCGGGCTGATGATCTTACTCAGGGATGTCGTCAATAATGGTCACTCCTTCTGTGCTCGTCTGTTCCGGTTTATCATCCCACCCAAAATTGCAGCGCAATGAAAACTGTGCGCCACGGGATCCGTCACGATCATAGAGTCTCTCTTCTGCATATTCTTCGCAACGGCTCTTCGCGCGCAGTATCGTGTTACAAAACGCCTTGCGTCCCTGGTAATCCAGCAGCTGCTTACGCCCAGTAAAACCCAGCGCCAGAGCCAAACCGGTCACTGTTGGCGGCTTTACATCCACCATAATAGGCACCCCTTTGATCAGCATAGGACTGCCATCTGCATTAAGCAACGGTCGACCCTCGCAAGCCTTAAAGTATTCGTCTATGGCGGACTGTAGCTCGTCCACCGTTTTGTATTTTAGTGGCCGTGCCACACACCGCCCTCCTCTCTATAAAGAAAATCCCCAGACCCACCCACCAGCGTCTTCTATGCCAGCCACTCGTTCCGATCGGACCCTCGTGCGGGCCAGATTGGCATGAAAACACCCCGGCCAGGAAATCTCCCAGCCGGGGTGTTGTGTATACCAGCAGACTACTCGGCCCGCGGCCTGCCAGCGCGGGTAAAGGAGGGTACGTGGCTCGCATGCCCAGAGCCGTTATCGATCAGCGCCTCGTGCGCTTTTCGACGGTCTTATGATAGCATACAAAGCGTATAACATTCTACTACATTTTCATACATTTTCAACGCTTTGTAGATTAAGCAATGCCCTTTCGTGGAGCCTGCGGCAGGCCTGCACAGATGCGGGACCATCATCCTGGTAGATGCTCAGCGCGACGTCAATCCAGGGCACCAGCCTGGCCCCGAAGGAGTCCATATACCGCAGCCGCAGCACCTCGCGCTCCAGAGGGTCAGGCAGAGCAGCCACGGCCGCCTCAATCTCTGCCATCTCCCGGCGATTCGCATCCACCAGAGGGCGAATCGTGTCCTCGTACTCCATGTAGGCCTCGATGGCCCGGGCCATGCGTTCCCCGCTGGAACCGGTGTGCTTGGAGCCGTCCGGGTCTTTCTGAGCAGGCATCTCAGCATTGCTCTTCATTCTGGCCAGCCGCTCCAGCCGGTTCTCGTTCTCTTTTTTCAGGCTTATGTAGCGGGCCAGCCGCTCTTTTGTCACCAGCTCCATGGGGTCCTCCTTATCCTACTTTCAAAATCTCGCTCGGGAAGAAACATTCGAGATAGCTCCCACCCGCGACCGTAAACCGTACCATCGCCCAGCGCCCCTTCGGGTCCACGGCCTCCAGAATTCCCTTGTCGGGGATCCTCGGCCGCCAGTCATCCCGGTAGCAGGGCGTAAAGCGGTGGACCAGCACCTCGCGGCCGAGCGTCAGGTTTCTGACGTCACGGAAGCCGTTCTCCGGCAGCTTCTTGCGCACTTTCATCCGGATCATCTCCAATCGCTTGCTTTTTATCGCTTGTCGCTTGTTCCTGCAACCATTCCTCAAAGCCCTGGAGCACTTCCAGCTGCTCTACTGCCGCCCGGATGATGGCGCAGCCCTTGATACCGCAATTATCCTCGTGCTGGCAACCCATGCAGGCCAGACTGCCGGTCTGTACTTTCAGATGCCGGAGGCCATGAAGCAATTGTTCTCTATTCACGGTCAGTCTCCTTTCGTCCCTCGGCCCATTCCTTCAGCTTGCAATGGCCCTTGCTGTCAAGCCACTCACATTTCGAGATTCCGACACATAAATCTCCGAAGCAGGATTCCTCGCACACATCAAGCTCATACTGTGCGAGTTTGCCGCGGTCTGTCGTCACCCGGGCCAGTTCAGCCCGAAGCTGCCGCACCACGGGCAGGTTCTCTGGGTCGATGGTGGGCGTGCTCTCGACTTCCTGGAGGACCAAAACCTTCTGCCAGGTGTCAGCCATTTCCCGGCCGACCATCGCAGCATCAATCAGCCGCATTGTGATTTCCTCCGTTCTCTTTCCATATCAAAAACTCTTCCCGGTTTTTCCTGTACTCAAAAATGAGGCTTTCCGCTTTGCATACCGATCTGAATTTGTTGGACGCATCAATCCACAGGGTTAAAACCACATAAAACAAAAAACCCACAATTGCCGCCGCGAAAAGAACGCCGCCCAATGTGCAGAATACAGCGCCTAGGATTGATGCTATTTCAATCAACCGCATTGCTCTCCGCCTCACTTTCCCCATGCGGCCAGGCCACCCGCCGGCCGCACCAGGTACAATGCCGGCCGCCCGCCGCCAGGTTACAACCACAGTGTGCGCAGCGCCAGGCCCCGCCGCCGTAGCGGGCAGGCACGGGCACGGGCGCCGGCGGCTGCTTCTCCAGGGCTTCGGCTGCCCAGGACAATGCCGTCCTATCGAAGCTGCCCTCCGGCAGCCGTTCTGCCATCTCCCGCAGCCGGTTTATGGCTGCGGATCGCTGATGATCGTTCATTTTTCTCGCCTTCTTTCATCCGACTTTTTCCAACTTTGCCAGCAGCCCTGCCACGTCATATCTCCAGTTCACTTTCAGCTGCCGCTGATCCACCTCGATGCCCTTCACCGCGGCCCACTGCCATGGGATGCTTTTGCGCTCTCCGGCAGCCAGAAAGGCCAGCACATCCGCTGCCGATACAGCAAAGGTGCGCCTGATCGGCCGGAACTCGATGACCACCACGGCGCTGATGCCATCATGCTGCGCCGCCGCATCCATATCCCTGATGTGCTTTTCTTTGCGGTACCTGCCCTTTTCCTTATCCCAGCTGCCCAGAATTTTGGTCAATGGGATGCTTTTCTGGTCGATGGTCTTCAATTCGGCCAGCGTCAAGTGGCCAGAAAGATGGATCAAAAAGTCGCAGATGTTGTCGATGGAGAAGGACAGCTGGTCATTGCCGCCGTAGTATGTAGCCGCACTGTCCTTCAGCCGGTAGACCCAGGCATCTTTCGGGCACGAGGCCTTGAAGTCCGCCTCGAATCGCTTGCCGGTATTCAATCGCTTTTCCTCCTTTTCGATGTGGCCATGCGCGCCGCCTGCCGTTGGGTCGGGGTAATGCTCTGCATTGTAATACACGGTGCATCAATCCTCCCTATGCAGGCGTCTTTTGCTCGGTGGAATGTATTTGCCAATCTGCCAATCATTGCCGCTGGGCGTAGGCCTGTCCACTCGCATGTTGCATCCACCCTTCCGGCGAATCTGCTCTGCCTCGTAGGCTGCCAGATCCATGCCCTTGCGCTTGCACTCCTCCAGAGACTTGGCAAGGTATGGCCACTTCTGGCCGCCAGCCTGAGCCGTGACATCAATCACCTTGCTTACCAGTTCCGGCCCAAGGCTTTCCACATAGCTCCCCAGCGACCGGCGAATCACCGGGGTGGCAGTACCATAAGCCCCTTCGTATTCCTCAATAAGCGTGGTCATCGTCGTCGCGCCGGAGGCGCTGTCCCTGTCTTCTTCGGAAGAAGAAGACACAGGTACAGGTACAGGATACAGGTTACAGGATACAGGTAGCTTCGGTTTGCTTCGTTCTGCTTCGGTTTGCTTCGTTGCTTCGTTTTTCTCTTCCTCGGCTTTGGCTCTCCGAACCTCCCCGCTCCGGATTCCTCCCTTTCTCCCGCTCTCGCTCTTCACGGCTCGGGTGTTTTCCCAGTTGGCCAAATCCCGCCCGATACGTTCAAACGAAGCATAGAAGGCCACCTCAACTGCTTTGCTCATTCCATCCGGCGGCTCGCCGGTCTCCATGTAGTGCATGATGGCCCGAGTCCACTGCCCGAGCTCTGCATCCGGGAGGACGTCGAGGAAGACCTTCCAGTCCAGGTGCAGTACTATTGTATTTTTGGCCATCCCGGCGCCCTCCCGTTTTTATTCTTCGTCCGACCCGTCAAACGGGTCGTCGTCTTCGGTTGTGGGAAATTCAACTTCCCCGGCCGATGCAGGCTTGGCCGCCTGCTTACGGCGTTCCATTTCATCTCTGAAAAACACCCACAGGTACATGTAGTGGATCTTCTGGGCTGCGTTGAGCAGTTTGCTCAGCAGCTGTTTGGAGATGGAGAACCCGCCAGCGAACTTATACTCAACCCCGGCATCCGCGAAGAAGATGGTCAGAGAGCTGTCCTTGCCGTTGTACCCGGTGGGGTTGTCCAGCATGGTGATCTGGCCCTCCATCGTCATATCCGGCCGGATCACGATCCCAATCGGGTCCTTTGTCACCAGCTTGTAAACCAGATGGTTTTCCTCGCAGGTGTTTTCGAGCTTCTGGCACAGTGCGTCCAGCTTGTCCTTTTCAAAATAAGGCATATGTACTCCTCCTTGTTTCCTTGTTGAATCTCTTAGAACGGCAGATCTTCCGGCTCGCCGGCAATAAAATCGGTGCCGGGCGCCTCATCGGCCACCATTTTCGTGACGCCGGGAATATGGTCTCCCGACTGATCGCTGGCCGGGCCGAATCCGGCCGGGGGATTCATCGGCACCGGCGGGGCGGCGGGGATCATGTCGATCACCTGCTGCATCCACCTGAATACCACCCCAGCCGACGGGAAGATCCCCGTGGCGCTGATGGAGTGATAGGTTTTGCTGTTGTATTCTCTGCTCTTCAGCTCGCCGCCGGCGACGATCACAGCGTCGTCTTTGGCGAACATTCCGTCCAGCTCCTCGGCGCTGTCCCAGATATCCACGTCCAAGAATTTCCCGTGGCTTTTCCCCTGCTCGTCCTTCTCTGTGCCGTAGCGCACCGACATTTTGAGTACCGCACGGCCATACTGGCCAACGTGCCGCAGTTCCGGGTCTTTGGCCAACGTACCGGCGATGAGCACCCCGGTGTTCGTGTTGATGATCATGCCGGGTCACCTTCCCCGGGCACTGCTTCCTCCTGGTCTTCCAGCTCTGCCAGCGGGTCTGTACTGGGCGCAGGAGCAATGCGGCGGGGTTCCGACCGCTCGGGGGAGTGGGTGCGGCCGGTGACGTCCCGGAAGCTGCCCTCTACGTCTGCAGCATAGGGCGTTTCGTCCGCGTCGTACATGCCCTGGATGTTGGTGGGAAATGCCTCCCGTAAGGCATGTACCAGGGCTACCTTGCGGATCATCGTCGCCGGCGCGGTCTTCCATTTGCTCTGCTTGGTGTCGTACTCCTTCAGGGGCACCTCCTCGTAATAAGGCCGGGTGCGGTCCCTGCGGTATACCTTGGCCCAGCCGCCGATCAGCTGCTCGCCCAGATCCTCGTAAAAGGCCGTGCCCTCGCGGTACTCCACCTGGCCGACATCCGGAAGATAAACCTTCACGCCGGCCTCGTAGCCGTCGAACGCGGGATGTTCGTTTGCCCGCTTCAGGTACGCGTCTTTGCCGGTGACCATGGCGGCCGGGGCGCCCTTGTCATACTTGATGAGATAAGCCTCCTTCAGCCAGGGGTTCAGACCGTTGGCCTTGCAGAGCTGCCCGAACAGCTCACATTCCTGGTCGGTGGCGTTTGCGCAGAAGTGGTTTTTGATGTCGCTCAGGGTGATGGTGATATCCTCGCCGCCGGAGACAAAGCTGAAGATATCGGTCTGCTTTGCGGCGGTCATGACAGCCTGTCCGCCTGCCGGGGCGCGCTGGATCGTCTGTGCGGGGGCCCCCTGCATGGGGCCCGCCGGGGTGGTAGTGGGGGCGGTGTTGACGGTGTTCCGAGTGGTAAATGCCATGGTTTTTCCTCCTATCATTTTGCTATGACTTGACTTGTTTGTTGACTTATTGACTTGCGAATTGACTTATCAATTGACTTGTTGCGTTGTTTATTGACTTACAGAAGGCGAAACTGAATTCCGGAGCTGCGCAGAAACTCCATCAGCTCACGCCCCTGCTCTGCGGTGTAGTGAACAATCAGGCCTCGGGTGTACCGAGGGGCCGCTGCTTCCGCCTGCTCCCGAAGCTCGGCCATGTCCAGGCGACCGTCCCAGGTGATGCAGCGGGCGGCGTCGGCCTGCTTGCGGCCCTCCGCTCTGGCCTGCTGCTGCTCCTCGGTGGGGCGCTGCACGATGGGCGCCGATGCGGCCGCATCCTGGGCGGCCTTTCGGGCGGCTTCTGCCCTGGCCTGGGCCTGCCGGGTCTCCTGCAGGTGCCGATATGCCGTGAGCGCATCGTTGAGGCTCAGCCGGTGCAGGTACTCACGCTGGATCGCAGCAAAATCATCGCCGCAAGTCCCTCGCAGGTCCTCCATGCCGGCTCGGATCTCCTCTATTTTGGCAAGCAGCGCGCGCCGGGCCGTGCTGATCGGCGTGCTTTTGTTGAGCCACTTGGGGTCCAGGATGCGGTCAAAGCTGAGCAGCTCACCCAGCTCATCCCCCACGTTCGCCCGGAATACCTCGGCCAGCTCTTCCCGGCGCTGCTCCTGCTCAGTCTCCTCCGCCCGCTTGATCTGGGCGTCGATGTCCGCGCTGATCTCGCTGACTGCACGCCGATACCGGGCCATATCATCGACAAATGCGGCCAGCGGGGCTTTGTACAGATCCTGCACTCTCTTCTGGGCGGCGGCCAGCTCTTTCTTAATGCGATTGACCGCGGCCCGGTCTTGTTTGGCCGCCTTGATGTCTTCAGGATTATACGCCCGGCCCCGATACCGGCCCACCTGCTCCTCCAGCCAGGTTTCCACCTCTTCCCGGTTCCACTGCACCGGGGGCAATGCGGTGGTGTCCTGCAATTTGATGGTCAGTTCCTCGGTCACGCCTGATCCTCCTCTCCAATTCGGGCAAATTCGGCTTCCGCCCTTGCGATTTCTCGGGAAAATGCTCCAACCAGCGCATCGATCACGGCGTCCCGGGCGGCCTGTGGCAGGTCATCGGTCATAACGCCATGGGTCGTGGCCTGAGAGCAGAGCGCAAAGGGCACCGGCTCACGCTCCAGTTTGCGCAGCTCCTTGAGCTGCTCATTGAGCCGTGTGCTGCGATCTCGCAGCGCATTGGCCCGGTCAAGCAGTTCTCTGGTCATCGGTGGCCACCTCCTTCACCCAGCTGCTGAAGAACCACTCTTCGAACATCTCGAGAAACTCGTCGAAGTCCGGCGCGCCGGTGTCTTCGAACCGGATTCCACAGCGCTCTGATGCAAAATCCAAGGCATCGTCAGCAGCTACAAAAATGCCGGTGTTGGGGCCGGTGCCGGAATACCCAGCAATGTCCCGGGTGGTGGGTATCCAGGATGTGCCACCAGCCTCGAGCAAGTCGGTCACATCCACGCCCAGGGCCCGGGCGATTTTGCCCACCATCTTGGGGGAAACGCCCTCCTTGCCGCTTCCGGTGGCCCTGTTGAGCGTTGTGCGCCCAATGCCTTTTTTACTGAGTTCAGTTGCATTTGTGCATGCCCGGGCCAGTGCAATATCGAATTTAGTCTTGCTGATTTTCATTCTCTTCACCCTCCTCAAAAAGCCCATCGATCTCATCCGCAAACTCCCGCAGCGCCCGGGCCAAGCTGTCCAGCGCGCCGACATCGTAACAGGCCAGCTCCGCGCGGCGCGCATTGCTCAGCAGTGAGGTCTTCATGGTGCCGAGATACTGCTCCAGAACGGAAGCCTGGGCGGCCACCGTGTTCCCGGATGCCATCCGCTGGATTTCTTCATTCTGCTGGTCGATGATCTTGACCAGAGGCTCAGACAGCTCATTGGCCCGGCGCTCGATTTCCTCCTGATCAACCGCAGCGGCCTCGACGGTAATACCGGATTCCAGCTCTCGGATACGCTCATCCCGCTGGTCGACAAGCTCCTGCATCTCGAGACCAGCCTGTTTCCAGCCGGCCGCGTCTTCTTCAGCTGCCCGGGCGCGGAGCTCTGCCTTCTCGGCTCTGATTTGAGCTTCGTCACGCTGATTGGTAATCATGTTTGTCAAACGAGATGATGCGGCCTGCGCATCCCGGGCTGTGTCACGCTCCTGCTCAGCCTTTTTGGCTCGGGCCTCCGCCGCGTCGGCGCGCCGATCGGCGCCTTCGCTCATCTCCAGCAGCTCCTGAATCTTGGCATCACGCGCCTTAATCTCTGCCAGAGCCTCCTGGTACTGCTTGTGGGTGGCGATGTCGCCATCCTTCACGGCCTGCACCAGTTCGGCGGGGGCCGAAGGTTTGGCGGCTGCGTAGAGCAACGAGGGGGACAACTCTTCCAGCACCTTCTGCTCTCGGGGACTGCTGTCGTCCATCAGCTTGGAGACCTGCAGCATCCGATAGGCCGAGTCTTTTTTCAGACCAATGGATTGACACCAGGCCGAGAAGGTGTCCTCGCTGTGCTGATTGTGCCCTTCGCAATTTGCGACGAGCACATCATGGGCAATCGCCACGGCATCGGCCATCCGGCGCAGGCCCATCTCGGCCATCTTCTTGCCGCTGGAATACTCACGCTCGGCCAGATGCAGGTCGGCCACCGTCTGATCGTCCAGGCCGGAATAATCAAAACCCAGGGCGGAGGGGGCATCCACTGCAATATCCTGTGCGGGTTCGCTTTGCGGGAGTGCAGCGTGCACAGGGAGAGGTTTCGGCGTTGCGCCACTTGCAGCCGCCGGGGTGATCTGAGTTTCCGCCTCCTGGCCCTCGCACATCGGGGCAGCACTCTTTTCCGTAGTCGCAGCAGCATCCGCACTCGGGGCATTTTCTTTCAGGCATTGGGCATCCTCCTTCGGTTGGTAGTCCTCGCAGTCCTGTCCGCTCGGACCTAACTCCTCGCAGTCGCGGACTACGTCCGGATTCCGCCAGCACGGGCTGGCGCACTCCCTATTGCCGCAGACCGAACACTGGCAGCTGCGGCACACCTCCGGCAGATTGTCGCTGGTGGGTTCATCCACCTCCGGCGGCTCGGCACCGGCCGGGGCTTCTGCAACCGGCTCCCATGCTGCCTGCTTCGGGTTGCACTCCTTCAGCGCCTCGATTCTCTCGCAAGAAACCTCGTATTCGCCCAGCTGATAAAAATCATCGCTCGCCGTCAGGAGATCTTCGGGCGTAAAGTTCCGATCCTTTTTGTGGCGATTTTCGTAAAGGTCTTGGGCGTGCTGGCTACGAATCCACCGCTGCACATGATTATCCCAGAACCAAAACGCATTTTTGTAATAGGCATACATGAGGCCGCTCGCCTCATGTTTGCTGATGATATAGTCCATTTTAGTCATCCCTCCATTGGTAAATGATTTCCCGGCCGGTGATTACCACCAGGCCAATGAACAGCGCAGCCACGGTCGGCACCGGGGCAACCTGGTATATCTGCTCCACGGCAGCTACCGCCAGCCAGCCAGCGGCCAACACGGCGAAAACCGCCGCGCACTCGGCCAGCCCCTTGGCTATCTGCTCAAAAAGTGTTACAATGGGGGTGCTTTTTGAGGCACCCCGCAAGGGGTTTCTGGCGCTCAGCTGTTGCCGCAGCTGGGCGCTTTTTCTTTCTCTCAGCATCTCGCTGCCTCCCTCCTCGACGCCGCTGCTGCAGCATCAGCAAAATATCCGCACAGATCCTCCGGCGGGATTTCCAGCAGATCGCACGCTTTGAGCGCCTCGGCCATTGTCCAGGGCGTCCGGCCGCTCAGCCGTGCCGAGAGCAGCGGGGCCCCAATGCCCAGTTCTGCAGCAAACTCGCTGTTGGTATATCCGGCATCCTCGATTTTGTGCCGGAGCTGCAGAAACAGTTTTCTTTTTGCCGGCATGATCATTCTCCTTTCCGCCCGTTCTTACGGGCTTTTTCATTCCGCCGTCCCCAGGCAGAGGATGGCGTGATCGATCAGGTGCTCCAGCTTGAGCACTTCCGCCCGGCATTCGTCCCGGGTGGCCCGATTGCGTTCGTACCGCTGCCGGGCATCGGTGGTCAGCTCGGTAAACTCTTCCTCCAGCTCACGCCACTTTTTCAGGCTGCGCTGAAGCGCCTGCAGATTGGCGACCTGCTGCTTCGGCAGCGAGTAACCGCCGGTGCGGCGGATCGTGGGCAGCACCTCATCAAACACCCAGCGCTCAAACTGCTCGGCGGCCGGCAGGCGGCTGTGGGTGATGAGCCGGTAAACGTCGCCCTCGGTGATGAAGCGAGCTTCCTGGATGCGGTTCAGGCCGTCCCGGATGGGGTAGCGAAACGCGACCCCATCGCTTTTGCAATGCTTGCTCAACGCATCATTGGTATTCGCGTACCCCAGGGCTGTTGCGATGTCTCTGCCGCAAAACAGCACCTTGCCGTCATGCTCAACGGTACGGATGCTGCCAAAGGCGGCATTGCGGAAAATCTGTAAGTTGTTCATGTGGTTCTCCTTTCTGTCAGCTTTGCAAAGCAGATTTTGTCAGATTTCACATTAGCAATCAGTCCAAACGCCCTCTTTTTCGGCCATTTTTATCTTTAGCACTCTCTTTACTTAATTGCTAATTTGTTATATAATTAGTTCATATTCAAGTGTTTGGAGGTGGTTGCTATAAGTACAGCGAAAGGGGGTGGAACATATGGCTAACACTAAGCAAACCAGTAAGTCGGTAGCTTCCAAGGCTTCCAGCATTCTGCGTGACAGCCGTTACAGCAACAAGTCCAAGTCTGTTGCTGGCAGCGCTTTGTCTCAGACCAAAAGCACTAGCAAACCCAAAAAGTAAATAAACTCTACCAACTGGGCGCAGCTGCAACTGCGCTCAGTTTTTTTGTTCAAAGAGATATTCAACTGAGCACGGGGCCAGCACATCGGCAATTTTTAAGGCTTCATCCAGCCAAAATCCTGTGCGGCCTTTTAGCTTTCGGCAAAGCTCCACTTCGTTCATCCCAATGGCTTGTGCCAGCTTTCGCTGAGAAAGGCCACGCCGT
>CASEVW010000030.1 GCA_949291395.1 uncultured Oscillospiraceae bacterium | reverse complement strand
GCGCCAGCACACCACCACGGCGCCCTTCTTAAAGAACCCGGCCCACAGGGCGTCGCCGCCCGCCGTCTTGGCGGTGCAGGCAGTGCCGTTCACGGAAAAAGTATCTCCCGCCGCAAAATCCGCCCCGGCCACAAAGCGGATGTTCTCCCCGCTGCCCGTTAAATTATGCACTGTGCCGGATTTCGAATGGATATATGTGGCCATGCCCTGCGCGGCGCTGGCTGCTCCCACATCCGCCGCCGTCAATGCCTTGGCCCCCACCACGCTGCCGTTCACATACAGCACCTGGCCGGTGGAAAACCCGCTCACCTGGGTAGCCTTGCTCACCAGGTTCGGGCCTGCCGCACCGGTGGGGCCGGTCTTGCCCTGGGGGCCCTGAGGCCCGGTAGCGCCCACCGCACCGTCCTTGCCGTCCCGGCCGGGATCGCCTTGGTCTCCCTTGTCACCCTTCTCGCCCTTGGGCAGCACCAGATTCAGCACCGCCTCGGTGCCGTTCTGGGTGATGCTGGCCGATGCGGCGGTGCCGCCGCTCACGCTGCCGATGCGCATGGTCTTGATCGCACTGTTCCATGCGGCGAGCATGGCGTCGGTGATCTTGTCCAGCACCGTCTTGTTGCCGTGGCTGTGGCGGGCGGCGGTGTTGGCCGCCACGGTGGTCTTGGTGGCGGCAAGGTCCGCCGCCAGGTTTTTGCCCTTGTCGCCCGCATAGGCGGTGGAAGAGGTCTCCCCCAGCGCCAGGCTCTTGCTGATCTCCACATAGGCCGAGCCGCCCCAGCGCCAGGTGATATTAGTATCCAGCGCCACATAGATCTTGCCCGCCTCGCCCCTGGCCGGGAAGGCGCTCTTATTGGCATATTCCAGCACATCGTCCACAAAGCTGGGCAGCTGGCTGGCGGGCACCTGGCCGCTGCCGTCCAGGGTGGCCACGCCGCCAGCCTTGCCCATCTCGCTGCGCTTCACCTGGGCGTCGTTGGTCACGTTCCCCAGGCCCACCTGGGCCTTGGTCACACCGTGGGGGTTCGCCTGGTCTGCCAGGTGCTCTATCAAAGCCCGCAACGCCTTTGCCAGCTTGCCAAACGCCACCGCCAGCGTCTCGCCGCTCACCAGGCGGCTCACTGCCGATGCCTCGGTGTAGGTGGGGGTCTGGTCGTTGGTGGCCACGTTGGGCACATTTCCCAGGCCCACCTGGGCCTTGGTCACGCCGTGGGGGTTCTCCTGGTCCGCTTCGTGGGCATCGTGTTCCCGGCGCAGGGTGTCAGTAGCCGTCTTGTGCTCCTCCAGCGTCTGCTTTGCCGCCTCCAGCGTGATGGCCGGGCTGTCGTTCCATGCGTTCGTACCCTTCATCCCGGTGATCTGCTGGCCGATCAGGGTCAGCAGCGGCTGCAATTTGTTTTTCACTCCGGCAATGGTGCGCAGGCCGATCTTATCGTCAGTCACGCTGCCGTCCGGATGAGCCAGCACCGAGGCCGCCGCATGGGCGTTCAGCTCGGTGCGGCTTGCCTTCAGCTCGTCCAGCTCGGCGTCCTTGTCCGCCTGTTTTTTCAGCTCCCGGTCAATAACCTCCATGTCGTAGGTCAGATCGTCGATGTCCGCCGGGTCGTTGCGGTCGGCCAGCCGTTCCGGCAGCCGCAGCGAATAATTCTGGCTTTTTCTCAAATGATATCCCTCCGTTTCAAGATCATTTCTCCCTTGGAACCACCCGTGCTGTAGGTGATCCGATTCTTCAGTACCTGTGCCGGTGCGCCCTTCTCCCATTGGGTGTCCAGCAGCACCCGGTCCATGGGATCCATCTCCGGGTTTCCCCGGGTGGAGCAGGTATAGGTGCTCCGCCGCAGCAGGTGATCCCGCACCCATGCGGCCACCGCCAGTGCCCGGTTCAAATCGGTAATAAGCGGATTTTCCAGCGTTTCCACCGCGCCGTTTTCGTCCGGGTCCTCCGCCAAAGCTGCCGCGTTCTGCACGCTGGTCTCCAGCTTTCTGCCGTTCACCACCACCGTGGCGGTGCCGCTGCCCTCCAGCACAAGCTCTCCCGCCGCCGCATACAGCTTTTGTTCCCGCACGCTGGCGCCCTCGCAGCTCACAGTGATGTCCGCCGCCTGGTTCCAGGTCAGATGCAGCTTCAGCTGCCCGTCCACCGCATAGGTGCTCTTGTACAGCTGGCTCACTTTTTCCTCCGGTACGTAGGTCGTTGCCGGGCACTCCACCCGCAAAAGGCTCGCCGTCTTTTCCACCTTGGGTGCACTGTCCAAAATGTCGCAAAGCCCGATCGCCGCACCGGTCTCCTCGGTCCGGTCCGGCTCGATGTGTATCACCCCTTCCCGGTCCACCCACAGCAGGCAGCACCCCGCGTGGGCGATCAGCTGCAGGCATTCCCGGTGCTGCTTCACCGGCACCGGGGCCGTGGTAAAGATCTCTTTCAGTCCTTCCCACAGCGTCCAGGGCTGTGTTTCCTCATGCCAGCGGGGTACTCCTGCGTCTTCCAGTACCGCCGTGGCCAGCTCCCACAGGCTGTGCGCTTTTCCGTCCCAAACACCCTTGTAATAAGTGCCGTCCAAAAGGCCCAGGGCATCGGTAGCCGAAAACCTTGCGTACATTCCTTCGGTCTCCGGCTGGCCGGTCAGATAAAACCGGCCGCCGGGCATCCATTCCACAAAGCCGCCCTGATACAGCTCCCGCCAGCCGCTCTGTTCCAGTTCTCCCCATTGAAGCGAGGCGGCATCGCCCCACTTCATGCCGCTGGTCAACTGCTGGCCGTACCGCACCGTGATCGGATTCCGCTGCTCAAAATACTTCCAGATGCCCTGGGGGTTGTCCGGGTCGTACAAGCCGTTCTGGTCTCCGGTCAGCAGGTTCACGTTCACCGCCGAGAAATTGAACGTCCCGGTGGGCAGCCGCCGCCCAATGGGGTCCACCTCCATGTCCTGGGCAGCCTCGCTGATCTCTCCCGCCCCGAATACCAGCTCCATGCCGAACATCAGCCGGGTCAGCCGCGCCCGCCGGTAGGGCTGGCTCGTCCGGTCGAACCGCAGCGCCAGCCGGTCAAACTTTGAAATAGCTTCCGCCGCCTTCCAGTCCACCTCGTCCGGATGCACCGTTCGGTTCAGCAGCATCTCTTCGCCCCGCCAGGCCGTGATGGTCACCTCGCTGCACCATTCGCCCGCCATCTGGTCGAATCGGAACGTAAGCGCCGGCACCGTGGCCGGTTTCGCCAGTTCCAGCAGCAGCACCGGCGGCAGAACGAACCGTCCGTCCGCCCCGCTCACCGCCTCGCTCACATACCCCTCAGCCAGCAGCGCACCGCCCGGTGCGTCTGCGATCCGCAGCCGTCCGTCCGCCTTCCAGCGTCCCGGCTCAAAAGTAGCATAGCTGCGCCGGGGCGCGCCGTCTTCCGCCAGCGCGCTTTTCACGTCCGACCAATAACTTTCCCCTTCGCTTGCGTCCTCTGCGCTTTTTGCGGCGTCCACGTCCGTCACGCTCAGGGTCACCTCCACCTGTGCCGCGCCCGCAATGGGCTTTGCCATCTCCGCTTTGTATGCATCGCTCACCTTCTGCATCAGATCACCCCGCAGTCGATCACACTGAAACTTGCGCCGGTGTAATACTCCGGCACCCCGGTGGCCGGGTCCACGTTCTCCGGCGTGCAGCTCACGTCGCTCAAATAGAACATCCGTGTCTGCCACCGGCCCAGATTGTGGTTAAAGTAATGGCAGTAAAAGGTAAAGTGTCCGTCCTCGAACCAGCGGTTCATCTCCCACCAAAGTTCCGGGCTGATGATCTCCCAGCCCAGCTCCTGCTTGTCCACGCTCCGGCCCACCAGCCGGCCCACCATGGTGCCCTGGGCGTTCCGGGCCGAGTCCACCATCCGGCTGGTAGTAAAAGGCGCCTTGCCCATGGTCGGGTAAGGCGCCGCAATGGCATGATTGTTCCGGTCCGTCTGGGGCGATGCCCCCAGATAGATAAATCCTTTGCTCTCTTTCAAATCAATAGGCATTCGCAAACGCACCTCCGATCCGCACGCCTCTGTTCGCTTCGATCTTCGCCATCGCCCGGTACAGCACCTGGCCGTCCAGCTTCACCTCGATGGGCTGACGGGCGGTGAATTCCTGTACGCCGCCGCTTTGCAGTGCCCGGCCCAGCGCCAGGATCGCCTCCACCACCGGCTTGTTCTCCTCCGCCACCAGCGAGCGGATATGGCTCTCCGGTGCGGCGATCTCCGGCACCCAGCTCGGCACCGTAAAGCTCAGCCGGTTCAGCGCCCCGATCACAGCGTTCACGCCGCCGCATACCGCCCGGATCAGTCCGTTCACAAATCCGATGATGCCGTTGATGGCGCCCCGGATGCCGTTCACGATGCCGTCCCACAAATTCAGGAATCCTTCCTTGAACCCGTTCCAGGCGTTCATCAGCGGGTCGATCACATGCTCCGTAAACCATCCGCAG
>CASEVW010000029.1 GCA_949291395.1 uncultured Oscillospiraceae bacterium | reverse complement strand
CCTGGATGCCGCCCCCCGGATGGTGACGGAAGACGCCGCCGCCCCTGCCCCCGCCGCAGCCCCCTTTGCGCTGGGCAGCGGCATCGCCGAAGGCTCTGCCGAGACACAAGCCTCCGGCTATGGGCAGCTGGTACAGGCGGGCAGCCCGGAAGCCGCACTGCCCGACGGCACCCAGCCTTTGGAAGACACCCTGGACGAGGCCGCCCGGCAGCAGGCCCTGGCCGAGCTGGAACGCCAGCTGGCCCAGGACGAGGAAAACGGCCTGCTGGCCGAGCCCCTCACCGGGCAGGACGTGCTGGCCAGCGGCTGTTTGGAGGAAAGCGGCACCAACACCGCCCTGTTCGTCCTTCCCGCCGGGGAGCAGGGGTATTACCTGTACGCCGTGCCCCTGGCCTGACGGCTTCGCTCACACGCAAAAAAGCCGGGTGGATCATTCGATCGAATGGGCCACCCGGCTTTTCTATTGGTATTTACTCGTGCCGCAGCCGCCATTGGGCGTACAAACTGCGCACCTGGTCGTATTTTCGCTCGCTCACCGGCACGGTGCGGCCGCTTCGCATCACCATCTCGTAGCGGCGCATCCGCTCCACCTGGCGCAGGTTCACCATGCACCCCCGCTGGGTGCGCAGAAAATCCTGCCCCTCCACCAGCTCTTCCAGCCGGGCCATGCTCATCCGGCACACCGCCGGCGGGGCGCAGTCCACAAACTGGATGCGCATCGCCCCCTGCCCCAGCTGGAAGGACTCGATGCGCCCCAGGTTCAGCGCCGTCACTTCGCCGTCCACCGGCAGCTGGATGGTGCGGGGCGCCAGCAGCTCCATCAGCTCTTCCAGGCAGAGGTTCAGACGCTGTTCCAGCTTGTCCTTCAGCAGATAGCGGAACACCCCCAGGGGATAGCCCTCCACCGCATATTCGCAAAAGTTGGACACCATCACCAGCGGCAGCCGGGGCCAGCTGGCCCGCAGCCTGCGCCCCGCCTCGATGCCGTTCATGCGGGGCATCTGCACGTCCAGGAACACCGCGTCGTAACAGTGTTGGGCGCACTGGGCCACCAGGGCCCGGGCGTCGCCGAACACCTGCACCGTGCAGTCGATGTCGTGGTCCAGGGCATACCGGCGGATGATGCCGGCGATCCGCTGCTGATAAAATTCATCGTCATCACACACTGCAAAACGGTACATGGCGTTCTCCTGGTTCTCTTGGAAGATATTTCCTCTGTTTGTTTTTATTATACGAATGCGTTCTAGCAAAACAAACTGATTTTTCCCTTCGTTTTCCTTCTTTTGCAAAAAAGACCGGGCAAAATGCCCGGCCGATTTTGTTTTTGGACCGCACGTTTAGGCCGGGGTTTCGCCGCCCTCTTTTCGCAGCACCCAGAACAGATATCCAAAGGACAGCGCCGACGAGATGAGCACCACGCCCAGGGTGGCCACCGCCGCGCCCACGGTGCCCCAAAGCTGCACCAGCACCACGTCCAGCACCACATTGCAGACACAGGCGATCACGCCGCTGATCAGGTTCCACTGCACCTTGCGCAGGCAAGACAGGATCACCGTGCCCGGGATGCGGAAGGTGCCCCAGAAAAAGTAGGTGATGGACAAGATGCGGAAGGGCGCCAGCGCCCCCAGGTAGTCCGGCCCCCACAAAATTCGGATGATCCAGGGGGCGAACAGGGTGAGCCCCAGCGAGATGACCGCGTTGCCTATCCCCAGCACAAGCAGCATCTTTTTGGTCATGCTCTTGACCCAGGCGGCATCCTTGTTGTGGGCGGCGATCACCGGATACAGCACCGTGAGCACCGCGTTGGGCACAAAGAGCATCCCCTCCGGGATCAGGGTGGCGGTCTTATACAGCGCCACGCTCACCGCGTCGGACATCATGAATTCGATCACCGTCACGTCCAGCAGATAGACCAGCGAGTTGAGCATGCTGCCCACGCCGCTGAACAGCGAAAAGGACCAGAAGGCCTTTTTCTGCGCAGCCGTCAGCCGGCCCGCCTGGCGCATGGGGGCGATGTAGCCCCGGCAGAACACGCCGCAGAACACCACCGTGAGGATCCAGGCCGCATACCGGGCGGCGATCACGCCGCCAAGCCCCGCCAGCCAGGCCCCCACGCAGGAGAGCACGCTCAGCGAAAGGCTGTTCACGTTCAGCAGCATGGCATACTGGCTGTTTGCCATCTCTACCCGCAGAAGGTTCTGCCCCACGGTAAAAATGCCCTGCAGCACCACGGTGCCGCTGAGCCACAGCAGCACTGTGCGGCTTTGGGGGATGCCCCCGATGCCCAGCATGGCGTAGACGATGACGCTGGCCGTCAGCAGCAGGTCCGCCGCCGTTTCCGCCAGCACCGCATACCGGGCGTATCGAAAGCGCTCTTCCCCTCGGGTCTCGGAACAGTATTGCAGCAGCCCGCTGTAGGCCCCCAGCCCGATCAGATACAGAAAAAAGCTGAGCTGGTTGAAGGCCGCGCTCCACACCCCGTACTCTTCCATGGTGAGGAAGTTCACGATGAGGATGTTGGAAAAAAAGGCCACTACCTTATTGATCATGTTGGCCGACAAAACGGGCACAAGGCCCCGCTTGATCAGCGCCGAAAGATTGAATTTATCCGTTGCCATCTCTTGCTTATCCTGTCCTTATTTTTCCCGCCAGTTCATCCACAAAAAGCGGGTGTTGGTCACAAAATAGCGCTTGAACAGCCGCCGGGGCTCCTTTAAAAAGCGGTAGAGCCATTCCAGCGAGTGGCGGCGCATCCATTCCGGCGCGTCCGGCACGATGTGGGCCAGCACGTTGAAGGCGCCGCCCACGCCCACCGGCACCGCCCCGGTCATGCCCCGGATGCGGCGGCAGAAGATCTCCTGCCTGGGCGCGCCCAGGCCCACCCAGAGAAAGTCCGCTTTGCTCTCCCGCACCTGGCCGGCCAGCTGTTCCACTTCCTGGTCCGTCAGTTCCCGGAACACCGAGGGCTGCCAGCCCGCAATGGCCAGGCCGGGGTATTCCGCCCGCAGCGTGTCCACTAATTTTCCCAGATTTTCCGGCGTGCTGCCGTAAAAATAGTGGCGGTAGCCGTTTTGCTGCCGCTGTTCAAACAGCCGCTGCATCAGCTCCACGCCCCGCACCTGGTCCATCTGCGCAAAGCCTTTTTTGCGCCCCACCGCCGACAGGGGCCGTCCGTCCGGCAGGGTCAGAAAGCTCTCCGCCTGCACTTTATAATAATCCGGGTCGTCGTGGGCCATCACGGTGGTGTGCACGTTGGACACGCAGATATAGGACTGCTTGGCCTCCTCCAGCTGCCCGGCCAGCAGCGCCAGGGCCTCTTCCATATTCACGGCGCTGATGGGCACGCCGATCACCTTAACTCTTGGTTCCATCGGTCTCTCCTTTCAGCTGCCGGTAGATCTCCAGCAGCTGCCGCAGGTTTTCTTTCTGGGTGTACTGCTGTGCCGCGCGCAATGCGCCCTGGCCCAGCCGCTGCCGGTCCCGGCTCAACCGCTCCACCGCCTGGCGGAAGCCTTTCTCGTCGCCAGGGGCGTATTTTGCGCCGTTCTCCCCTTCCTGCACCAGGTCCCCGGCATTGCCCAGATCGGCGCAGATCACCGGCGTGCCCAGGGCGAAGCTGTCCGCAATGGTCACCGGGAAGCCCTCGTACAAAATGCTGGGGAACACCAGGCCGCAGGTGCTCTCCAGCTCCCGGGCGATCTCGGCTTGGCCGCAGAAGCCCCGCAGCTGGATGTTGTCATGTTCCGCCGCCAGCTGTTCCAGCGCCGGGCGCTGGGCGCCGTCGCCAAAGATCACCAGCCGCCGCCCGGGCATGGCGGCAAACTGCCGCGCCGCCCACAAAATGCCCTTGTATTCGTCCAGCCGGCCCACGAACACGAACTTGTCCGGTTCCACGGGCAGATCTCCCGCCCGCTCCATCCGGGTGAAGTTCGGCTTTACAAAGCTCGTTTGGATGCCCAGCCGGGGGGCGATCTTGTCCCGGTTGAACCGGGTCAAAAAGATGCAGGGCAGCCGCTTGTAGGTGCCCAGCCGCCGGTGGACCGCCAGCATCAGCGCCACCGGCAGCGTCTGCACAAGGCTGCCTCGGTAACACCGGTGGGCAAGGCTGCACCCAAGGCCACCCTGCAAACAGTCCTCGCACACCGACCCATCCCGGAAGAATAGGCCGTTAGGGCACACAAAGCGGAAATTGTGCACCGTCTGCACCACCGGCACGCCGCTTTTCCAGCAAGCGTAGTACACCGCCGGGGAGATCTGGGGGAAGGTGTTGTGGCAGTGCACCAGGTCGATGTGATGCTCCCGGATCAAGCGGCGCACCTGCCGATAAGCAGAGGGCGACCAGACCGTGGCCAGCGGCAGCAGCGCCAGCCGCCAGGGCTTTTTCTTCAGGTCTTTGTTGTCCCGGGTGTAGGTGAACACCTGCACCCCGTTTTCCCGCAGCAGGGCGGTCTCGCTCTCGAACACGGTGTGCTCGCCGCCCCCCTGCTGGTAGTAGTTATGGACCATCAATACATTCATCAGTACGCTCCGTCTCCCCGCAGCACCACCGCCACGGTCTTGCACAGGATCTTCAGGTCGGTCCAAAGGCCCTGTTCCTCCACATATTTCAGATCCAGCTTCATCCACTCGTCAAAGCTCACGTCGCTGCGGCCGCTCACCTGCCAGTAGCAGGTCAGGCCCGGCTTCACCGCCAGGCGGCCCCAGTCCCAGTCGCTGTACTGGGCCACCTCACGGGGCAGCGGCGGCCGGGGGCCCACGATGCTCATATCCCCTTTCAGGATGTTCACCAGCTGGGGCAGCTCGTCGATGCTGGTCTTGCGGATGAACCGTCCCACCGGCGTGACCCGGGGGTCGTTTTCCATCTTAAAGGCAGGCCCGTCCACCTGGTTGAACTTTTGCAGCTCTGCCAGCCGGGCCTCCGCGTCCGGATACATGCTGCGGAACTTGTACATTTTAAATCGGGACCCGTTTTTGCCCACCCGCTCCTGGGCGAAGATCACCGGCCCGCCGTCGCAGCATTTCACCGCAATGGCAGCGGCCAGCATGATGGGGCTGGCCAGCACCAGGCCGATCAGCGCGCCGCACAGGTCCATGGCCCGCTTCACAAAGGCCCACACCGGGCCCTTGTCCGGCGTGCTGCGCACGTTGATCAGCTTCAGGCTGCCCGCCGCCTCCACCGTGGGGGTGGCGGGGATAAAATCATTGTAGCAGGGGATCACCGAGGCCTTGGCCCCGTAGCGCCCGCAGGAGGCGATCATCCCGCCCAGGCCGTCCAGCTGGCTGCCGCTGAGGGCAAACACCACCTGGTCCACCGGCTGGCCGCTCAATAGCTGCCGCAGCTTGTCCGGCTCGCCCAGCCAGGTCTCTTCGCTTTCCGGGTCCGGCTGGGGGGCCAGATATCCCAAAAGCCGGTAACCATACTGGGGGTTCACCCGGATGTGCTGCATATACCGGGCGGCATACTCGCTGCCGCCCACCACCAGCAGGCTGCGCTGGTCGTACCCAAGGCCCCGGCACCAGCTGAGGATGCCCCGCAAAACCAGCCGCTTGCCCAGCACCAACACCACGCTGAACAGATAGAATAGCGCCAGCACCAGCCGGGAAAAATCCGTCAGCCGGAACAGGTACAGCAGCGCCCCCACCGCCAGAATGCCGCCGCCGTTGATGAGGGCGATGGTCAGCGCCTCCTGGCGAAAGCGCTGGAAGCGGAAGGAGCCATACAGCCGGAACGCCACATAGGCGATGCCGATGACCACCGCATACAAACAGGCCACCAACACGTATTCTTTTTCAAACAGGGTGCGCAGCGGCACCTGCCTGCCGGTGAGATAGTCCAGCCGGAACCAGACGGCGAGACCATAGGCCACCAGGATCAGCACCACGTCCATGATAAAATTTGCCGTGTTCAACAACCACTGATTTTTTCGTATCATCTTTTGCACACGCCTTTTCGCTGTTATTCCTTTTGCACGCCGTTTTGATTTTTTGGTATCAGTATACCACAGCCGGTTCGTCCGCTTCAACGCTGGGCTGCCGGGCCGGGCACGGGGCCACGGCGGCGATCAGCCCCCAGACCCCCACCGCCGGGAACAGATACATGGGGCTTTCCAGCCCAACGTTGGTGCCAATGAGCAGCGCGGCGGCACAAAAGCCGAAGATCAGCGCGCTGCTCTCGCAGCCCCGGTAGAAGAATACCTTCTTCCACATCCCCAGCAAAAACAGCGCAAAGGCCGTGATGCCCAAAATGCCCTGCCGGAAGGCCACCGACACAAAGGAGTTGTGGCTTGCGGTCACAAAGGGGCGCTGCTCCTTGGTGTACTCGCCGTTTGCGGAAAAGGGCCGGGGCTCGTCCCTGCCGGTCTCTTCATTATAAAGCAGTTCGCTTTGAGGCTCAGAAAATTCCTGGCTGGCATAGGTGGTGCCAAAGCCGATGCCAACGCCCCGGGTATCCCAGAGGGCGGTGGCTTCGTCCTGCCAGTAATACAGCCTCCAGCCGGTGTTGGCATCCAGGTCCCAGGCGGCCTGATTCAGGCGGTCGAACTGGGGCAGCACGAAGCTGGCCACCAGCAGCACCGGCAAAGTGGCGCAGGCCAGCCAGCGCAGCAGCGCCAGCCGCCGCAGCGCAAACACCCCCAGGAACATCGCCCCCAAAAGCAGGGTGGCGGTCTGCTCCGCCATCAGGGTGCCCAGCACAAGAAGGCCGGCGTTCACAAAGTCCAGGGGCTTATACTCCCCGGCCCACAGCGCCAGCACACTGAGCAGCAGCATCTCCAGGTTGTTCAGCCCGATGGTGTGGAACACCAGCAGCTTGTACGCCAGATACACCGGCACGGCCCATTTGCCGTACCGCAGCAGAAAGCGGCGGCACTGGTCGTTGTCCTCAAAATAGGGCGTGGCGGCCACCAGGGGCAGAAAGGCCAGATAAAACGCCTGCCGGGGCAGATAGCTCAGATCCACCGGAAAATGCCGCCGCAGCGCAAACCAGCCCGCCATCCCCAGCAGGGACAGGGCGCACCACACCGCCCCCTGCAGCACAAAGGCCGCAAGAAAGACGTTTTGTTTCATCGCTTCCACCAGCTTGCGCCGGTACAAAAAATAGTAGCAGTAGGCAGCGCCGGTGCCCAGCACCGCCAGCAGCATCACCGGCGTGCCGTATCCCACCAGCTGCACCAGCAGCTGGAACAATAAAAACAGCTTCATTCCATTCCTCGCTTTTTGTCGATCCCTTTGTCTTTTTATCCCTCCGGGCAGAGGCTCAGCTTCTTTTCCGCATAGTTCCAGCAATAGCGCTGCTGCCCCAGCAAAAACGACGCCCCGGCGGCGCTGCCGGTGGCCTCGTCCAGCACGGGGGCAAAGCCGGAAAGCTGGCTCTCCTGGCAGCCCAGCTGGGCCGCCGCCCGGCGCAGGATGGCCGAGCGGGTGTTCTGCTGGTAGCTGGCGTCAAACTGGCGCAGCTCGTCCAGCGTGTCGAACTCAAAGATGGCTCCCGCCGGGTATTTGCGCATCTTCATGGGCAGCTCCCGGATGTGGTCGATGTAGATGGTCTCCCACAGCTTGCCCACTGTTTCGGGCCGGTGGTATTCCCGCTCCAGGATCTGCAAAAAGGTCTGGCTGAACTGCTTCGACCAGAACACATGCCCCAGCATCACCCAGGAATCCCGGCCGCCCACCGTCACGTTCTGCATCCAGCCTTCTGCGTCGGTCTGGATGCACCACTCCGCCGTTTCGCCGGGGGCGTACACGGCGGAATAATAGCTGCCCTCCACCTGGTCCTCAAAGGGGTTTTCCACAAAATAATTGTCCGACGAGCAGATGTAGGAATTGCCCAGATATTCCCGGGCGGCGTAGATGCTGCCGTTGTTGTTGCGGGTGTCGTATTCCGGGTTATGCACCAGGGTCACGCCGTATTTTTCCTTCAAATAGGCAAACTCCTCGGCCCGGTAACCGGTGACCAGAACGACCTGCTCCACACCGGCCTGCCGCAGCTGGCGGATCTGCCGCTCCACCAGCACCTCGCCCCGCACCTCCAACAGGCCCTTGGGCGTTTCGTAAGACAGCGGCGCAAACCGGCTGGACATGCCCGCCGCCAGGATAATGGCGTTATCCACCTTCTCCATGGATCTTTTCCTCCTATTCCAGCGTTTTGAATGCCTCCCTGCACAAACGGCTGTACTCTTTGGCGCACTGGTATTGAAAATCGGAATAGGGGCCGAACTTCATGCCCAGATGCTCCTTGTACTCGCACCAGTTGCTCCAAAGCAGGCCGCCGATGGCCATATAGCCGTAGATCTTGGCCCGCACCGGGGGCGGGCAGCCCTCGGCAAAATACAGGTCGATCAGCTCATCCAGCTGCTCTTTGGAATACATGGCGTACAACGCGAACATGGCCAGGTCCACATGGGGGTCCTGCATGCCCGCATACTCCCAGTCGATCAGGCGCACCTGGGCGCCGTCCGCTTCATCCCACAGCAAAAAGTTATCCGGCACCGCGTCGATGTGGCACAGCACCTCCGGCGCGGCGTACTTTTCCACCAAAGGCCGCAGCGCCAGCACCTGGTCGGTCACCTGCTGATGGTCCCCATGGCGGGAGGGCTTGCCGTTCCACAGGGACTGATAATGATACATATGCTGGAACATATCAAAACGATGCCCCACCTTTGCGCCGGTTTGGTGGAAACGGCGCAGCTGGGCCATGCACAGCGCCACCTCGTCCCTCTTAGCCGCGTCGCAGTTGCGGGCGTTTTCCAAAAAGCGGGACAGCTTCAGCCCAGTGTCCGGGTCCAGGTAGACCAGCGGGTCCGAAATGCCCAGCGTGCTCACCACCTGGTACACCTGCCATTCCTGCCGCCGATCGATGAGCTTTTCGCTGCCCTGGCCGGGAAAGCGCAGCATGTAGCGGCTGCCCCGGCACACAAAGGCGAAGGAGTCGTTGGTCATGCCCGCCTTGGCCGGCCGCAGGTCCTGGATGTCCTCCGGCCGGGCATCCAGCACCTTCAGGATCTTCGCCCAGGCCTTTTTGTTTTGTTCTGCATGTGGCGTGGTCACAAAAAGTTTCCTCCCTTTTTGCGGCAGGCCCCGCGCCGCCTGCCGCCTGTGTAAATTGAATTCAAACAAAAGCTGTGTTATACTAAAGTCCGGTTTGTACGATCGATTCCGGGCACTCTGCCCGTTTTCAGAAAGGTGTTGTTTTGTCATTATGCCCGCCAACGAAAACCGCGCCCCGCTGCCTTTGCGGGAGATCCAGCTGGTGGAGCTGGACATCTTAAAGACCATCCACCGCATCTGCGAAAAACACGGCATCCGCTATTCCCTGGCCGCCGGCAGCATCCTGGGGGCGGTGCGCCACAAGGGCTTCATCCCCTGGGACGACGACGTGGATCTTCTCTTGCCCCGGGCGGACTACCAGCGCCTGTGCCAGATCCTGCCCCAGGAGCTGCCCGCCCACATGGAGTTCCGCAACGGCGAAACGGACGTTTCCCTGCCCTACCGGTTCGGCAAGGTGGTGAACAAGCGGGTAGAGTTCATCAGCCGCATCACCCGGCCCCAGTACGCCCTGGGCCACGTGTTCGTGGATCTGTTCCCGCTGGATGGCTGCCCCTCCGACCCCAAAGCGCTGGAGACTTTGCGCAAAAAACACCGGCTGTACAGCATGCTGCACAACGCGGTATACACCGCCCCCGCCATCTACCAGGGGCCGAAAAAGCTGTTTGCCCAAACCGCCGGGGCGCTGCTCTCCCCCGCCTGGGTGAGCCGCCGGCTGCTCTCGCTGCATCAAAAATACAGCCAGCCCGGCTCCGCGCTTTTGTGCTGCGGCGGCTACACCTGGGACGCCATGTGGGTGCATAAGGCCAGCTATTTTCAGGATCTGGCCCTCATCCCCTTTGAGGACGGGCAGTTCTGGGCCGTCAGCGACCCGGATGCCTACCTCACCGCGGAATTTGGCGACTACATGACCCCGCCGCCGGAGGACAAGCGGGCCAGTACCCACCAGGCCGATGCCTATTATCTGGAAGGCTATACGCTGGAAAGCGCCATCGCCCCCTGATCGTCCCATTTCAAAACGAGTCCCCCGCCGCTGCCCGCTACGGGCCAGCGGCGGAGGGCTTTTTTAGTTGGCTTGCGGTTCTTTGCGCCGGGGAAGCGGCGCAAAGTCCGGCGTGCGGGCCTGGGGCAGCAGATAGACCGCCACGGGCAGCAGCCAGAGCGTCACGTTGATGCAGGGCCAGATGAAATGCCCCTCCATCATGGCGTGGGCCAGCATGGCCAGCAGGCAGGCGCTCTCGGTAACAGCGCCCTTTTTCAAAAGCCGCCACAAAAGCAGCGCCACCGCCCCCCAGATCAGCAGGCTGGCCACCGGCCCGCCGTAGACCCACAGGTATACATAGTAATTGTCCACGATGAAGCCCTCGTTCCACAGGCCCTGCCCGGCAATGGCCAGATGGGTCTGGGTGAGCACCTCGTTGCCCAGCCGCATCCGGCCGCCCAGCAAAATGTCGATGGCGTGGATCACCGGGTTTTCCGGGTCGTAAAACCAGCTGCCCAACATGCTCACCCCAAAGGCCAGCAGGGGCACCGCCGCCGCCAGCCCCCGCACCGCCGCCGGGCGGGCGATGCCGGGCCAAAAGCGCAGCACCACCGCCAGCACCAACAGCAGGGCGATGCACACGGTGGCCGCCCGGCTGTTGGGGCCCAGATGGCAGAAGGCCAAAACGGCGCACAGCACGCCAAAATCATACCAGCGCAGGTTTTTCACCTGCCGCCAGCACAGGTACATGAGGCACAGCGCCAGCAGCACAGCGCCGGTGGTGTTATACCAGCCGTAGCCAAAGCTGTCCCGCATCCGGCCGCTGCCCTGAAAATCCTCGGTGCGCAGGGTGGGCACCCATCCGGCGATGGATCCCAGAGCCACCGCCGCAAAGCTGACAGCGCTCGCCGCCAGGGCCGCTTTCAGGGTGCGGCGCAGCCGCACGTCCTTGGCGGCCAGCAAGAACAGCACGCCCAGGATCATCCAGTAGACGTGGTTGTTCAGATACACCCAGCGCAGCACGAAGAAAAAGCAGAACCCCGCCCCCAGCTGCCTGCCGGAATACCGGGTGAACAGCACCATCTTCAGCACCAGGGCCCAGCAATAGACAACGTCGTTGATGGCGGCGAAAACGCTGCAAACGTCCGCCGCCGATTCCCGCAGCAGGCTGTTGAAGAAAAAAGTGTCCAGCTGTAAGGCCACCACCGCGATCAGGAACAGCCAGCTGCCCGCCTCGGCCCGGGCCTCGCCGCCCCAGCCGCCGAACAAAAACTCCTCCCCGCGCCAAAACCGGACGGCTTTTTCCCGTAGGGTGCCGCCCTTTACGGCGGCAAGGCCCGCCAGCCAGCACAGCCCCAGCGCCCACCCGGCCAGAAGCGTGTCCAGCCGGCCATACATCCCACTGGCAAAGAAATCAAGCATATCGGCGTTTTCCTCTCTTTGTTGTGATTCCCAAAAATTATAGCGTACTTTACACAAAATGTCCACAAATCTTCCTTATTTGACAGGGTTTGCGGCGCGCAAAAAACAAGCCTCTTTGCGGTAGTATGCCGCAAAGAGGCTTATTTTCTTTTGGTATTATTTCTGGGGTTCTTTTTCGGCCAGCGCCATGGCCACGTCCTCCGGTTTCACCGGCAGGGTGTGGAAGGCAACGCCGGTGGCGTTTTGGATCGCGCCCAGGATCGCCGGGGCCGGGGTGTTGATCACCAGCTCGCCGATGCTCTTGGCGCCAAAGGGGCCGCTGGGCTCGTAGCTGGACTCAAACTCCACCCGGATGCGGCCCGCTTCCAGCCGGGTGGGGATGCGGTACTGCAGGAAGGAGTCGTTCATCATCCGGCCGTTCTTGGTGTACTGGATGTCCTCATACAGGGCCATGCCGATGCCCTGCACGATGCCGCCCTCGGTCTGCACACGGGCCAGGTTTTTGTTCACCACGGTGCCGCAGTCCACGGCGGCCACATAGTCCACCAGTTCCACCTTGCCGGTAGCGGGGTCCAGGTCGATCTCGGCCATGCCCACCATCATGGGCGGGGGCGACACCGGCGAGGAATGGCTCTCGCAGGCGGAGATGCACCGGGCGTGGCCCTCAAAGCTGGCGTAGCCGATGGCGGAAAGGCTCACTTCCTTGTCGGTGCCGGGCACAAACACCCGCTTGCCGTCAAACTCGGCGGCATCTTCCGGCACATCCAGCATCTTCGCGCCCTGGGCCAGGATCTTGCCCCGCAGGGTCTGGCAGGCTTTTACCACCGCCATGCCGGTGACGTAGGTGGTGGAGGAGGCGTAGGAGCCGCAGTCGTAGGGGCTCTGGTCGGTGTCCACGCCCCGCACCGCGATGTTCTCCATGTCGCAGTCCAGGCAGTCGGCGGCCATCTGGGTGAGGATGGTGTCACAGCCGGTGCCCATGTCGGTGCAGCCCACCAGCAGGGTATAGAAGCCGTCATCGTTCAGCCGGATCTCCACGCTGCCGATGTCCACGCCGGAGATGCCGCTGCCCTGCATGGCCATGGCCACGCCCACGCTGCGGATGTGGCCGTTTTCCAGCACCTTGCAGGGGTACTTGTTGTCCCAGTCCATCATCCGCTTGGCGGTCTCCATGCACTTGTCCAGGGTGCAGCTGGTGCAGTCCTCGCCGTAATACATGGCGAATTTCTGGCCCAGGCGCACCATGTTCTTCTCCCGCAGCTTGCAGGGGTCCATGTTCAGCCGGGCGGCCAGCTCGTTCACGGTGCTCTCCACCGCAAAGATGCCCTGGGTAGCGCCGTAGCCCCGGTAAGCCCCCGCGCCCATGGTGTTGGAATAGACCACCTCGCTGTTGAAGCGGGCGGCCTTCAGGCTGCCGTACAGCGAGATGGACTTGGTGCCCACCAGGCCCACGGTGGTGGGGCCGTGCTCACCGTAAGCGCCCGCGTTGGACAGGGCGTCCACGTCGATGGCCCGGATGGTGCCGTCCTCGTCCGCGCCGATGCGCACCTTCACCCGCATCTGGTGGCGGGGGGAGCCGTTGGCCTGGCTCTCCTGGCGGGTGAAGCACAGGCAGGCGGGGCGGCCGGTCTTGATGGTGACGAAGGCCGGGTACACCTCGCTCACGGCGCTCTGCTTTGCGCCGAAGCCGCCGCCGATGCGGGGCTTGATGACCCGGATGTTAGCCTTGCTCATCTCCAGGGCGTTGGCCAAAATGCGCCGCACATGGAAAGGCACCTGGGTGGAGCTGACCAGGGTCAGCCGGCCGTATTCATCCAGATAGCTGAAGGTGACGAAGGGCTCCATCATGGCCTGGTTGTTGGCCTTGGTGTAGAAGGTCCGCTCGATCACCACCGGGCACTGGGCCAGCTCGGCCTCCACATCCCCGTTCTCCATGCAGTCGGTGCTGCACAGGTTGCGCTTGTTGTCCGCCCCCACCGGGCACAGGGCCTTGAAGTCCTCTTCCGGGTGCACCAGGATGGGGTTGTCCTTGGCCTGGGTGAAGTCCAAAAGGGGCTCCAGCACCTTGTATTTTACTTTAATGAGGCCCACCGCCTTGGCGGCAGCCGCCTCGGTCTCGGCGGCCACCAGGGCCACCGGGTCGCCCACGCAGCGCAGCCGCCGGTCCAGGAT
>CASEVW010000028.1 GCA_949291395.1 uncultured Oscillospiraceae bacterium | reverse complement strand
CCTCATCCGCCACGCCGGCAAGGCGGGCGGCATGGGTGCCGATGCGGATGCCTTTTGCCAGCAGGATGCTCTGGCACAGCGCCCCTGCCCCGCAGAGGGCCGCCGTGATGCGGCCGGAAAAATGGCCGCCGCCCCGGAAGTCCCCAAAGCCCTGGTATTTCACATGGGCGGTATAGTCCGCATGGCCCGGGCGGCACAGGCCCAGGGTCTTGGCGTAATCCCCCGAGCGGGTGTTGGTGTTTTCGATCACAAAGGCGATGGCGGTGCCGGTGGTGCGGCCGTTGTACACCCCGCTCAAAAAGCGCAGCTTGTCCGCCTCCACCCGGCTGGTGGACAGCCCGCCGCCCTTTGCCCGCCGCTTTTCCATCTGGGCGGCCAGGAAGGCCTCGTCCACCGGGATGCCCGCGGCGATGCCGTCCAGCACGGCGCCGATGGCCGGGCCGTGGCTCTCGCCGAAGATGGTCAGGGTCACGGCGCTGCCGTATGTATTTTTCATCGGATCACTTCCCCATCAGGATCTCTTTCAGCTGCTCGGGGGGCACCTTGTCCAGCCGCCAGCAGCCCAGGCCGGGCACCTTGACCAGGGTGATCTGGCCGTCCCGGAATTTTTTGTCGTGGAGCATATAGCTCCACACCTTTTCCTTGTTGTAGCCGGCCCGGGCGGGCAGGCCCAGCTTGCGGTACACCGCCCGCACCCGCTTGGCCAGCTGCTTGTCCTCGATCATGGGCAGCATGCCCAGGGCCACGCACTCGCCGTGATACAGGCCGTTTTTGCGCCGCCCGGTGATGCCCTTTACCGCCTCGATGCCGTGGCCCAGGGTGTGGCCGAAGTTCAGAATGGCCCGCAGGCCCTGCTCGGTCTCGTCCTTTTCCACCACGGCCTTTTTGATGCGCAGGCTGCGGTAGATGATGGTCTCGATGTTCCGCTGGGCGTCCTCGGTCTCGAAGATCTGGAACAGCTCGGCGTCGCTGGTCAGGCTCATCTTGACGCTCTCGGCCAGGCCGTTGACGAAGTGGCGGCGGGGCAGGGTGATCAGGGTGTCCGGGTCCACCACCACCAGCCGGGGCTGCCAGAAGGCCCCCACGATGTTCTTGGCGGCCCCCAGGTCCACGGCCACCTTGCCGCCGATGGAGGAGTCGATCTGGGACAGGGTGGTGGTGGGGCAGTTGATGAAGTCCACCCCCCGCATATAGGTGGCGGCCGCAAAGCCCGCCAGGTCCCCCACCACGCCGCCGCCCACGGCGATGACCAGGTCGCTGCGGCTGAAGCCCTTTTCCAGCATCTGGGTCAGCAGCATCTCATAGGTGCGCAGGCACTTGCTGCCCTCGCCTTGGGGGATCACCACGATGTGCCCCTCTTTGCACTGGGCTTTCACCGTTTCGGCGTATTCCAGCGGCACCCCGCTGTCGGTGACGATCAGCACCTTTCGGTTCAGATTCGCCAGCAGGCTCACGTTTTTCAGCGCGCCCCGCTTCAAGATGATGTCGTAGCTGCGCGCGCCCAGCCGCATGGTCAGTTTCATACCTTCGTTGCTCCTTGTCTGTCTGTTCATTTTGTGTAGACCCCCAATACCCGCAGAGTGTTGCAAACCTTGCGCAGCGCCGCCAGCAGAGCCTTGCTTGCCTGCCGGTCGGGCTGGCCTTCCAATTCCACATAAAAATAGTATTCAAAGGGTACGCCGGGCATCGGCCGGCTTTTGATGCATTCCATGTTGAACCCCGCCTCACCGATGGCCTGGATCACCCGGGCCAGCATGCCGGCCTTGTGGTCCACCGTGAATAGCAGGCTGAACCGGTCGCCGGCCTGCGGCGGCTGTTTTGTGATGACGATGAACCGGGTGGTGTTGTCCCCGTCGGAGTTGATGCCGGCGGCCAGCACCGAAAGCCCGTACAGCTGGGCGGTCTCCTCGCTGGCGATGGCTGCCAGGGTCATATCGCCGCTTTCGGCCACCTGCTTTGCGGCCAGGGCGGTGTTCACGCACTGGTCGGCGGGCAGGCCCAGCCGGTCCAGAAAGGCTTGGCTTTGGGCAATTGCCTGGGGATGGCTGACCACCCGCCGGATCTGGGCCAGCTTTGTCCCCGGCAGGGCCAGCAGGTTCTGGCGCACCGGCAGATCGTACACCTGGCAGACGTTCACATCCTGATAGGCAAAGCACAGGTCCAGCACGGCGGACACATCCCCCGCATGGCTGTTTTCAAAGGGCAGCACCCCGTAAGCGGCCTCGCCGGTGCGCACGGCCTCGAACACCGCCGCCCAGGTGGGATAGCTGACGGCCTTGGCCCGGGGGAACAGCCGGCGCAGGGCGATGTGAGAAAAGGCCCCCTCCACCCCCTGGTAGGCCACCCGGTCCCGCCCCAGCACCTGCAGCTGGTACTGCCGCTCCAGTGCCTTGAGCTGTTCCAGATAGTCTTTGTAATAGGGCAGCAGGGCCTCGTCGCCGGGCCACTGCCCCGCTTCGGGCAGTGCAGGCGGCGTTTGCTGTGGCAGCTGCTGGCTTTGCCGGGCCTCGCTGGCCGCCAGCTCCATGCGCTGGCAGAACAGCCGGGCCATCTGCCGGTCGATCTGCTGTAAGCGTTCCTGTGTGGTGTTCTTCTCCTGCATGCAACGCCCTCCCGCCGTTTTATCTGCCATTCTAATGTGTTAAAGTATATCATAAACCGGACTTTCGCACAACGGCCCGGCCGGTGTTTTTTTGCCCTTTGCCCGCATTTTTTCAAAAAACAAGGGCCCCGGCGAACGCCGGGGCCCCTTCGCCGAGTCCGGGTAAGAAAGCTTTGTCCTCGGCTTTGGATCAGGATCCCTTTTTCCCGGGCCGGGTCTCACGGGCGCGGCGCACCAGCTCCTCAAAGCTGCGGTCGGCGGTGTAAAACCGCCGGTAAGGGTTTTCGATGGGGGGCCGCTTTTGCGCCGGGGACCGCTTTTTGCCCCCCATCAGCGCCCGCAGCCGGGCCGCCAGCCCTTTCATCGGGCCGCGGCCCCGGCGGTCATGGCCGCCAGCAGGGCCTCGTCCTGGGCCAGGGTCTCCGGCTGCTTTTCCCCAAAGCCCCGCCGGGCCACCACAAAGCGGCTCATGCATTCCTGGCCGGTCATGGTCTCGCCCAGGGCGTTGGTGTATTCGCCCAGGTCCAGTGCCGTCAGCGCCGGGCAGGCGCTCCAGTCGTACAGCACGACCCCCTCCATGCTGTTCTCTGCCTGGGGGAACACGCCCTCCAGGTCAGACAGCGCCCCGTAGGCGGTTTGGAAGCCCTCGGGGTCGTCCAGCAGAAAGATGGTGCTGTCCCCCGCCGACAGATCGGCGGTGAGCACGGTGGATTCCGCCATCTGGGTGTAGCCCTGGGTCATCTCGCCCATGGCCTGGCCCACGTCCGAAGCGGGGGCGTCGCCCCAATCGGGCTCGGCAAAGCTCACCTGGTAGACGTTCAGCTGCACCACCGTGTCGCCGTCGCCGTTCACGTCCTGGCCAAGGGCGGCAAGGCCGGTCTCCAGCTGGTCGGTGACCTGCTGGGGCACCGGCAGGCTGCTCACCAGTGCGATCTGGTAGTCCGGCCGTACCCGGCTCACCGCCTGGTAGATAAAATACCCGGCCAGCAGCACCACCACAGCCAGCACCACCAACTGGATCCAGTGATAATGCCACCAGTTTTCCAGCTTCTGCTTTTTGGTGCGCTGGGGAGGGGGTTCCGGTTTCAGATCCTCCGGGTCGATGTTCAGGGTATAGCGGGCGCTTGCCATATACGTGTCACCTCTTTCGATTCATCCCTTGTTTTTTTGCAGCTGCTCGCCGATGAGGCGGGCGGTGCGCTGGGGCAGTTCTTTCAGTTCCTCCCGGCTCAGGGCCTCGGTCTCGATGGCCGGCAGGATCTGGATGGTCACATGGGCCGGCTTCATCCAGCCGCCGTTGTTCTCCATGATGTCCCGGCTGCCGGTGATGGCCACCGGCACCAGGGGGGCTTTCGCCTTGGTGGCGATGCGGAAGGCGCCGCCTTTGAATTCCAGCAGCGAGCCTTCTTCTCCCTTGTTGCGGGTGCCTTCCGGGAAGATGACCACCGAGTAACCCTTTTTCAGGTTTTCGGTGGCCTCGTTCAGGCTTGCCATCGCCTTGCGGGCATCCTCCCGGTCCAGGAACACACAGTGCAAAAGGCGCATCCAGCCCCGCACCAGGGGGATCTTGCCCACCTCTTTTTTTGCCACCAGGGCGTGAGGGGCGTCCAGCTGGGTGAGCATCAGGGGGATATCGTAATAGCTGCGGTGGTTGCCCACGAAGACGCAGGGCCGCCCGGCGGGGATGTTCTCCTTGCCCGTTACGGTGATGGTCACACCGGCCAGCCGCAGCAGCTTTCCGGCCCAGTCCGGCACCCAGCGGGCCGCCAGGGCATCGCCTGTGGCCCAGTCGCCCTGTTCCAGGGCTTTGAGGCCCTTGTGCATCGCGGGCCATTTGAACAAAAGATACAGCCAAAAATAGATAAACCAGACAATGGTGCGCATGTTCCGTCTCCTTTATGCCCGGGCGGGGCTGCCCGGTTTCTCCGCAGCCCCGCCAAAGGCGGGCCTGCGTGCATGGTTCTTTTATTGTACCATATCCTGGCCAAAAGAAAAAGCAAAGAATGGCATTCCTCCCCTTGCGGACAACGAAAAAGCAGAGGGCGGAAAACCTCCCTCTGCTTTTGTCTTGCTTATGCGTTTTCCCGGCCATAAAGGCGGGTCAGTGCGGCGATGCGCTGGGCCAGTGCTTCGCTGGCGTCCGTCTCGGCCATGCGCCACTGCCAGTTGCCGTCCGGGCGGCTGGGCACGTTCATCCGGGCCCAGGCCCCCAGGCCCAGCCAGTCCTGCATGGGCACGATGGCGATCCGGCTCACGCTGGCAAAGGCGCCCCGGATGAAGCTGTCCACCAAGGGCTCGCCCACGCTGTGCAGGTAGGCCCTGGCCCGCACCACGTCCTCCGGATGGGCTTCGCCCTCCCAGGCGGCGGTGGTGGTGTTGTCGTGGGTGCCGGTGTAGGCCACCGAATTGGCCACATAGTTGTGGGGCAGGTAGTCCCCTGCCTCCCGCCGGTCGAAGGCGAATTGCAGCACCTTCATGCCGGGATAACCGCTGTCCTCCAGCAGCTGCTTGACCTCTTTGGTCAAATAGCCCAGGTCTTCCGCGATGATCCGGGCCTCCGGCAGGGCCTTGTGGATGGCCCCGATCAGGTCCATGCCGGGGCCGGGCTGCCAGCAGCCGTTTTTGGCGGTGTCGTCCTGTGCCGGGATGGAGAAATAGCTCTCGAAGCCCCGGAAGTGGTCGATGCGCACCACGTCGTACACGGTGAGTGCGTGGCGCAGCCGCCGCAACCACCAGGCATAGCCGGTCTTGTGGTGGTAGGGCCAGTCGTACAGGGGGTTGCCCCACAGCTGGCCGTCCGCCGCGAAGGCGTCCGGCGGGCAGCCCGCCACCCGGGTCAGCCGCCGGTCCTCGTCGGTCTGGAACAGCTCGGGGCTGGCCCAGATGTCCGAGGAATCCGGCGAGACATAGATGGGGATGTCGCCGATGATCTGCACGCCCTTTTGGTGGGCGTAGTCCAGCAGGGCGGTCCACTGGCGGTGGAACAGGTACTGCACCTTCTGCCAGTAGCTCACCGGCCCGGCCAGCCGCTTGCGGGCCTGGGCCAGCGCTTCGGGCTGGCGCAGCCGCACCGGGTCCGGCCAATGGTACCAGCTCTGCTGGCCGTTTTCTTCTTTCAGCGCCATAAAGAGGGCATAGTCCTCCAGCCAGGCGCTTTGGGCGCTGCGGTAGGCCGCAAAGCCCGGGTCATCCTCCGGCAGCCGCCGGGCCGCCAGCGCCAGCATGGCGTGGCGGTTTTGGTACAGCGCGCCGTAGTCCACCCGGGCGGGGTCGGCTCCCCAGTCCCGCCGGGTCTCCTCTTCGGTGAGCAGGCCGTCCCTGACCAGCTGCGCCGGGTCGATGAAATAGGGATTCGCCGCAAAGGCGGAAAAGCTCTGGTAGGGGCTGTCGCCATAGCCGGTGGGGCCGATGGGCAGGATCTGCCAGTAGGTCTGGCCCGCAGCGCTGAGAAAATCCACAAAGCGCCGGGCCGCCTCGCCCAGAGTGCCGATGCCCCAGGGCCCCGGCAGGCTGGAGATGGGCAGCAGTATGCCGCTTGCTCGTTTCAACACGCTCGCTCCTTTCAAGGGGGCTATGCTCGGATCAGCCCTTGACCGCGCCGGCGGCCACGCCCTTGATGATGTATTTTTGGCAGCACAGATAGAACACGATGATGGGGATGATGGCCAGCACCAGCATCGCCATCATGGCGCCCCAGTCCACCGAGCCATAGCCGCCCTTCAGGTACTGGATGGCGATGGGGATGGTCTTGTACTTGCGCAGGTCCAGCACCAGGCTGGGCAGCAGGTAGTCGTTCCAGATCCACATGGTCTCCAGGATGCCAACGCTCACCAGAGTGGGTTTGAGCATGGCCAGATCCACCCGGAAGAAGGTCTGGATGGGGTTGCAGCCGTCGATCATGGCGGCTTCTTCCACCTCGATGGGCACGCTGCGCATAAAGCCGGTGAACATGAACACCGCAAGGCCCGCGCCGAAGCCCAGGTAGATCAGGATGATGCCCACGGGGTTGCCCAGGTGCATCATGTCGCTGATCTTGGACAGCGGGAACATGACCATCTGGAAGGGCACCACCATGGAGATCAGGCACAGGGTGTAGATGGCTTTGGTGTACCAGGTGTGCACCCGGCTGATGTACCAGGCGCACATGGAGGTGCACAGCAGGATCACCGCAACGCTGGCGATGGTGATGAACAGGCTGTAGCCAAAGGCGCTGAAGAAATCGGTCTTGCGCAGGCCCTCCACATAGTTTTCCATGCCGACAAAGGTCTTTTCGTTGGGCATCTGGAAGGGCATGCGGTTGATGTACGCCTTTTTCTTAAAGCTGTTCATCAGGATCATCAGGATGGGAGAGATATAGATCAGGCTGATGATGGAAAAAACGGTGGTGTAGATCCAACCGTGTTTGGGTCTGTCGTTCATTACTGCTGCACCTCCTTAGAGCGGGTCATCCGGTTCTGAAGCAGCGCCAGGATGGCCACCAGGATCGCGAAGATCACGGCCTTGGCCTGGCCGACGCCCTCCCAGCCGTTGCGGCCGTAGAAGGTGTTCACGATGTTCAGGGCGAGCATCTCGGTCATATCCGAGGGCTGGCCGTTGGTCAGCGCCAGGTTCTGGTCGTACAGCTTAAAGCCGTTGGTCAGGGTCAGGAAGGTGCAGATGGTGATGGACGGCATGGACATGGGCAGGGTGATGCGGAACAGGCACTGGCGGCTGTTGGCGCCGTCGATGCGGGCCGCCTCGTACAGATCGCCCGGGATGCTTTGCAGGCCGGCGATGTAGATGATCATCATATAGCCCACCTGCTGCCAGCACATCAGGATGACCAGGCCCCAGAAACCATAGGAGGCGCTGTAGGTCAGGGTGCGGTCGAACAGGCCGAAGATGCCGTTCAGGATCAGCTGCCAGGTGTAGCCCAGCACGATGCCGCCGATCAGGTTGGGCATAAAGAACACGCCCCGGAACAGATTGGTGCCTTTAAAGGTCTTGGTGAGCAGCAGGGCCACCGTAAAGGCCAGCACGTTGATGAGGACCACCGTGACCACCGTGAACAGGGCGGTGAACCACAGAGAATGGATGAAGGTGGGGTCCTCAAACACGCGGAGATAGTTTTTTAAACCGACAAATTTTGCGTCGGTGATGGTGGTGAATTCACAAAACGAAAGATAGACGCCCTCGATAAAAGGGGCGATAAACCCGATCACAAAGGCGATGAGAGTGGGCAGTGCGAAGATGGCAAAATATTTTTTTACCGCCCGTTCCATAAACAGGTTCCCTCCTCATTTGGCTTACCGGCAGACGGCGCGCGCCCGCCAAAGGTTCCGGCCCGCAGCCGCCGGCCCTGGATGTGCCCGGCAGGCAGGTGCTCTTCGGTCAAAAAGAATGGGCGGGCAGAACCTGCCCGCCCATTCGAAACGCAAGGTATGTGTTTGTAATTGGGTGTGCGTTCACGCAAAGACCCGATCAGCCGTTGGCAGCTGCGTACTCGGTGGCCCAGCCGTCTACGAAAGCGGTCTCCACAGCGCTCCAGTCGCCGGTGCCCTGAGCGTACTCCAGCAGAGCGGCGCCCACGCCGTTCTTCCACTCTTCGGAAGGCATGGTGGTGAAGCACCAGTCAACGGTCTTGTGGCCGGCAGCCACGTCCTCGTTGGCAGCGGTCACCAGGGGGTTAGCGGGCAGGAACTCTTCGGTGAAGCCGGTGAAGGGGCAAACAAAGCCCATGTCCTTCAGGCCGGTCTTGCCGGTCTCGCTGGTGATGCACCACTCAACGAAATCGATGGTGGCCTGGATGTCTTCCTCGCTGGCCTTGGCGTTGATGCACCAGTAGTTCTCGGAACCGGTGCACAGGCCCTGGTTCTCTTCGCCTTCCATGCCGATGTAGATGGGCATCATACCCATATCCTCGTCGGCTACCTCGTAGCCCTTCACCTGGTCATAGCCCCAGGTGCCGTTCTGGTAGAACACGGCCTCGCCCATGGCGAACTCGGCAGCGGCGTCGTCACCGGTCTTGGAGCCGATCATGGTGGGCTCGCAGGTGGCGTTGTTGATGTACAGGTCCCAAACGTTCTTGTAGTTCTCCAGGTAGGTGCCCTTGATGGCCTCGGTGGAGGTGATGCCATCGGCCTGGTACTCGTAGTAGATGGGCAGGTTGGCCAGGTGGGTCTTGAACCGCCAGTCAGAAGAGGAGTCCATGCCGGCGCTGGCGAAGGCAGCAAAGCCCAGGTCGTCCTGATGGGCGGTGATGTCCTCGGCCACAGCCTTCAGGGTGTCGAAGTTGTTGATCTCGGCGATGTCCTCGATCACGGCGTAATCCTTGGCGATGTACTCGTTCAGCAGGGCCTTGTTGTAGATCAGGCCGTAGGTCTCGATCACGTAGGCCACGCCGTCCACCTTATTGGGATCGTCGGGGTCTTTCAGGGCAAAGGAGTCGCTGGTGAGCTGTTTGTACAGCTCGGTGTCGGACAGGTCGTAGCAGTAGTCCTTCCAAGCCGCCAGGCCAACAGGGCCGTTCACCTGGAACAGGGTGGGGGCCTCGCTCTTGGCCATCTCGGACTTCAGGGTGGACTCGTAGGTGCCGGAAGCGGCGGTGACCACGTCCACGGGAACGCCGGTCTCTTCGGTGTACTGGGCCGCCAATTCTACCCACTGGTCAGCCTGTTCGGGCTTGAAGTTCAGGTAGTAGACCTTGCCGCCGGAAGCATCGCCGGTAGCGGTGCCGGTGGATGCGGTGGAGGTGCTGGTGCCGCCGCTGGCAGCAGTGGATTGCGAGGTGGATGTGCCGGAGCCGCCGCAGGCGACAAAACTAAACGCCATGGCTGCTGCAAGCACGAGTGCAAGTGCCTTTTTCATAGTGCTTTCTCCTTTTCATATGTTTATGCGGGAACCCTCCCGCAGGGATACGGATTCAGGCCCGGGCCGCCACCGACTCGCCGGGCACCAGCTCGGCGTCCAGCAGAACGGTGCGGGCGGGCTGGCCCCGCTCGATGCAGTCCAGCAGAAGCTGCACGCTGGTCTTTGCGATGCGGGCCGAGGGCTGGCACATGGTGCACAGCCGGGGGGTGTAAAAGCGGGCCAGTTCCACCCCGTCGAAGCCGATGACCGAAACGTCCCGGGGGACCTGCAGCCCGGCGTCGTTCAGCGCCCGGATGGCGCCGATGGCGGTGGTGTCGCTCATGGCGAACACTGCCTGGGGCCGCTGGCCCTCCTGCAGCCACTGGCGCATGGTCTGGTAGGCCGCTTCAAAGCTGAAGCTGGTGCGCAGGTAGCGCCGGGGGGCAAGGGCCATGCCGTGGGCGGAAAAGCTGTCCTGGCAGCCTTCCAAACGCTTCTGGCTGGGGTTACTGAACGCCGGGTCCGCGCCCAGGATCAAAATGTCCCGGTGGCCCTGGTCCAGCAGATGGTCGATGGCCTGGCGGGCGGCCTTTCGGTCGTCCACGCCTACCATGGAAAGGTTTGCAAATTTTAGGTCTTCGCTGACCACCGTGGCCAGCACGCAGGGGATCTTGATCTTATCGAACCCCTGGCGGAAGTGCTCGGCGCTGCCGCCCAAAAAGATGATGCCCTTGGGCTTCAGTTCCCGGCACAGCTGCCGGGCCAGCTGGATCTCGTCGCCGTCCTCGTCCAGGTACTGGGCCACGCCGTCGTACCCGGCCTGACGGGCCAGCTGCTGCAGCTCCACCAGCATGCCGGCAAAGAACATGTTGGCGGTGCTCTTCACCACGAACACGATGCTTTTTGCCTCGGTCTGCTTTAGCTTGCGGGCGTTGGAGTTTGGCACAAAGCCCTTTTCCTCCACGATGCGGCGGATGCGCGCCTTGGCCTCCTCGCTCACGTCGGGGTGATCGTTCAGCGCACGGGACACCGTGCTGATGGCATATCCGCTCTCCCGCGCGATGTCCTTGATGGTCACTGTGGATCGTCCCCTCTCCCTTCGGTAGTCGAAAAATACGAAACGTTGCCGGAAACGTTTCCGGCACCATTATTATAATCCCCTCGCGTTTGGTTTTCAAGGTGTTTTCCTCATTTTCATCGAAATACACGCATCTGCTTTAAAATTATTATGCACAGCGCACAAAAACCAAACCAAAATCGTCATTTTGCTGTTACCATTGGGCGGTATATCGTTATTCTTTTATCATTCTTTGTGATTTTCGTTGTAATTTTCCAGAAAATATGCTACAAATAAAACGATACCCCTATTTTCTTTTGGCACAAAAAACAAAAAGGAGCAAGAAAAACGATGGGTCTTTTTCATTCCAATTACAATAAGCCCGGCCCCGGCGTGCGCAAGGACGAGCCCCGCAAAAAGGGCCTGGCCCGCTTTGGCGAGATCATGGGGCGGGACATGGGCGATCTGTTCCGGGCAAACGTGCTGTGCACGGTAGGTTACATCCCGCTGCTTGCCCTGGTGTTTCTGGGCATCCTGGGCCGGTCGGTGCTGATCGTAGCGGCGGGCGGCATCCTGGGCGGGCTGCTGCTGGGCCCCTGCTATGCCGGCCTGCACGACACCATCCTGCGGGCGCTGCGGGACGAGCCGGGCTACTGGTGGAACACCTACAAAAAAGCCATGCGCCAAAACTGGAAAGCCAGCCTTGTGCCCGGCATGCTGTTGGGCTTTTTGCTTGCCACCCAGCTGTTCATGCTGTTCTTTATGCTCACCAGCGGTGCGCAGGCCAGCCTGCCCAGCCTGGTGCTGCTGTTCGCCAACGTGCTCACCACCGCCATGGCGGCCCCCTTTGTGTTTGCCCAGCTGGTGCTGATGGACCTGCCTTTGGGCAGTCTGCTGAAAAACAGCCTGCTGCTGGCGCTGAGCCACGCCCCCAAGGTCATTTTGATGGCGGCGGTGCAGGTGGTCTACTGGGGCGTGATCATCGCCTTTTTGCCCTACACCACCCTGTGGCTGCCCCTGTTTGGGTTTGCGCTGGTCACGGTGATCTGCATGATGATCGTGTTCCCCATTCTGGACAAGACCTTTGACCTGGAGCGGAAGATCAACGACAAGCGGGAACAGGAATTTTCCGGCCAGTGACCGGTGACTGCGATCCATAAGAAAAACGCCCTGATTTTGCGCGCGAAGCACACAAAATCAGGGTGTTTTTCTGTCAAGGTGTCCCGTGCCCCGGTACATGCCCGTGGCACGGGACAAATTCTTGATGTTTCTTCTTGTGGGACAGACTTTTTCTACAAACTGAATTTTTAGTCGTTTTGGTAGAGCGCCACGCCGTTTTTGGTACGGCCCTTCACCTGGTAGAGCGCCTGGTCCGCGCCGTGATACAGCTGCTGGAAGCTGCTCCCGCGGGCGGGCGCCAGGGCGATGCCCACCGACCCGCCGATGGTCACGCTGCCCTGGGGGCCGCTGTAGGTGCGCTGCAGCCAGCCGGCCAGCTTTTGGGCGGAATGCTCGGCGTTTTCCGCCGTTTTGATGTTGCCCAAAAACACCACGAATTCGTCCCCGCCGATGCGGCCGATGATGTCGTTCTCCCGGAAGCCGTGACGCAATAGGTCCGCCACCTCGCACAGCACCTGGTCCCCTTTCAGGTGGCCCAGGGTGTCGTTCACGCTTTTAAAATTGTCCAGATCCACCAGCAACAGGGCCGAAAGCTCCTCCGGGGGCTGCGTCTCCAGATAGCCGTCCACATATTCCTGCACCGCCGCCCGGTTGTATAGCCCGGTGAGGGGATCCCGCTGGGCGTGGTAGCGCAGCGTCTGCAAGGTGCGGTGGGTCTGGGCCTCGCTGTGTTTTTGGCGGCTGATGTCCTGCACTGCCACCACCACGTGGTCCGGGGCGGCCCGCCGGTCGTCCAGCAGGACGGTGAAGGCATACCAGCCCTTGCCCTGGGTGCCTTTGACGGGGCATTCCTGGGTGAACCGGTCCCGGCCCTCCGCCCGCAGGCGCAGAAGGGTCTCCCGTTTCATCAGCTCCGCCAGCCGGCCCAGTTCTTTGCCGGCAAAAAAGGGCTGCAGCATCTTGATGTACCGGTCCAGGGGCATGGTGCGGCCGATCTTCTCCGGGAAGGCCGCGCTTTGCACCACCAGCACCGTGTTCTCCTGCAATTGCAGCCGCAGGATGCCGTCGAACAAAATGCCCAGGGACTGGGTCACGTCGGAATACAGCTGTTCCAGCCACTCCTTTTCCCGCTGCACCGACACCCGGCCGGTCACGTCCTGGTGGTAGCCGTTCAGCCGGATGGCTGCGGCATCGCCCGGCTCCCTCTGTCCGCCGCAGCGCACGTAGCGCCAGCCCCTTTCGGGATGCCGCCACAGATACTGGGTCTCCACCACCTCGCCCTCCACGATCCGGCGCAGGGCGTCGTCCACCGCATACCGGTAACTGGGCTCGATGTTTTGATACCAGTGCTGAAAACATTCCTCGGGCGAGGGGCGCCCCGTCAGGCCAAACAGTTCCAGCAGAACATCATCCGCATACAGGCGGGACTGGCCGTCCGGTTCGATCTCGATGGTCCAGATCCCCATTTTTGCCGCTTGCAGCACCTTTGCTGCCACCATGGTCTCCTTCATATCCAGCGGGCACGACTCCTTCCTTCCGCTTTGCCTTTCCATTTTTCTTGGGCTTATTTTAGCAAAAAGAACATTTTCTGTAAAGATTCCTTATAAAATCCTTAGGATCGGCTGGTACTGTAAGGGGGAAGAAACGGGCATTGCCCAAAAAGGAGTGCTATATCCCATGAATGAACAAGTTCTTTCCCTGCCGAAAGGCCGGGGCATCACCGAAACCGGCCTGAAAACCATCGCCGCCGGGTCCATGCTGCTGGACCACATCTATTACATGTTCAGCTACACCGGCCGCATCCCGGAGTGGTTCAGCCTTGTGGGCCGGCTGGCCGCCCCGCTGTTTTTGTTCTGCCTGGTGGAGGGATTTGTCCACACCCACGACCGGCGGCGCTATTTTCTGCGCATCGCGGCGGTGGGCGCGCCCATGGGCTTTTTTCTGTTTTTGATGCGCTTTGCGGGGCTTTTGGTGCGGCCAGACGGCTTTTATCCCCAAAACTCCATCATGCTCACCTTTATGATCCTGCTGGCGGTCTTTCAGGGGCTGGAATGGCTGGCCGGGCTGGGGGCAAAGAAGAGGGCCCTGGGGGCGGCGGTGCTGCTGTTCCTGCTGGTCTGGCCCTTCCTGGCGTCCGGTGTGAGCGGGGCGGTGCCCGCCACCGCCCCGGTGCTGGGCCTTTTGTGCTACACCCTGCTTCCCTTTATGAACCTGACCGGCGATCTGAGCCTGCCGGTGCTGCTGTGCGGCCTGGCGCTGTATCTGTTCCGCAAAAACCGGTACGCCCAGCTGGCGGCCCTGCTCGCGGTGCAGTTCGGCTGGCATTTCTGCCTGGTGCTTTTTGTGATGCACGGCCAGCCGGGCTTTGCCTTTTCCCAGATGTTCACCCTTTACAACGAGTGGATGGGGGCGGTTTTCGCCATCCCCCTGCTGCTGTGCTATAATGGGCAGAGAGGCGCGGGGCACAGCCGGTTTTTCTACTGGTTCTACCCGGCCCATGTTTACATCTTATACGCCCTGTCCTGGCTGGCGATGCTGGGATAAGGAGACACAAAGGAGGGCGTTTTATGGCGAATATCCTTGCGGTGGACGATGACGCCGACCTGCGGGCCCTGCTGTGCGCCGCCCTGGAACGGGACGGCCACCGGGTGACGGCCCTGGCCAGCGGCAGCGCCGTCACCGAAGACCACTGCCGCTGGGCGGACTGCATTTTGCTGGACGTGATGATGCCCGGCGAGGACGGCTTTGCCACCTGCCGGCGCATCCGTGCCCTGGCGGATGGGCCCATCCTCTTTCTCACCGCCAGGACCGACGAGGCGGACGTGATCCGGGGGCTGGGCCTGGGCGGGGACGATTACCTGACCAAGCCCTTCCGCCTGGCGGAGCTGCGGGCAAGAGTGAGCGCCCAT
>CASEVW010000027.1 GCA_949291395.1 uncultured Oscillospiraceae bacterium | reverse complement strand
GGCACGGGGAAGACGTTCAGCTCGTCCACGCGGGAACGCTGGTTGGAGATATTGTTGGCGCCGGAGATGATGGCGTCGCGCAGGATCTTACCAGTAATCATGTTATATTCACACCTCTGTCAAAATTCAAAATGAAAGATAAGAAAGGGTTCAGTCCGCCACGATGTCGTCCACCGAGACTTCGATGCGGGCGACCTGCAGGCCGGTGGCTTTTTCCACCTCGTGCTTCACCTTGTGGGTGATGCTGCGCACGATGGTGGCGATGTTCAGCCCGTAGCCCACCTTGATGTGCAGCTCGATGGTGAGGCGGTCGTCCTCCTGGAGGACCCGCACGCCCTTTTCAGGGAAGTCGCTGCCGAAGATCAGACTTTTCAGATCATCGCCGCGGCCGCTGGTGGCCATGCCGGCCACGCCGTAGCAGCTGCGGGCCGCCTGGCTGACCAGTTCGGCAAAGTAATCCGATGTCATGCTTATGGTGCCCATGGGGTTCTGCAATGTGATCATAAACTGACGCTCCTTTGCATTTGTATCCGCCACCGGCGGCAGCGGTTTTGGGATAAGCTCACTGGGCCTGGCCGAAGCGCAGGTCCGCCAGGGAATAAAATGGATCGCTGATGGAGCAGGACAGCCCGGAGATGCCCTGGCTGTGGACCACCATGCCGTGACGCCAGACCAGCGGCACCAGCGGCATCTCGGCGGCAAAAGCCGTTTCAAAGGCGCCGGCGGCGTTCACGTCCGCTTTAAAGGCGTCGTATGCCGCCCGCAGGGCCTCGCTCTGCACGATGCCGGCGCTTGCCTGCCCGCCCTCAAAAAAGGGACTCATATCCATATTATTATACAACTTGACCTCGCCAATGTACAGGTCAAAATCACCGGCGGCGATTTTTTGGGTATATGTGTCAAAATCCGGCACCTCGTCCAGCTCCAGATACAGGCCCTTTTCCGCCATCTGCTCTTTTAACAGGGAGGCGGCGTAGCGCTTGTAGGTGCTGCCGCTGTGCACCGTGAGCCGCAGCCGCAGCCGCTGGCCGTCGGCATCCTGATAGTAGCCGGTGGCCGGGTCCAGAGTGTAGCCCAGGGCGGCAAAGTCCGCCTGGGCGGCGGCCGCGTCCAGCTCGCCCTCCGCCAGGATCACCTGCTGGCCGCTGACGCAGTCGTAATAGTTGTTGATGATGCCGGTGGCCGGGTAGGCCCGGGAGTAAAAGCTCTTTTCCGCGATCTGCCGCCGGTCGATGAGCTGGCTGAGCAGCGCCCGGCCGCCGGGGGTGGTGAGCAGGGGGCTTTTTTCCTGCCCCTCAGTGACAGCAGCATTCACCCCCACGAACACCAGGTTGTTGGTGCGGTAGTATTCCGACAGGCTGGAAAACCCGGAGACCGCCTCGTCCAGATCGGCGGCGGTGTACAGGTTCAGGGTGCCCATGGCAAGGCCGGAGGTCATCTCTTCATAGCTGCCCACCTGGGTCAGATAGATGGTGTCCGGGCAGGGTTCGGCAAAGGCGCAGCCCGGGTTGCGCACCAGGGCGGCCCCGCTGCCGTAGGTGTAGCGGCCGCTGGCGGTGGGCTGCTGGGAAGCGGTCTCGGCAGCTTTCAGCACCGGGATGTCGCACAGGTAGGCGAACATGGAATCCGGCTGTTCCAGCGTGAGCTGCACCGCGCTGCCCTGGGCCTGGATCTCCAGCACGTTGGCAAAGCGGGCGGCGTACATTTCGCTGGCCTTGGCGGCCTGCAGGCTGGCGGCGGCGTCCTGGGCGGTGATGGCGGTGCCGTCCGCAAAGGTGCAGCCGGGGCGCATCTGGATGGTGACGGTGGTCCCGGCGCACTGGATGGACTGGGCCAGCCGGTATTCCAGCGACATATCCGGCCCAATGCGCACCAGGTCCTCAAACAAAAGGCCGGCGTTCTGGGCCACCAGGTTGGAGTTTGCAAGATAGGGATTGAAGCCGGTGCTGGGGGTGTAGCCCAGCACCAGGGCGGTGGGAAAGCCGTCCTCCTGGGGGGCGGGGGTGCTGGCCGCACTGGCGGAGCCGGCCCCGCTGGCGGAAGCCGCTTCGCTGGAGGAGGCCGCGCCGCAGCCGGTGAGCAGCGAAACGCTCAAAACCAGGCAGACAGCGGCGCGCGTCCAGGAAAAAGCCATAAAAACACATCCTTTTCAGGGAAACTCAGCGTACCTTTAAGCATATCATAAAACAGGGGGATTGAACAGGCAAAAGCGGCAAAAAATCCGCACCGGGGCGGGGGTAAAAGGGATAACGGAAAAAATTAAAAATTGCACCTATTTTTAATAACTTTTTCACACTACCCAGGGGCAAATGTGCTAAAATAAGCAGGGGTGAAAGGGCCGTGCCCGGCATTTTGCCAAAGGGGCGGGCCTTTTCCAAACAGGAACGTTTTGGCCGGCGGGGATGCCGGCTGTTGATCGGATAGAGTACAAACGAAAAAGTAATGCAAAAGTGAGGTTTTCCGCGTGAATTTGTTGTTTTTCTTAACGCCAAAACAGGATGTGGCATTTTTGTATGAGGATTTCACCCTGCGGCAGGCGCTGGAAAAGATGGAACGCCACCGCTATTCCACCATCCCGGTGCTGAACCGGGCGGGAGAATATGTGGGCTCGATGACCGAGGGCGACCTGCTCTGGGGCATCAAAAACCAGGGCCTCCGGCTGGAAGACGCCGAGGAGATCCCCCTGCGCACCATCCCCCGCAAGCGGGACTACAAGCCGGTGACCGTGACCACCCAGATGGATGAGCTGGTGGCGGCGGCCATGACACAGAACTTTGTGCCGGTGGTGGACGACAAAAAGAGCTTTATCGGCCTGGTCAAGCGCAATGCCATCATCCAGTATTGCTACGACCGGTACCGGGCGGTGGCCCCCGAGCTGGCCGCCCAAAAACGAAGAACAGAAGGCAGAGTGGTATAAGATGGAATATCGTAAGATCCAGCCGGAGCAGATCGCCGGCAATCCCTTTGAGATGATCGGCAAAGAGTGGGCCCTGGTGACCGCCGAAAAGGACGGCAGGGTGAACACCATGACCGTGAGCTGGGGCGCTATGGGCGTTTTGTGGCGCAAGAACATCGTGCAGGTGTTCCTGCGGCCCCAGCGCTACACCAAGGAATTCGTGGACGGCAGCGAGCGCTTTACCCTGAGCTTTTACGGCAAGGAGCAGCAGAAGGCCCTGGCCTACTTGGGCAAGGTGAGCGGCCGGGACGAGGATAAGATCGGCAAAGTGGGCTTTGCGGTGCAGCATTTTGACGGCGTGCCCGCCTTTGAACAGGCCCGGCTGGTTCTGGTGTGCAAAAAGCTGTACGCCCAGGACATCGACCCCGCCTGCTTTTTGCCCGGCAACGACTGCGATAAAGACTGCTACCCGGAAAAAGACTACCACACCATGTACACCGCCGAGATCGAGGCGGTGTACCAGCGGGCGGAGTGATCTTTGCCGGTGAGATAAGAAAAGAACAAGAAAAATGCTCCTGTTTTCGGCTTTGAGCAGCCGGAACGGGGGCATTTTTTATGAGTGTTTTTAAATGTACAATATAATGGACTATAAAACAGGGCGCAAGAGGTGAAAGTACAAATTATCGGACTGCCTTTCTGCTATACTAAAGACAAGGAAGAAAGGGCGAAGCCCTTTCAAGAACGACCAGTCAACGACAAAACAGAAAGGCGGTATCGGTATGGAATGCATCATTCGCAATGTGGGTTCTCATGTGGAGGTTTACAGCCAGAGCGGCACGTTTTTGTTCTCGGCCGATACCACCCGGGAGGCCATGGAGGAGCTGGGCCAGGCGGGCTGACGGGTCAGGCGGAAAAAAGCCGAACGCTGCAATATTTTGCCGCGGTCCTTTCGTTTTATCAATAGAAGGACAAAGCCGGTGCAGACGGCGGAAGGGAGCGTGCGGCAGGATGAGAGCAAGCAAACGGAACGTGGGATGGAAACTTCTTTTAGGAGCGGGGGCGCTGGCCCTTTTGCTGGCGGGATGCGCCCCTCAGGCCCCGTCCGGCGATGCGCCCTCCGGCGCAGGGCAGACCGCCGCACCCCCGGCGGCGTCCCAGCCCGCTGAAAGCGAAGCTGCCCCGGCCCAGACCCTGAGCGGCGAGGAAGCAGTGGCCCAGCTGGTGGGGAGCATCCAGTATACCGAGGGGCAGATCGCCTTCACCATCCCCGAAAACGGGCCGGAAGGCGAGGACTGGAATATTTTGGTCTACGGCACCACCCAGATGGGCAACGGCGGCATGAGCGTGCACCTGTTTGAGGAAGAAAACATGGAGGGCAGCTGGCAGCCGGGCGAGACCTACACCATCCCGCTGGAGGGCCTGTACCGGGCGCTGGGTATGGACGTGGCGCTGTGGAGCCAGCCGGACGCCGCCCAGACGGTGGACCTGCTGGACCTGGCCGGCCAGCCCACCGCCGCCCCCATCGACGAGGAGGACGGCAAGGCGGCCCAGATGACCAACCGGGTCACGGTGGACTTTCCGGCGTACCCGCCCCAGGAGGGGCAGATCGCCCCGGAGGCCCCGGCCTTTACCGCCAGCTTTCTTTTGCCGGAGGGCTGGCAGGTGAAACAGCCGGAGGGGGAGAGCGCTCTGCCCACCCCGGACCTGTTCACGCCCATGGACCTGTATGACGACAAGGGCCAGCTGGCGGGCAGCATCGGGTACGGCGTCTACGAGGAAGCAGAGGAGGGCCAGGAGCCCCCGGCGGAGGAGTATTACAAGGTGGTCTACGCCTACCTGCGCAACTCCCGGGTCTGCCGGTGGGATCCCTACACCCGGGTGAAACGCACCGCCCAAAGCGAGAACGGCGTGGCCCAGGTGCATTTTGTCAGCGAAGAGGGATACGACCAGGCGGAGGACATGGCCGCCCTGCCGGAACACACGGCCCCCGGCGTGCTGGGGTACGACAGGGAGATGCGGGTGTTCGTGGGCATCCGGTTCGTGGAGGGCGTGGCCCTCACCGAGCCCCAGGTGGAAACGGTGGCCCAAAGCCTGACGCTGGCGCAGGCTTAAAAACCCATAAAACAGAAAAAGAGCTGGGAAGTTTTCGCTTCCCAGCTCTTTTTTATTTGGGAAATTACAGGCCAAGCTGTAACAGCATCTTTTGCAGGCTGCGGCAGCAGTTTTGCAGCTGCTCCTGCTCGGCTTCGGTCAGGTGCACTTCCAGAACCCGCTCCCGGCCGTTGGCGCCGATGACGCAGGGCACGCTCATGGCCACCTGCTCCAGGTCGTACTCGCCCTGCAGCACGCAGCTGATCGGCAGCACGCACCGCTCGTTCAGCACGATGGCCCGCACCAGCCGGGCCACGCTCTGGGCGATGCCGCTGGAGGTGTAGCCCTTCAGCTTGAGGATGCGCAGGCCGGCGTTTTTGGTGTCCGCCAGGATCTGGGCTTTGTCCAGGGCGGCAGTGAGGCCGAAGGCCCGGGGCAGTTCGTCCACTGGGATGCCCGCCACGTTCACCATGCTCCAGGGGATAAAGGCGCTCTCGCCGTGCTCGCCGAACAGGTAGCCGTGCACGTTTTTGGAGTCCACGTTGCACTGGGCGGCGATGAGCTGGCGCATGCGGGCGGTGTCCAGCAGGGTGCCGGTGCCGAAGATCTTGTCGGCGGGGTAGTCGTATTTGGTCTGGGCAAAGTAGGTGACCAGGTCCACCGGGTTGGTGACCACGATGAGGATGGCGCTGCGGGTGTAGCGGGTGATCTGTTCCATCACCGAATCCATCACGGCGATGTTCTTCTCCGCCAGCACCCGGCGGTCGTTGTCGCCGGCCTGGATGCTGGGCCCGGCGGTCATCACGATGATGGACGCGTCGGCGCAGTCCGCATAGCTACCCACCCGGATGGTGGTGTTGGTGGAATAGGCAAAGGAGGTGGTGTGCAGCGCGTCCAGCACTTCGCCCAGGGCTTTGTCCTCGTTGGCGTCGATGACCACGATCTCGCTGACCACGTTCTGGGCCAGGATGGCGCTGAGGGTGGCGCTGCCCACCATGCCGGCCCCGATCAATACCAGTTTGCCTTCTTTTATGCGCATAATAGGGTCCTCCTAAAATCTTTTTTGTTGTGCGGGCCTGCGCCGCAACTGGGTGCGGTGACAAAAAAAGACCGGCCAGGCGCGCCGCGCCGGCCAGTCTGCCCACTGCATCATTATATAAAGGCAGGGCCCGGTTTGTCAATCAGAGACTTGTGCTTCGGTGGGGGCGTTCAGGAAGGCTTCCATCCATTCCCGGGCGGCGGCCAGGTCCTGCCGCTCCACATACAGATCGTACCCCGCCAGGGAGGTGCCCAGGTAGATACTGGAGGCCTGGCCCAGCGTGCCGGAACCCCGCATGTAGCTGAGGATGCCGTTATCCTCCAGGATCTCGGCCAGCATGCCGGCGGTCGCGTAGTCCGGCAGGTTGGCCAGGCAGACGGGGTCCTGCAGCAGCCGCATGCCCGGCCGGTCGGCGCGGGCAAAGCTCCATTCTCCACGGGGGCTGTCGGTCAGCGGGCCGCCGCATTCCGGGCAGCAGCGGGCATCGGAGGGCGCGCCGCGCTGGCAGGAAGGACACCACAACATATCGTTCCACTTCCTTTCTTGAAAACAGGCTTTTCTGCCCCCATTATACCATGAATGGCATCATTGTGCAGCAAAAAGCCGGGGCATACCTCCTTTTGGGGTACGCCCCGGCAAAAAAGCGGGATTTACATGCTCTCGGGCACGGTGACCTTGAACATGGTCAGCACGTTGGCGATGACCTGCTTCACGGCCAGGCACAGGGCCATGCGGGCCTGCCGGGCGGCGGGCTCGGCATCCTTGATGCGGCAGGCGTTGTAGAACTTGTGGAACGCGCCGGCCAGGTCGATCACATAGCGGGTGATGCGGGCGGGATCGTAGTTGCGGGAAGCGGTGACGATCTCGGCGGGGAAGGCGCTCACCGCCCGGATCAGGTCCAGCTCGGCGGGCTCGCTGAACTGGTAGCCGGCCCAGGCTTCGGGGCCCTCGTAGGAAACGCCCTCACCGGCCAGCTTTTTCAGGATGGAGCAGATGCGGGCATGGGCGTACTGCACGTAGTACACCGGGTTGTCGCTGTCTTCCTTCACGGCCAGGTCCAGATCGAAGTCCATCTGGCTGCCGGCCTCCCGCAGGTTGAAGAAGAAGCGGGCGGAGTCGATGGGCACCTCGTCCAGCAGGTCGGTGAGGGTGATGGCCTTGCCGGTCCGCTTGCTCATGCGCACCTGCTGGCCGTCCTTCACCAGCTTTACCAGCTGCATCAGGATCACGTCCAGGTCCTCTCCGTTCAGGCCCACGGCGTCCATGGCGCCCTTCATGCGGGCCACGTGGCCGTGGTGGTCGGCGCCCCAGATGTCGATGGCCTTATCAAAGCCCCGCACCGCCAGCTTGTTGTAGTGGTAGGCGATGTCCGCCGCAAAGTAGGTGGGGATGCCGTTGGCCCGCACCAGCACCTCGTCTTTGGCTTCGTCCTCGTCCTTGCGCTTGTTGGCCGCGCCGTACTTTTCGCTGAACTGGGCGCTCTTGTACATGATGGCGCCGTCCTCGGCCTTGTAGCAGGCGCCGGTGGCCAGCAGCTTGTCGATGACTGCCTGCACCGCGCCGGACTCGTGCAGCGTGCTCTCCCGGAACCACACGTCGTAGGTGATGCGGTACTTGGCCAGGTCACGCTCCAGGCCCGCCACGTTTTTGGGCAGGGCGTAGTCGATGAGGGCCTGCTTGCGCTCCTCTTCGTCAGCGTCCACGAACTTGTCGCCCTCGATGGCGGCGAACTGGGCGGCCAGCACCTTGATGTCCTCGCCCTGGTAGCCGTCCTCGGGGAAGGGCACGGCCTCCTCGCCCTTGAAGTGCTGCAAATACCGGGCGGACAGGCTCTTGCCGAACTTCTGGATCTGGTTGCCGGCGTCGTTCACATAGAACTCACGGGTCACGTCGTAACCGGCCCAGTCCATCACGGCAGCCAGGCAGTCGCCCAGGGCGCCGCCCCGGGCGTTGCCCAGGTGCATGGGGCCGGTGGGGTTGGCGGAAACGAACTCCACGTTGATCTTTTTGCCGCCGCCAAAATCGGTGCGGCCGTACTGGTCGTTCTGGGTCGCGCCCTGGACCACCTGGGCGAACCAGCCGGGGGCAAAGAACAGGTTGATGAAGCCGGGGCCGGCCACCTCTACCTTGGAGAAGATGCTGCCCTCCAGGCTGGGCAGGTGGGCCAGGATGGCGTCGGCGATCTGGCGGGGGGCCTTTTTAAAGGTGCGGGCGCCGGCCATGGCCAGGTTGCTGGCCACGTCGCCGTTCTTCACGTCGCCGGGGATCTCCACGATGAAGTCCGGCAGATCGGTCTGGGGCAGGTCGCCGGCGGCCATGGCATCCTGCGCGGCCTGGGCCAGCAGGGCACGGGCCTGGTCCAGGGCGGCCTGCCGAGGATTGTAATTCTGGTACGTATCGTGATTGGTCATAGTCTGTCGCGATTCCTTTCCTTTGAACTTGCGGCATGCGGCATGCCGGAAAAAAGCGTTACAGCGGGGTGCGCTCGGCCCGATTGACGGTGATGGTCACCAGGTTGCGGCTGAGCACGGTGTCCTGGTCGGCGTCCAGCGTGTAGCTGAACTTCACCTGGCCGCCCTCGTCGGACAGGCGGCTCTCGATCTCGTCGGCGGCTACGCCCAGGGTCATGGAGCCGTAGCCGGTCTCGTAGTGGCACAGATGGCGGGTGCCCTTTTCAATGATGAGCTGGCTGGCGGCGGGGCCGAAGCGCAGCATGGCCACCTTGCCTGCGTCCTCCGCCACCTTCACGGTGGTGGTGCAGCCGGAGTAGCCGGTGGCCTCGCTTTCCTTATAAGTGATGAAGAAGCTGCCGCCCCGGCGCACAAAGCTGCCCCGGGTCATCAGCTCCACCTGGTCGCTCTCGCCGCCCTGCTCCATGCGGCCGTCGATGCGGATAAGAAAATCCTCGTTCATTCGGTCTGACCTCCTTTTTGTCAGGGCAGTGGGGATGGGGTCAATAGGTCTCGATGGCGATCTGTTTTGCCTCACCGCTGCCCTGGGGGCCGATGAACAGCTGCACGGCGGCGGCAAAGCTTTCGGGCGAATCGCTCATGTAATAATGTGTGGCGCCCTGGGCCGCGTCGCTGAGCAGGCCCTGCTGGCTGAGCATGGCCTGGGTCTTACGGGCGGCCTCCCGCCCGGAGTCGATGAGGGTGACCTGCGGGCCCATCACCTGGGCGATGATGGGGGCGATGAGGGGATAGTGGGTGCAGCCCAAGATCAGGGTGTCCACCCCTTTGGCCCGCACCTCGTCCAGATATTCGTGGGCGATGGCGGTGGTGATGGGATCGCCCGGCTTCACATAGCCGTTTTCCACCAGGGGCACGAACATGGGGCAGCTTTTGGCAAATACCGTCACGCCGGGCACAAGGGCCTCCAGCCGCTGCTCGTAGCTGCGGCTGCGGATGGTGGCG
>CASEVW010000026.1 GCA_949291395.1 uncultured Oscillospiraceae bacterium | reverse complement strand
GAGTAGCCCAGCTTTGCTATACCTGTCTGCAGGTTTTCCTGCCGGATTTTCCTCAAAATCCGTCTTCCTAGCCATTTCGCAGACATTTTCTTACTCAAAAAGGAGCTGTTGCGCAATTTCCATTTTGCAACAGCCCCTTCGTGTGTTGCATAACAGGAAACGAGAGAGATCAGTTCAGGAAGGCCAGATCGTTCTCGTAGGGGCTTTCCACGGAAGTTTCCATGGGGGCCTCTTTTTTGTACTTGGCCAGGGCGGCAGCCGCCTTCACCGGGTCGGCCAGGGTGCCTGCGCCGCCCATACAGCCGCCGGGGCAGCCCATGCCTTCCAGCAGGTAGCCGTTGTACTTGCCGGCACGGGCCATCATCAGCAGGCGCTTGCAGTCCGCCAGGCCCTGGGCGCTGGCCACCTTCACTTCCCGCTCGGGGTCCATCTTCTTGATGGCGTTCACCACCGCCTGGGCCACGCCGCCGGACACCGCAAAGCCGCGGCCGTCGGCAGAAGCCTTGTTGAAGTCGTCCTCGGGATCGGCCTCCAGGCTGTCGAAGTCGATCTCACGGGCCTCGAACATACCCATGAGTTCCTCAAAGGTCAGCACGAAGTCCACGTCGCTGCGCACGGTGCGGCGGCTGGCCTCCAGCTTTTTGGCGGCGCAGGGGCCTACGAAGACCACCTTGCAGTCCTTGCCATGGTGTTTTTTCACCAGACGGGCGCTCAGCACCATGGGGGTCATGGCCATGCTGATGTAATCGGCCATTTCGGGGAACAGCTTTTTGGCCATCACGCTCCAGCTGGGGCAGCAGCTGGTGGCCATGAAAGGCTGGTGCTCGGGAACTTCCCGCATGAAGTCCTTGGCTTCCTCAATGGTGCACAGGTCGGCGCCGATGGCCACCTCGAAGGTGTCCGCAAAGCCCAGGGCCCGCATGGCGGCCTTCAGCTTGCCCACGGTCAGGCCGGGGAACTGGCTCACGAAGGCGGGGGCCATGATGGCGTATACCCGGTCGCCCTGGCGGATGCTCTGGATCAGCTGGAACAGCTGGCCTTTGTCCACGATGGCGCCGAAGGGGCAGTTCACCAGGCACATGCCGCAGGAAACGCACTTGTCCTGGTCGATCTCGGCGCGGCCCAGCTCATCGGAATGGATGGCGTTCATGCCGCAGGCGGCAGCGCAGGGGCGCTCCATCTTCACGATGGCGTGGTAGGGGCACACGTCCACGCACTTGCCGCACTTGATGCACTTGTCCTGGTCGATCACGGTCTGGCCGCCGGGGGTGAAGGTCAGCGCGTCCTTGGGGCAGACGTCCACGCAGGGGTGAGCCAGGCAGCCGCGGCACAGGTTGGTCACTTCCACCTTTTTCTCCGGGCAGGCGTTGCAGGCGAATTTGATGATGTTCACCAGCGGGGGATCGTAGTACTTTTGGGCGATGACGCTGTTTTCCATGCCCGCGTTGGTGGGGGCCTGTTCGTCGATGGGGCGCAGGGGCAGGCCCATGGCCAGACGGATGCGCTCAGAGACGATGGCCCGCTCCAGGAAGATGCTGTTGCGGAAGCTGTTCACCTCACCGGGAATGATCTTGTAAGGCAGGCGAGCGACCTCCTCGGTATAGTTGTGTCCCTCGTAAGAAAGACGGGCGACCTCGGTAAACACCCGACGGCGAATGTCGGTGACCGAAGTATAGATGCCGCGCATATTGCTCATAGCTCATAACTCCTTCCAAATGCGTATATCCCGCATATATACAAATCATACCATAAAAACGCCCACACCGGCAAGCGGCGTGGGCGCAAGAATGACGATTTTGATAAAAATTTGTCTCCGCCGGTCAAACCTGGGTGGAAAGGGCAGTGGCGCGGCAGCGCTCGCCGTCCCAGGAATCCAGCCGGCAGGGCAGGATCTGGCCTGCCGCCGCGCCGGGGGCGTTCACCACCACCGGCAGGTACAGCCGGGTGTAGCCGGTGAACAGATTGGCACTGAGGGGCT
>CASEVW010000025.1 GCA_949291395.1 uncultured Oscillospiraceae bacterium | reverse complement strand
CGCCATCATCGGCACTTCCGGCTCCGGCAAGTCAACCCTGCTGAATATGCTGGGCGGCCTGGACACCCCCACCGAGGGCAGCATCCGGGTGGGCGATACCGAGCTTGCCAAGCTGAACAGCGAGCAGGCTACCATCTTCCGCCGCAAGCAGATCGGCTTTATCTTCCAGAACTACAATCTGGTGCCGGTGCTCAGCGTGTGGGAAAACATCATTTTCCCCATCTCCCTGGATGGCCGCAAGCCGGACAAAAAGTTCATCATGGGGATCGTGAAGCTGCTGGGGCTGGAGAAGAAGCTGGACAGCCTCCCCAATAACCTCTCCGGCGGCCAGCAGCAGCGGGTGGCGATTGCCCGTGCTCTGGCCTCCAAGCCCTCTATCATTCTGGCAGATGAACCCACCGGCAACCTGGATTCCAAGACCAGCGATGATGTGATCGGTCTCTTGAAAATGACCAGCCAGGAATTTGACCAGACCATTGTGATGATTACCCACAACCCGGAGATTGCCGCAATGGCAGACCGTGTGATCCGCATTGAGGATGGGCGGATTGTGGCACAGTAAGGGGGCGAACAGTATGAAAAAACAGTCTATCTTTCGTCCCATCCCGGTGCTGACAAAGCGGATGTTCCGCACCAACCGGGGCCGGAATCTGGTGGCAATTCTGGCGATCCTGCTCACCACTATGATGTTCGCCACCCTGTTTACCCTGACCCAGAGTATGAGCCGCAACCTGGTGGAGATGACCTTCCGCCAGACTGGCTACGACGCCCAAGCCTCTATGCGGGGGCTGACCGAGGAACAGGCCGACCTGATTGCCGACCACCCGGATGTGGTGGATCTGGGCCGCAGCATCGTGCTGGGTCTTGCCGAAAACCAGCAGCTTACCGGCCAGTCAGTGGAGATCCGTTGGGCCAATGACACCTACGCTCAGCATTCCTATGCCGCCCCCACCACCGGGCAGATGCCCCAGGCGGCGGACGAGATCGCGCTGGATACCAGCATCCTGGACCGGCTGGGCATCCCCCATGAGCTGGGGCAGACCGTAACCCTGGAGTGGCGCAAGGACCTGAACGCCGAAGAAGTGACTACCTCCACCTTCACCCTCTGCGGTTTCTGGGAGGGCAACCAGTCCAGTTATTCCTCAATGGCCTGGGTCAGCCGGGCCTATGCCGATGAGATGACCGGCGGCGTCATTTCCACCGATGAAAGCCAGGTGCTGGGCCTCTATATGGTACAGGTCAATCTGGCAAGCGACCAGAACATTGAGACGACGATGGACCGCATCCTGGCGGATACCGGCCTCACGGGTCTTGAATACAATGTCAATCTGGCATATTCCCCGGAGATGGGGGCGATGGCCGCCCAGGAGAGTATGCCCATGTATCTGGGCATGGTGCTGGTATTCATTGCCGGATACCTGATCATCTATAACATCTTCCAGATCAGCGTTACCGCCGACGTACAGTTCTACGGGAAGCTGAAAACCCTGGGCACCACCACCCGGCAGCTGAAAAAGCTGATCTACGGGCAGGCCAACCGGCTCTGCGTCATCGGCATCCCCATCGGCCTGATTCTGGGCTGGCTGCTGGGCAGCGTGCTGGTGCCGGTGCTCATGGGGACAATAGACGGCGAGGCCGTGGTCTCTGCCAGCCCCATCATCTTCATTGGCTCAGCGGTCTTTGCCTGGGTGACAGTGCTGATCTCCTGCCTGCGGCCCGCAAGGCTCGCCGGAAAAGTATCGCCCATTGAGGCCCTGCGCATGAGCGACGCCGACAGCTCCAGCAAGAAGAAAACCAAGCGCCGCCGTGGAAACGCTTCCCTAGTCTCGATGGCCTGGGCCAACCTGTGGCGCAACAAAAAGCGTACCATCACAGTGATCTGTTCTCTGACCCTGGGACTGGTGCTGCTCAGCAGCTTTTACGCCAAAAACGCTGCCTTTGACATGGACAAATACTTGGCTGACCTGATCCTGGCCGACTTTGAGCTGTCCGACACCACCAGTGAGGATTATATCAACAACTATGATCCCCACGGCACCACCCTGACGGATTCTCTGGTAGCTCAGGCAGAAGGCCAGGAAGGCGTGGAAGCGTCCGGCCACCTGTTCTCGGCCCAAATCGACTGGCAGATGGACGAGGGCACACTGCAAAATGTGGCGGCCTTCTACACCGAGGACAAACTGGCCGATTGGGAAACCTACGACGCTGCTGGTGCCCAGCAGCTTCGGGATGTCCTGGAGACTGGCGACGGCTCTGCCATCCTGTACGGCCTGGACGGCATCCCGCTGGATGCTATCACCCAGGAGCAGTATGTGCTGGAGGGCAGCTTTGACTCCGCCGAATTTGCCAGCGGGAACTATGTACTGGCGGTGGGCCCCAGCCTGGAACTGGGTACAGAGTACCCGGTGCTGCCGACCCCCTCCGCGGGCAGCACCGTGGAACTGAACGGCCGCACCTATACGGTGATGGCGGTGGTTTATCCTCTGAATCCGGTGACCCAGCTGACGGTGCAGCAGGGCGCGGGCGACAAGTTTAATTTGAGCTTCATCATCCCCAGCGAGGTATTCCGCGAGCAGTGGCCGGACCACACCCTGCGCAAGCTTTTCCTCAATGTGGATGACGCCCACATCGACACAGTACAGGCGTTCCTGGATGACTATATGGCGACAACGGACCCCGGCCTGCCGGTGGCTTCCCGCCAGACGATGGCGGAGCAGTACGAGGCCCAAACTCGGTCCTCCGCCGTCATGGGCAACGCTGTCAGCGTGGTCATCGCACTGGTGGGCGTGCTGAACTTCATCAACTCGATGGTGACCGCCATCGTGTCCCGTAAGCGGGAGTTCGCGGTGATCCAGAGCGTGGGCATGACCAAGAAACAGCTCAATCGGATGCTGGTGAACGAGGGATTGTTTTACGCGGTTTTGACGCTGGCGGCATCGTATCTCATCAGCAGCCTTGCCGTGGGCGTTGTGGTCCGGGCAATGGTAGAGGGCGGATTTACGACCTTCCGCTTCACCCTGCTACCGCTGGTGGCCTGCACCCCGATTTTGTTGGTTTTCGCAATCCTGATTCCGTACCTGTGTTTCCGTAACCTGGAAAAACATAGCATCGTGGAACGGCTGCGGATGGAGTGATGTTAATATCATAAGATCTGCCGGGCGACGGCAAAAGAAAAAAAGCCGTCGTTCAGCAGGCAATCACCGTGCCCAAATTTGAAAGCGGCGGCTTTGAGTACATCAAGGCCGCCGCTCTTTTTGTGCCTCCGCAAGAACGACGCCTTTCAAAAGAAATGAACAGAGAGCGGCGGTTTACAGGAGGAAACCGCCGTGAAGCAAAGATCGCATCGACATAATTCGGCAGGAATTTATCTGCCAAAAAAAGCCTAACCGTCAATCGGCCACCATCTGCTTATGAGCAGGCACTATCGTGGCTGGTTCGGAAGCACTATCAAACCTCTTTCAAAAGCGCCAGCCGCCGTTCTTCGGATGCTGGCGCTTTTCCTTGTCGTTTTTTCGGGAATTTTCCCGAACGGTGTCGCTCGCCGCCTTCGTTTCGGTTCACCCGTCAACCTGTGAATCGAAATGGAGGCACCAATGAAAGAAATCAATCTGCGGGAACTGTATCCCGATACATATAATACCGATACCTTTGTAGAAGTGGCCGACGAAGTATGGGCAGCGATCAGCTCCAGCCAGCGGGCGGAAGCCGCCTACGAGCGCCGGAAGTTCCGGCACAAGGCCCATTACTCCCTGGACTACGGCAATGGTATCGAAAAAGCGGCGCATCAAGCTGTCCTCACCCCGGAGGAACTGCTGGAGGAAAAGCAACAACGGGAGCTGCTGTACGCTACGGTGATGTCCCTGCCGGAGAAGCAGGCCAAGCGCATCTACGCCCGGTTTTACCTGGGCATGACCGCCGTGGAAATTGCGCACGCGGAAGGCGTCCACCCCAGTCGGGTCCGTGAGAGCATCCGGCGCGGGCTGAAGAAGCTGGCAGATGTGCTGCGTGCAGATAAGTAACATAGTGGTGGCTGCGTAGCAGCAAAAAATAAGCCGATGGAGGAATTTGCACTCCTTCATCGGCTTATTTATTTTTGGTGTCAGCGTTTGAAACCGGCTCGGTCGTTTGGACCATATCTTTTAGTTCGCTGGCCAACACACGGGTCGAGTTCAACAGCGCCCTTCTGGCAACAGGGGGACACGAAAGATAGATTTGCCGCATTTCGTTTGCGGCTTGCTCATCTTCCAGCATATCAGGAGCAAGCAAAGAATCCAGAGAGATGTCCAGCACCTTAGCGAGTGCTTGCAAAATCTCGAAAGATGGGTTCTTTTTGCCCCGTTCGCAATTTTGAATATGTTTTAGGGAAACATGGCTCAGATCCGCGAGCTTTTGCTGGGTAAGACCTTTCTTCTTGCGGGCGGCTCTCAGCTTTTCTCCCAATCTCTCCAATGAAGTCATAGGCATTATCGTCTCCTTATTACTATTCTATCGTGCCCATTTTCCGCAAGGAAGAACCTTATAGGAGGTAAAAAAGAGTACGATAATGCCTTTTTGCCTTTAGAGCTGGCGTTTGTGCCGATAGAAGTCTTTGCTGACGTGCCTTACTTCTCTTGTCATCTAATTTTTTCTTAAAAAATTGCAAACTGGCGCTCGTTTTGCCGCGATTTTGTCACTGCTAATAAGAAGGGCTTTCAAACCTTTTCTTCGTTCTTTGACAACTGAATACACGGCAGAACAGGTACATAACCCGCGCAGGAGCGAGTGCAGGACGCCGCGAAGATGAAGCAGCCAGGAGGTGATGGACAAGCTGTTTCGGAGCGATCAACGGCCCTGTGCCTCGGATGGTGGCACATCCGGCGCGATGATGGCGCGGGGGCTTAAAGATACTTCCTCACGGCCCGCCAAAGACTTGGGGGGAACCCTGCGGCGCACGCTACGAACGACGCTGCGGAGTTAT
>CASEVW010000024.1 GCA_949291395.1 uncultured Oscillospiraceae bacterium | reverse complement strand
TCCCCGGCCCGCTGCCGGGCCTGGTCCTGCCGCAGCTGCCGTTGCTGGCTCTGGGGCTGCCGGGCCTGCCTGGGCTGCCCTTGCGGCTGTCTTACCTGGCCCTGTGGCTGCCTTTGCTGGCTTTGCGGCTGCGCCGGGCGGCGCTTATTCTTTTTGGCCATGTCCCCTTCCCCCCTTTCTTTTGATTACGATTTGTATTTTCACTGGATGATTATACGGATTTTCAGGTCTTTTTGCCCGCACAGGGCCGCTTTTGACCGGAAGCTCACCGGCCCATCAGGGCGGCCAGCTTTGCCCAGATCTTCTCCAGGCTGTCCGGCTCCGCCAGGCTCTTGGCCATCTGGCCCATCACCTGCAATTTGCCGGGCTCGGCCAGCAGGCCCTCCACCAGTTCCACCAGCTTCTCGCCGGTGAGGTCCTTCTCTTCCACCACCAGGGCGGCCCCTACTTTCTGTAATTCCATGGCATTATAATACTGATGGTTTTCGGCTACGTTGGGGCTGGGGATGAGAATGGCTGCCCGGCCCACCGCTTCCAGCTCCGCCAGGGTGAGGGCGCCGGCCCGGCTGATCACCAGGTCCGCCGCCGCCAGAAGCTCCGGCATGTTGTTGATGTACTCGCTCACCACTAAATTTTCGTTGTAGGCAAAGCCCTTTTCGGCGGCCAAATTGCGGAACAGCTCCACGCCCCGGCTGCCGGTGGCGTGCAGGTGCAAAATGTTCCGGGGCTGCTTTTGCTCCCAGGCGGCCAGATCGGCCACCACCTCGTTGATGCGCCGGGCGCCCAGGCTGCCGCCAAAGCTGAGGATCACGGTGCGGTCCCCTGCCTTCAATTTGGCGCGGGCCGCCGCCCGGTCCTGGGCAAAGATCTCCGGCCGCACCGGGTTGCCCACCACGCTGGTCTTTTCCGGCGCGCCCAGCTTTTCCACGGCAGCGGGCACCGCCGCAAAGATCACGTCCACGTCCTTGGCCAGCAGCTTGTTGGTCACGCCCGGGAAAGCGTTCTGCTCGTGGATGGCAGTGCGGATGCCCATTTTGGCGGCGCAGCGCACCACCGGGCCGCTCACATAGCCGCCGCAGCCGATCACCAGATCCGGCTGCACCTGGCGCATCATGGCCTTGGCCCGGGGGCCGGAAAGGGCCAGATGCCACACCGCCTCGATGTTGCGCAGGATATTTTTGGGCGTGAGGCTGCGCTGGATGCCGTTCACCTCGATGTGGTGGAAGGGATAGCCCGCCTGGGTGACCAGCTTATACTCCATGCCGGCCTTGCGGCCCGCAAAGTGGATGTCCGCCTCCGGGCAGTGCTGTTTGATCACGCCCGCAATGGCGAGCGCCGGGTTGATGTGGCCGGCCGTGCCGCCGGCGGCGATGAGTACGCGCATGATAAGCGCCTCCTTGCGTTATTTGCGCCCGGTAAAGCGGGCATAGGGGTCCTGTTCCTCCGCCTGGCGCTGGGCCTGGCGTTCCTGTTCCTGGGCGGCCCGCTCCTCCGCCTTTTTGCGGTTGCCCGCCCGGCAGACGCTGAGCACGATGCCCATCTGCCCCAAAAGCAGCATCAAGCTGGTGCCGCCGGAAGAAAAGAAGGGCAGGCTGATGCCGGTGTTGGGGATGGTGTTGGTGACCACCGCGATGTTGAACAAAAACTGGAAACTCACCTGGGCCATGCAGCCGATCACCAGCAGGCTGCCGAAGCGGTCCGGGGCGTTCCAGGCGATGATGATGCCCTGCACGATGAGCAGGACGAACAGCAGGATGCAGAGCACCGCGCCCACAAAGCCCAGCTCCTCGCAGAGGATGGCAAAGATAAAGTCGTTTTGGGCTTCCGGCAGCCACAGGTGCTTCTGCACGCTGTTGCCGATGCCCACGCCGAACAGGCCGCCGGAACCGATGGTGTAAAGGCTCTGGCCGGTCTGGCGGGTGGAGTCCTGCATGTCAGAAAAAGGCTGCAGCCAGCCCTGTAAGCGCTCGGCCACGTAGCCGCCCCGCAGGATCAGCATGGCCGCAACGGCGGTGACGGCAGCGCCGCCCGCCAGCAAGAACCAACGCATCAGCGCCCCGCCCACCAGCATGATGGAGGCGGCGATACAGCACATCAGGATCATGGCACTGTTGTGGGGCTCCAAAAACAGCAGGATCAAGATGGGCAGCAGCATCAGCGCCGGGGCCAGGATGGTGAGTTTAAAGTTCTCGATGGCCCCCGCACCGGGGTATCCCCCCTCGATGCGCTTTTGGTGCCGGGCAAACCAGTGGGCCAGCAGCAGGATCAGGGCAAATTTTGCGATCTCGCTCACCTGCACGGTGGGCAGGCCGCTGATGTTGATCCACCGGCGGCAGCCCTTGATGGGCGGCATGAACAGCACCACCACCAGCAGCGCCAGCACCACAAAGTACAGCGGCCAGGCAAACTGCCGGATCCAGTGGTAATCCACCCGGGAAGCCACCCACAGGGCGGCAAAGCCCACCAGGGCATACAGCACCTGGGGGGCGATGTACTCATAGCTGTTCTGGAACCGGTACATGGCGGTGGCATAGCTTGCGCTGAACAGCATGATCAGGCCGAACACCTGCAAAATGCACAGGGTGGCCAAAAAGCCGCCGTTCACCTTGCCGGGGTTTTTATAGAACATGCGCACCTTGGGCTGGGTGGCCTGGCGCAGCCGCTTGGCTTCCGCCGGGTCTACCCTGCG
>CASEVW010000023.1 GCA_949291395.1 uncultured Oscillospiraceae bacterium | reverse complement strand
CAGCAGACGCAGGCCCTTGTAGTAGCCCGCCCGGTCTTTGCCGTTCCACAGCCGGGCGAAGGTGGTGATGAAGGGAACGAACAGGTAGATCACCGCCACCTGCAAGATCATCACCGGCAGAAATACGTTGTTGAAGTAGCCCATCTTCACGCTGCCCAGAATGCGCTCGCACCAGTAGCGGGGCACCGAGGCGATGGTGGTGTTCAGCGCGGCGTACACCGCCAGGGGCAGACACTCCAGCAGCAGGGCTTTCACCCCCGCGCCACCGGTGCGGGCAAGATCCGCCCGTTTGCGGGCCAGGGGGATGTCCACCACCAGCACATAGGCGGCGTTCAGGGCCAGCAGCACCGCCAGGGTGACCACCAGGTCCTGGGTGATCACCAGCCCCAGCGTGACCGACAGGGCGGTGACGATGCCCCGCACCCCGAAGCTGATGCCCACGATGTCGATGCGCTCGGCTTTTTGCAGGTAGCCGTGCCACACGTCGGACCAGCTTTCAATGAGCCGGTAGCCGGTGTACAAAAAGATGACCCAACGCTGCCGGGCGGAGTAGCTGTTCACAAAGGAGAACGCAAGGCAGCCCATCCCGGCGATGGTGAGGGTGGCGTACCGGCTGAACAGATAGTCCCGGTCGGTGTATTTGCCCGCCAGGTCCGACACCTGGAAGGTGCGCATGCCGTAGCTGGCGGCGGAAAGGCAGACGTTGGCGATGGTCATGGCGGTGGCCAGCAGGCCGTTGGCTTCCGGCCCGGCCAGGGCGGTGACCAGCAGGGTGATGGCGGCCTGGCAGATGTAGAAAAGCAGGCTGCCGGCGGTGTTGAAAAGCACGTTGCGGCGCATTTGCTGTTCCATGGGCCGTCATCTGCCCCCTTTCATCACAAAGGGGCGGATCTTGTCCTCCATGGCCTTGGCCTGCGCTTTTGGCACATAGGCTTTTTCCACATAGCCGTAGATGCGCTGGGCAAACTCCGCCAGACCCTTGTGGAAGAAAAACACCTTTTTGGGGGGCAGGCGCAAAGCGAACAGGATGTGCACACCCCACAGCGCAAAGAATTTGAGCCAGTTGAAGTGAGGCTTGAAGCCCTCGCCCATGGGATGATCCCGGGGCGGCTCTTTGTACACCGTCTCCAGCAGGTCTGCCATGCGCAGGTAGGCCGGGGTCTCGCTGGGGTCAAAATAGCCCTCGATCACCTCTTTGGCGATGGGGAAGGGCGGGTGTTTGTCCTCCATGGCGGCGGTGAATTCCTCGTAACTGGTCACATAATGGGCCCCGGCGTAGATCACCGGGTCGTACTCGTGCTCGATGGGGGCCGGGCGCAGGATGTGGCAGCTTTTGCCCGCCATGTACACCTCGGCGATGGCGGTGCTCATCCAGATGGAGATGGAGTCCGCCGCCATGATCCAGTCCTTCACGCCGTAGGCGAAGATCACATGGAAATTGGGCCGCTTTTTGGCCAGCTCGGCCAGCTGGGGGCTGTTCCACTCGCTGGGGTGGCGGCGGTAGACCAGCTCCACCTCCGGGTGCTGGCCCAGGTACTCGTCGAACCAGCGCAGGGTCTCGGTCATGCTCACCCGGTTGGTGGCGGCAAAGCCGGTGAAATCGGTGCCCGCCATCTCGCTCAGCTCCTTGACCTCCTGTTCGGTCATGCTGGCGTAGCCAAAGCTGGAGATGTAAAGATGCAGCTCCTTGGCCGGATCCAGGCCGAACTCGGCGCAAAGCTGGGCCTTGTTTTTAAAGTAACCGGCAAATTCCGGCCGGAGGAAATCCATCATCACCGCGCCGGTGACCGGGCAGTTTTTTTCTTCCATGCCGTGGGCCACAAGGCGCTGGGCGGTGAGGCTGCCCCAGCAGGTCTGCACGCACTTTTTGGCGTTGCCGCTCATGTTGAACCAGTCGCCCTCTTCCTGGGTGTCGCTGAGCATCTGCTCCCAGTGCAGGTTGACGATCTTGTCCAGTTTGCCCACGTTGTTGTAAACGTGGCTGTTGATGGCCTCGTTGTCGTACATGCAGCTGGACACCAGCACCTTGGGCTTTTTCCAGGTGAAGTATTTCAGCTTTTTGCGGTCCAGCAGCTGGCGGATCTCGGCGGTGTAGCCCCGGCGCTCCAGTTCCAGCTTGAGCAAAAGGTCGCTCTCGTACTCCCGCACGGTGTGTTCATAGAGGATCAAAAAATCAAGGCTCACGGTCATGCTCCTTTGTTCAAACTAAAGATCAGCCCAGGTCGGTGAACAGCTGTTTCACCCACACCGGCAGGCCGTAGCGCTCGTCCAGGTGGAAGCCGTCGTAAAACTGGGTGTCGTCGTCATAATCCGGCCGGTTTTCCCACTCGTAGTCCAGCACCGAAAAGCCCAGCTCGGCGGCTTTTTGGTGCAGCTGGGGCAGCACGGTGTCCTCCATCTGCCGGGTGATGGTGCCGCCCTGGCCGTACACGTCGCAGACTTCCGTTTTCACGTTGTCCGCCATGGGGGCCAGCACCACCGTCAGCGTAACGCCCTGCTCTTTGCAGCGGGCGGCGGCTTCATATAACCGGTCCAGCTGCTGGGTGTTCACCGCCCAGTTTTCACAGCGGGGTGTGATGGTGGCCGGGTACTGGGCCAGATAGGTGTGCACCGGGTAGACGGTGCCGTCCGCTCCGGTGTAGTCCTGAGGGTAGACCCAGTCGCCGGTCTCGGGGGTGTCCAGCCGGCCGGTGATCTGGTTTTGCAGGTTGGTGAGCATGTTGATGTTGTATTCCAGGTTGAACAGGTAGGCGAAGGGATTGTTCAGCGTTTTTTCCAGGGTGCTCATCCGGTCGGTGTCGTAGCCCTGGTTGATGGTGTAAAAGGAAAAGCCGAACACCACTTCCTCAAGATCCGGGTTTTGGTCCAGCGTCCAGTTCAACAGGTCGATGCCCTCCCGCAGCGAAGCGCCGCCGAAGGCCAGGTTCTGCCAGGGCCGCCCGCTGACGGCTTCCACCTGCTCCATGTCAAAATGGGCAAAGCGGGAATCCCCGATGATGATGGAATCACCCGGCGCCCGCTCAAATTCCTGCAAACGGCTGATGGGGGCGTCGCTGTCGGTGGAGGGATGCAGCCCAAAATAATTGTTGGGCTCAAAGGCGATGAACAGGCAGAAATAGGCCAGCACCGGCACAAGCAGCAAGGCGATCTTTTTCAGGATGTTTTTCATAGGCCCTTGGGGGCTCCTTTCTCGCTAAGATGGGTCAGAAACCGCCGTAGGCAAAGCTGCCTCCGGCAAAGCCGCCGTTCTGCATCACAAGACCGGCGAAGCTGAAGAGCACCAGCGCATAGTACAGCACCCAGCGCACCAGGGGCTTTTGGGCCGCCAGCACCTCTTCCTCGCTTTTGTTTTTAAAGTGGAAATTGCGCTGCCAGTCCAGCCAGAAAGCAAGGCCCAGGGCGGCGGCCAGCATCACCAGCCAGGCGGCGGCCATCAGCGGGCTGTTGTAAAAGCCGGAGAGGATGGCCTGCCAGCTTTCGGAAGCAAAGCGGGAGGGGCTCCAGCCGGCGAACCAGCCTTTCAGGATGGCAAAGGCCTCGGCGGCGCCGTAGCTCTGCCCGGCGGGCTGGCCCACGGCGCTGCCCATGGCAAAGAACACCATGCTGAAATTCCACAAAACGAACACGCCGGCCCGCTTGGCCCACAGCTGGCGGGCAGGGGCTTTCTTTTTGGGCTTGCCCAGCTTTTGGTGGCACAGCTCTTCGCCCACCCGGTAGGCGGCCTGCAACAGGCCCCAGATCACAAAGGGCAGGGTGTTGCCGTGCCAAAAGCCGGAGACGAAGAATACCACGAACACGCAGAACACCGGCGAGAACCGGCTGACCCGGCGGCCCAGAAGGGGCAGCTTGGAAGCGTCCGCCCAGACCAGCGGGGTGAACAGGTAGTCCTGCAGCCAGCTGGACAGGCTGATGTGCCACCGGCTCCAGAAACCGGAAAAGTTGGTGGCGAAAAAGGGCGTTTTAAAGTTTTCCGGGATCTCCAGCCCCAGCAGCAGCGCGCTGGCCCGGGCCATCTCGGAATAGCCCAGAAAGTCGAAATACAGATAGAAGGTGTAGCCCAGGGTGGCCGCCAGCAGGGCGGGGCCGCCGTGGCCGGGGATGTCCCCGAACACCTGGCTCACGTACATCATCAGCACGTCCGCCACCGCCACCTTTTTGAACAGGCCCGGGGCGAACAGCTGTAAGGCCCGCACGGTGCGGGAAGCGTCGAACCGGTGCTCGGCGCGCATCTGGGGCAGCAGCTTTTTGGCCCGGCAGATGGGCCCGGCGGTGATGGTGCCGAAAAAGCTGAGGAAGGCCGCCAGCCGCACAAAATTATCCTCGGCGGGCATGTCCCCCCGGCGCACGTCGAACAGATAGGAGAGGGCCGCGAAGGTGTAAAAGCTGATGCCGAGAGGGAAAGGCAGCCGGTGCAGCACCCCCGGCGCGATGGGCAGCATGCCCAGCGCCAGATTGTAGTATTTGAAGAGGGCCAGCACCGCCAGCAGCAGCACCACCGCGCCGCTCAACAGGCGGGTCTTGGCCTTTTCCGGCGCTTTTTGCAAAGCAAGGCCCACCCGCCAGACGAACACGCTGACGGCCAGCAGCAGGGCGATGGGCAGCACCTGCCACAGCCCGCCGAAGGCATCGCCGGTGGGGCGGTTGAGCCAGTAGAACACAAGGCTCGCCGCCAAAAGGAAAGGGTTCTGCCAGCGCTGGGGCATCAGTTTCAGGTAAACCAAGGCCGTGATGGGCAGAAATGCAAAATAGGAAAGATTCTGGAAACTCAAATTGGGTAACCATCCTTACATCTTGTAATTTGGGAAAAAGCAAACAGCTTCCCAAACCCTCATTATACCGGTTATAAAAGCCGCTGTAAAGCAAAAGGCCCGCCGTCCGGGCAAAAAAGAGAGAGGCCAGGGCCGGTTTCGGGGCAGATGGACCTGTTTTTATTGAAATCCCGGCCCATTTATATTATACTAAATAACAACTGGGCGCGTATGCGGGGGCTGTTTTGCCGCCGGGAGCGTCCGGCACGCAAACCAAACACCATGCGGCCCCCTGCCGGGGCATGCCTGATACAAGATCGAACCAACAAAAAGGAGAATCTGCAACATGGCGAACACTGTGATGGTCACCGGAGCCGACGGCTTCATCGGCAGCCACCTCACCGAGGAGCTGGTAAAAAAGGGCGAAAAGGTCAAGGCCTTCTGCTACTACAATTCCTTTGGCACCTGGGGCTGGCTGGACACCCTGCCCAAAGAGATCAAAAACGAGATCGAGGTGTTCATGGGCGACATCCGTGACCCCAACGGCGTGCGCCATGCCATGGAGGGGCAGGACATCGTGTATCACCTGGCGGCGCTGATCGCCATCCCCTTCAGCTACCACAGCCCGGACAGCTATGTGGACACTAACATCAAGGGCACCCTGAACGTGCTGAACGCCGCCCGCCAGGTGGGCACCAAGCGGCTGCTGGTCACCAGCACCAGCGAGGTGTACGGCACCGCCCAATACGTGCCCATCGACGAAAAGCACCCCTACCAGGGCCAGAGCCCCTATTCCGCCACCAAGATCGGGGCGGACCGGCTGGCCGAGAGCTTCTACCGCAGCTTTGATCTGCCGGTGACCATCGTGCGGCCCTTCAACACCTACGGCCCCCGCCAGAGCGCCCGGGCTGTGATCCCCACCATCATCACCCAGCTGCTGGCCGGCGCGGAGGAGATCAAGCTGGGCAGCCTGACCCCCACCCGTGACTTCAACTATGTGAAGGACACCGCCGCCGGCTTTATGGCCCTGGCAGGCTGCGAGGCGGCCATCGGCCAGGAGGTGAACATCGCCACCGGCGAGGAGCATTCCATTGGGGATCTGGCCGCCGAGCTGATCCGCCAGATCAACCCCGCCGCCCGCATCGTCTGCGACGAGCAGCGCCTGCGCCCGGAAAAGAGCGAGGTGGAGCGGCTGCTGGGCGATTCCACCAAGATCCGCGCCCTCACCGGCTGGAAGCCCCAGTATACCTTTGAAGAGGGTCTGGCTGCCACCATCGAATTTTTGAAACAGAACATGGACCGGTATAAGCCGGACCTTTATAACCTGTAAGCTCATGGGCAGGGCGGCCCCGGGCTTGCCTTGCCATTGCCGGGCGGACTTTTTTGCAAAAGAAGTCTGCCCGGCTTATGCCGTTTAAAAAGGGGAGTTTGCCCCTTGGCGCTGCGCCCCAAAACGGGCGGAAAATACCAAAACAAAAGGGAAGATCTATGACCGAAAATACGTTGCTTGCCCGGCTGCGCAAACTGCCCGCCGGGGCATATTGGCTGATGGGCTGGCTGCTTGCCGTGGCGGGGGCAGTCTGTTTGGCCTATTATTGGCGGGTGTTTTATTATCTGGACGGCCGCATCGGCGCGCTGCCCCTCACCGCAGCGGCGGTGGGCCTTGCCAGTGCCGCGGTGCTGGCGGTGTTTTTGCTGGTGCGGTATGTGAAAAGCCTGGACGCCCGGGCCGCCGTGTGCATCTTTTTGTGCGGGGCGCTGTTCTGCTTTGCAAACCCGCCTTTGCAGACGCCGGACGAGACCAATCACTTCCTGCGCAGCTACTCCCTCAGCCAGGGCCGGTTCGATTTTGACGCAAGCCGCCTCTACCCGGCGGATGTGGCCAAGCTGGTGGAGAGCTTTCCCGGGGCTTGGGTGAACAGCCACACCAGCCAGGGCGTCACCGAGACCGAGGGCGGCGAGCCCCGGGTGTACACCACCGAGGGCTATGCCCTGAAACAGCAGGGCGAGGGCGGGCCGGTGAGCGGCATCGCCGACGGTTTTGCCGCCTACTTTGACGGCGCCGCCCCCAAGGCCCAGGTGGGCGAGCCATACTTTTTCATGACCCTTTCCATGGCGCCCCAGGCGGTGGGCATCCTCGTTGCCCGGCTGCTGGGCTTTGGGGCGCTGGGCTGCATGTACGCCGCCCGGCTGGGCAACCTGGCCGCCTACACGGCGCTGTGCTTTTTTGCCCTGAAAAACTGCCGCCGGTACAAACCGGTGTTCCTGGCGTTCATGCTGCTGCCCCTGAGCCTGTATATGGCGGCTTCGGTGAGCTACGACGCCACCCTGCTGGGCTTTTACTACCTGGTGGCCAGCTTCTACTGCAAGGACGAGATCACCGACCGGGACATCGGGGTGTTCCTGTTTGCCTTTGTGATGATGAACCTGGCAAAGCCCTATATCAACCTGCTGTGGGTGGTGCTGCCCCTGGTGCTGCCCAAGACCGCCTGGAAGACCCGGTGGAAAAAATGGCAGCTGGCGGCGGCCTGCCTCATCGGCGGTTTTGCCCTGGGCAAGTTCTTTGACTGGTACGGCACCGCCTTCCGGTTCAACTACCCCTATGTGGGCCGCCAGATCGCCGGGGCCAGCGAGATCGACCAGCTGCTGTTCGTGCTCTCCAACCCCCTGCGCTATTTGGCAGTGCTGCTGGGCACTTTCTACGAAAACGACTTCTTTGTGGGCCAGATGGGCCTGTTTGGTGCGCTGGACCTGGAAGTGCCTTTCATCAGCATGGTCAGCCCCCTGATGCTGCTGCTGGGCGCGGTGCTCTCGGTGCACGAAAAAAGCAGCCTGAAAGCCGCCCCGGCCATTGGCCTGGGCGGGCTGAGCGTGGTGTACATCGCGGGCGCTGCCACGGCGATGTATATCACCAGCACCCCGGTGGGCATGATCCGCATCATCGGCCTGCAGGCCCGGTATTTTCTGCCGGCGTTTTTGATGCTCACCGTGCTGCTGGCGGCGGTGCTGAGCCATGTGCTGGAGCCAAGGCTGGCGGCGGGGCAGAAAAAGCCCCAGGCCGTGGCGCTGGGCGTGTTCGGCGTTTTTGCCTTTTTGGGCGCGGTGCTGCTGTTCCAGCACTATTTCATCGGGCCGGTGTTCCTGATCCAGTGACCCGGCAAAGCAAAGTTTTTGGAAAACGGAGGGATTTCCTGCCATGGTGATCCTAAGAGGACTTTTGGCCCTGGCGGCGGTGGGCGTGTACAGCGCCTTTCTGGCCCGGACCTGCAAACTGGACCCGGCCCTGCTGGCCCTGCCGGTGATCGGCGGCGGCGCGGTGTGGCTGTGCCTGTGGGGCTTTTTGGGCCTGCTGCCGGCGGGCGGCTGGCTGTTTTATCTGGGGGCGGCGGCCCTTGTGGGCTGGTGCGTGTGGAAAAAGCGGCTGGCCGAAACGCTGGAGCAGCTGTTCACCCCCGGCTTTGGGGTGTTTTTGGCGGCGAGCCTTGTCTTTTTGGGGCTGTTCGCCGTCACCCAGCCGGAATTTGTGCTGAACGATGAGTTCAGCCTGTGGGGCACGGCGGCCAAAGTGACCAAATTGCAAAACGTGCTGCACCCGGCGGCCCAGGGCAACCTGATGGCCAAGGCCGCCAACCCCGGCATGATGCTGGTGGTGTATCTGTTCCAGTTTTTCTCGGATGGATTTTCCGAGTGGAGCGCCTATTTTGCCTACGACGCCATGCTGGCGGCTGCGGTGGCTGCGGTGGCGGCCATGCCCGGCAAGCGCTGGTCCGGCACGGTGATTTTGGCGGGCAGCGCCTTCCTGCTGCCTTACTTTTTCACCGCCCCGGCGCTGGGCGGCCTGTCCAACGTGTATCTTTCGGTGCTGGGCGACCTGCCCCTGGGCTTTGTGTTCGGGGCCACGGTGTGCCTTTACTTTGCGCTGAAAGGCCGCCGGTGCTGCCTGCCGGTGCTGCTGGTGCAGGTGAGCTTTTTGACCCTCATCAAGGACATGGGCCTGGCCTACGCCCTCATCGCGGTGGGCCTTGTCTGCGCTGACATGGTGTTCACCGGCCCGCTGGCGGGTTTTGGCCGCCGATTTGCCAAGGCGGTGGGGGGCGGTGTGCTGCTGGCGGTGCCGGTGGCGGGCTTTTATCTGGGCTGGAGCCGCTATGTGGCGGCCATGACCGGGGCCGACAAGGGCACCGTGGGCAGCGGCGACAGCGCCATGAGCCAGGGCGCGGCCATCCTTTCCGGCGTAAAACAGCTGTTTGGGCTGGAAGAGCCCACCGAAAAATTCAGCCAGGTGAGCGCCCTGATGCTGAAAAGCCCAGTGAGCGTGCCGGTGTGCCTGTTGGGCGGCGGCGTGATGGCCCTGGCGGTGATCCTGCTGGTGCTGGCGGTGGTGTTCGTGAGCCAGAAAAAAGGGGAGGAGCGCCGCCGGCCGGTGGTGCTGGCCATCTTCGGCACCCTGGCGCTGATCGCCTTTTTGGTGTTCCACCTGTTTTTGTATGTGTTCAACTTCAAGACCCCGGAAGCCCTGGAGCTGAAGGACTACATCCGCTACATCGGCCCCTACTACCTGGGCTTTCTGCTGATGGCGCTGGGCCTTTTGGGCCGGGCGCAGGGCAGCGGGCAGTTCCGCAAGCTGGCCCAGCTGGCCGCGTTGGGGGCGCTGGGGGCGTTCTGTGTGCTGTTTGCCTGGCGGGGCATGCCCACGGCGGGCTTTTGGAACTATCCCCATGTGGCTTACTCGGTGCGGGACGACGTGAAAGAGCGGGCGGCCCAGGTGAACGATCTGCTGGAATGGGACGACACGGTACTGCTCATCAGCCAGGGCGACGACGCCACCCGCTGGAACTACTACGGCTATGAACTGAACGCCACGTTGGCCCGGGGCTTCGGCGGTTTTGGCTACGGCGAGGGCCTGGTGGAGACCCAGGACTGGTGGATGACCACCCACATGAACCTGGTCAGCCCGGAGGACGCAGGCGAAGGCAAGCCAGAGGTGTACCCCTACCAGACGGTGTGCACCGTGGAGGATATGAAAAACTTCCTGCTGGACAAGCGTTACACCCACATCCTCATCGACGAGAGCGACGATTACATCGCAAATGTGATCGGCCCCGGCTTTGGGGTGGAGGGCCTGCCCGACCAGCGCACCGGCGAGGTGGTGCTGCTGGCGGTGGAATATGACGGCGATACCGTGACCTGGACGCCGGTGGAAGGGGGCGCGCAGCCGTGAAACACACAAAACGATGGCTGGCGGCCGCCTACCTGGCCGCTTTGGCCCTCTGGCTGCTGGCCGGCATCTTCCAGCTGGCCAAGGGCGCCTGGTACGACAGCCAGGGCCTGCGGGTACGCCAGACCCTTGGCTGGGAGGATCTGACCGCTGTGAGCGTGCAGCAGGTGGACACCGGCCAGGACGGCCTTTGGTATGTTTCCACCGACAGCGACCCCCAGCTGCACTGGACCGGCAGCGCCTACCTGGAAACGGTGGAGCTGGACATGTACCACGCCACCCCCGGCCTTTCGGTGGTGCTGTATTGGCGGGAGCCGGGCCAGACGGATTTTTCCAGCCAGAACGCGGTGTATGCCGAAAAGAACGGCGAGGGCTGCTATGTGTTTGACCTGGGCGGCCGCCGGGTGGAAGAGATCCGCATCGACCCGGACAGCCTGGGCGGCGTGGTCACCCGGTTCGACGGGGTGGTCCTGAACCCGGAGCGGGCCTGGTATACGGCCTTTGCCCCCACGGCGGCGGGCGTGCTGCTGTTTGCGGTGCTGCCCCTGGTGGCTGTGGCGGCCCTGCGGGAGGTGTGGGCCATTCTGGAGCCTGCGCCCTTTCAAAAGGAGAAATGAGTTTGCAGTATTTTGATTTGGTTTTGAGCCTTTCGGCTCTGTTTGGCCTGTGCGCCTTTCTGACCCTATCGGCCCGGCTGCACAGCGCCCTTGCGCCGCTGGCGGCGCTGGGTTTCATCAGCGTCTGGTTCACCCTGGCGGGCGTGGCGGATCTTCTGATCCCCGCCGGCTGGCTGGGGTACCTGGCCTGCTGGGGGCTGGGCATTTTTGCCCTGGTGCGCCACAAAAATGAGGCAAAACGGCTGCTCAGCCCCGGTGCGCTGGTGTTCTGGGGCCTGGCGGTGAGCTTTGCCGTCTACTTTTCCATCCGGCAGCCCATGTTCCACCGGTTTGACGAGTTCAGCTTTTGGGGAACAGCGGCCCAGATGACCAGCACCACCGACCACCTGTACACCATCGGGGAATACGGCGCGCCCTGGCAGGTGACCCAGAACTGCGGGCTGATCGTGCTTAGCTATTTTGTGCAGTTCTTCGGGGCCTTTGCCCCCTTCAAGGTCTATCTGGCCTATGATCTGCTGCTGTTTGGCTGCATCGCGGCGCTGGTGGGCGTGATCGAATTTGCCAACTACAAGCTGGCGGTGCCCATGGCGGTGATCGGCTGGTGCACTCCCTGGTTCTTCACCGTGTATGCCCGCACCGTGGCGGTGGACGACACCTATATGTGTGCCTATGGCGATGTGCCCGCCGGTATGCTGGCGGGGGGCGCTGCTGCCCTGTGGGTCGCTTTGCGGGCCAAAAAAGATGCCGGGCCCCGGTGGACGGTGCTGCCGGTGCTGGCTTTGCTGGCCAACATCAAGGACAACACCTTCCCGCTGGCCCTGGTGGCGGCGGGCCTGATCGCGGCGGATCACTTTTTGTTCGACTACGACACCTGCTGGCGGCAGGGCTGGGGCAGGCGGCTGGGCTTTTCGGCCCTCTGCATGGCCGTGCCCCTGGCCCAGTATAAGGTCTGGAGCAGCTACATCGCCGTGCTGGTGCAGCAGAACGCCGAAGCCGGCGGAACGGGCGTCACCTCCCTGAGCCCCTTCGGGGCCGCCCTGCAGGGCACCAAGATGCTGCTGGACCTGTCGGTGCCGCCGGAATACGAGGCCAACCGGGAGCGTTTTTTCACCGCCATCGGGGATATGCAGGCGGCGTTTTTGGAAGACGTGTTTTCCATGATCGGCCCGGGCGTGGTGGTCACCGCGCTGATCCTGGGGCTGTTCGCGATCGCCCTGGTGTTCGCCAAGGGCGCCCGCCAGAGGTTGCGGGTGGCCTGCTGGATGGTGTTGAGCACCCTGTGCTACCTGGCCTACAGCTACATGCTGGCCCTGAGCTACGGCTTTATCTTTAAGGAGTTCCAGGCCGAGAAACTCACCGACTACAACCGATATATCTACACCTATTACATCGCCTGGTTTTTGATCGCGGCGGCGGTGCTGGCCTGGGTATTGCAGACCGGGCGCTGGCGGCTGCTTGGCCAGGCGGGGGCGCTGGCCTTCGCCTGCCTGATGCTGCTGCGGGTGAACATGATGGTGCTGCCCCAGATGAGCGTGCTGGGCTTTTCCGACGCCACCTTTGCCGACCAGCATATCCTGCTGGACCGGGTGGAAGCCGTAAAGGAAGAGATCGGCGAGGACGACCGGCTGTTCTTTGTGAACCAGGGGGACGACGGCACCTTGTGGTTCACCTACAGCTGCTACTTCCAGCCCAACATCCTGGATTACAGCGGCTGGACGCTGGACGAGGCCACCGGCCTGTACGGCGCGGGCGGCGGGCCTTTCGGCCTGCCGGAAAACCGCCCGCCGGAGGATGCCCAGGGGGCCATCTACTACCACGCCTACAGCCTGGAGAACTTCCAGCGTTTGGTGGACACCAGCGGCTGTGACTACATCTTTGTGGACAAGCTGGACGCGGGCTTTGTGGAAAGCTACGGCAGCCTGTTCACCGACGGCCTGGCCGCCGCCCAAAACGGCGAGACCCTGCTGTACCGGATCGTGCCCGGCGGCTATGAACCGGTGGAAATGGAGGTGCCCCGATGAGAGAGCGGCTGAAAAAGATCCCTGCGCCCATCCCGGTGCTGTGCTACACTTTGGCGGTTTTGTTCTGGCTGGTGACCAGCCTGTGGGGCCTGGGGGCCGACCTTGCGGCCAAGGCCGCCGGCGGCTTGTACCAGCAGCAGCTGGCCGTGGAGGATTTCACTCTGGTGAACATGCACCAGCAGGAGGACGGCAGCTACATCACCGAAAACGGCGACCCCCAGATGATCTGGCAAAACCCGGATGGGCGCACCATACGCACCCTGCGCATGACCGCCGGCTTTGACCGCAGCCCCCGGGAGATGTGCCTGTATTACACCACCGAGGCCGGGGAGGACTTTGGGGTGAACAAACGGGTGTTCGCCGCACAAGCTGACGACGGCAGCTACCTGTACACTCTGCCCCAGGGGAACATCACCGCCCTGCGGCTGGACCCCTGCAGCCCGGAAGAGGAAAAGATGGTGACCATGACCTTCCAGTCCTTTGTGATGAATGAACCGGCGAGCCTGGCCAGTTACTTCGCGCCGGGCTGGTATGGCATGATGCAGCTGATCGTGTGCCCCGGGCTCTGCGCGTCGGCGGTCTCGCTGGCGCGGCAGGCTTTTGTCTACTATCAACAGAAAAAACGGCGCTGAAGGTTGGGCTGAACACCCGGCCCGCCCCGCCGCGGAAGATGAATCTTAGGAAAAGAGGTCTTTACAAATGGCAAACTTTATTCCCTTGTCCGTCCCCAATTTTTCCGGCAAGGAAAAGGAATACGTGAACGATTCTGTGGTCAGCGAGTGGGTGTCCACCGGCGGCAGCAAGGTGGGCGATTTTGAACAGGCGATCGCGGACTATGTGCATATGCCCCGGGCCGTGGCCTGCAACAGCGGTTCTTCCGGCCTGCATCTGGCGATGCTGATCTCCGGCGTTGGCCGGGACGACGAGGTGATCGTGCCCACCCTGACCTTCATCGCCGCCGTGAACCCGGTGCGCTATGTGGGGGCCGAGCCGGTGTTCATCGGCTGCGACGACAGCCTGTGCATGGATCCCGCCGCCGCCGAGCGTTTTTGCAAAGAGGAGTGCCGCCTGGAAGACGGCAAGCTGATCAACAAGACCACCGGCCGCCATGTGAAGGCCCTTTTGGTGGTGCATGTGTTCGGCAACATGGCGGACATGGAAGCCTTTGTGCGCATCGCCAGGGAGTATCACCTGACCCTGATCGAGGATGCCACCGAGGCCCTGGGTACTTACTACACCAGCGGCCCCTTTGCGGGCAAGTATGCCGGCACCATCGGCGATGTGGGCGTGTACAGCTTCAATGGCAACAAGCTCATCACCACCGGCAGCGGCGGCATGGTGGTGACGGGTCACCCGGATTGGGCCGAGCACGCAAAGCACCTGTCCACCCAGGCCAAGGCCGACGAGCTGCAATTTCTGCACGACGAGGTGGGCTACAACTACCGCCTGACCAATTTGCAGGCGGCCCTGGGCCTTGCCCAGATCGAGCAGATCGAGGGCTTCATCGACCACAAGCACCAGATGTGGCAGCTGTATAAGGAAGCCCTGGACGGCAAAAACGGCTACCGCATCCTGCCTTTCCGGGATGACTGTACCCGCTCCAACAAGTGGTTCTACTCCCTGTATCTGGAGGATCCCCGCCACCAGCGGGATGAAGTCATCCGGGCGCTGAGCGGCCAGAAGATCCAGACCCGGCCGGTGTGGGCGCTGGTCCACGAGCAGGCCGACTACGGTAAAAACCAGGTGTTCGGCATCGAGAAGGCCCAGGATTATCGGGCCAAGATCGTCAACCTGCCCTGCTCCACCAACCTGACCCGGGAGGACTGCCAGCGGGTCATCGACGCGCTGCTGGCGCTGTAACGAAACTTGCAAAGAAAGGGAGGCGCAACGCCTATGCTGCGCATCGAGGAACTGTTGATCGACGAGAGCACCAGTGTGCTTGCCACCATGAAAAAGCTGGATGAGACCGGCCAGCGCATCCTGTTCATCGCCCCCGCGGGCAAACTGACGGCTGCGGTGACCGACGGGGACATCCGCAAATACATCCTGCGGGGCGGGGCGCTGGAGGGGCCGATCTGCCAGGCGGCGAACTACCACCCCAAAAGCCTGCCCCTGGACCAGCGCGCCCAGGCCCGGGCCTACATCGAGCAGCAGAGCATCGACGCGCTGCCCCTGCTGGACAAACAGGGCCGCATTGCGGACATCATCTTCGCCAGCGGCGTGGATGTGGACAACCGCCAGTGCGCCCCGTACCCGGTGGTCATCATGGCGGGCGGCCTTGGCACCCGGCTGTACCCCTATACCAAGATCCTGCCAAAGCCCCTGATCCCGGTGGGCGAGCGGCCCATCCTGGAGCTGATCATCGGCCGCTTCTGCGATTTTGGCTGCAACGACTTCCGCCTGGTGGTCAACTACAAAAAGAACATGATCAAAAGCTATTTCAACGATCTGGAAAAGAGCTACCAGGTGTCCTATGTGGACGAGGACGAGCCTCTTGGCACCGGCGGCGGCCTGTGCCTGTTAAAGGGCCAGCTGCAAAACACTTTCTTCCTCTCCAACTGCGACATCCTTCTGGACGCGGACTATGCGGACATCATGAACTACCACAAATCCCAGGGCAACCTGATCACCATGGTGTGCGCGGTGAAGCACTTCACCGTGCCCTACGGCGTCATCGAGCTGAACGGCGACGGCACCATCCACACCATGCGGGAAAAGCCGGAGATGAACTTTTTGACCAACACCGGCGTGTACGTGGTGGAGCCCCGGGTGGTGGAAGAGCTGGAAGACGGCAAAAAGCAGGGCTTTACCGACATTATCGAGCACTACCGCGCCCTGGGTCAAAAGGTGGGCGTATACCCCATCAGCGAACAGAGCTGGATGGATATGGGGCAGATAGAGGAGCTGGATAATATGCGCCGCCGCCTGGAGGACAACGGGTAAGAAAATTGGCGCAGATTGAACTTTTTTGCGCCGCTTGCGTATCTCGATACGCGGCGGGCGCAAAGAAAGGCCCCAACTGCATCCAATTTTTGCTTTTTTAAAGGTGGGCGCATTTTAGACTTGCTGTACCGAACAGCCCCTAAAACTGTATATTTCCGACAATAAAATATAAATAGTAAACAGAATGGAGCGATTCCATGAGCGTTTTGATCATTGCCGAGGCTGGCGTGAACCACAATGGCAGCCTGGAGCTTGCAAAAAAGATGGCCCTGGTGGCAAAAGAGTGCGGCGCGGACGTGGTGAAATACCAGACCGCCGTGCCCGAGCTGGTCATCTCCAAATTTGCCCAGAAGGCCGAGTACCAAAAGCGGGAGACCGGCGCCGAGGAGAGCCAGCTGGAGATGGTGCGCCGCATCCACTTTGGCTTTGAGGCCCACCGGGAGTTAAAGGAATACTGCGATTCCATCGGCATCCAGTACCTGTCCGCCCCCTTCGATCTGCCCAGCGTGGAGTTTCTGGCCAGCCTGGACCTGCCGGTGTGCAAGGTGCCCAGCGGCGAGATCACCAACCTGCCTTACCTGGAAGCGGTGGGCCGCACCGAAAAACCGGTGATCCTGTCCACCGGCATGAGCACCCTGCCCGAGATCGAGGACGCCTTGAGCGTTCTGGAGGACAACGGTTGCCCCAGCGTGACCCTGCTGCACTGCAACACCGAGTATCCCACCCCCTACGAGGACGCGAACCTGCTGGCCATGCTGGAGCTGAGCGAGCAGTTCGGCCTGCCGGTGGGCCTTTCGGACCACACCCCCGGCTGGGAGTGTGATGTGGCGGCGGCAGCCCTGGGGGCGGTGGTCATCGAAAAGCACTTCACCCTGGACAAGACCATGGAAGGCCCCGACCACAAGGCCAGCCTGGACCCGGAAGAGCTGAAAGCCATGATCCAGGCGGTGCGCCGCACCGAGGCGGCCCTGGGCACCGGCCGCAAGGCGGTGAGCCCCAGCGAGGCCAAGAACAAGCCCATCGCCCGTAAGAGCATCGTGGCGGCCCGGCCCATCCAGGCGGGGGAGGAATTCACCGCCGAGAACCTGACCACCAAGCGCCCCGGCGACGGCATCAGCCCCATGCGCTGGTACGAGGTGCTGGGCAAGACCGCAAAGCGCAGCTTTGCCGAAGACGAAAAGATCGAGCTGTAAACCCAGCGAAAAGGGGCGTTTGCCAATGGAACCAAAGACCCTTGCGGTGGTCACCGGCACCCGTGCGGAGTATGGATTGCTCCGGCCGGTGATCCTAAAATTGTTAAAACAAGAAGATTTTATACTAAAAGTAATCGTGACCGGCGCCCATCTGGCCCCGGAATACGGCAACACCGTGCAGGAGATCGAGGCGGACGGGGTGCCCATCGCGGCCCGCATCCCTATTTTGAAATTCGGCACGGGGCCGTTGGCCACGGCGGACACGGTGGCCTACACCATCCAGCAGTTCAGCCGCTGGTTTTGGGAGAACCGGCCGGACGCGGTGCTGGTGCTGGGCGACCGGTACGAGATCTTTGCGGCGGCCCAGGCGGCGGCCATGACCGGGGTGCCCATCGCCCACATCAGCGGCGGCGACGTGACCCTGGGCGCGGCGGACGACTACTACCGCCACTGCATCACCAAGATGGCCCATCTGCATTTTCCCAGCTGCGCCGAATACGCCCGGCGAGTGGTGCGCATGGGCGAAGCGCCGGACACGGTGTTCAACGTGGGGGGCCTGGGGGATGAGAACATCCGCACCATGCCCAAGATGAGCCGGGCTGAATTGAGCGAGAGCCTGGGGTTCGATCTGTCCGGCCCCTTTGCGCTGGTGACCTTCCATCCCGAGACCGCCGGCGGGGCCAGCCCCACGGATCAGGTGGCCGAACTTTTGGCGGCCATGGACCGGGTGGGCGGCGAAACGCCGGTGCGCTGGCTCATCACCAAGGCCAACGCGGACGCCGGCGGCCTTGCCATCAACCAGCTGCTGGACGCCTGGGTGGAACAGCATCCCGGCAAGGCTATCGCCTTTACAAGTCTTGGGGTGAAGCGGTACCTCTCCGCCATGCAGTATGCGGCGGCGGTGGTGGGCAATTCCTCCTCCGGCGTGGTGGAGACCCCCACTTTCGGGGTGCCGGCGGTGAACATCGGCCAGCGGCAGGCCGGGCGCATCTTGTGCGATAACGTGATCTGCTGCGAGGCTGAGCGCCAGGCCATCGAAACGGCCCTGCAAACCGCTCTCAGCCCGGCGTTTGCGGCCAAGGCCCGGGGCACCGTCAGCCCTTACAACGGGGGCGACACCAGCGGCCGCATCGTGGAGATCCTGCGCCGGCAGCTGGCACAGCCGGGCTTCGGCGGGCCGAAGGGCTTTTACGACGGCCCGGCGGAATAAAAAGCAAAATACGGCGAAAAGCCGAATGATCGAGGTGTACGGAATATGAAACTTTTGATCGTGGGTCTGGGCAGCATGGGCAAACGCCGCGCGCGCCTGGCCAAGGGCATGGACCCTTCCATCCAGATCAGCGGCGTGGACACCACCCCGTCCCGCCGGGCCGAGGCCGAGGGCCTTGGCATCACGGCTTATGAGAGCATCGGCCCGGCGGTGGCGGCCCAGCCGTTCGACGCGGCGCTGGTCTGCACCGCCCCCATCACCCATGCGGCCATCATCGGCCAGCTGCTGGACGCCGGCCTGCCGGTGTTCACCGAGCTGAACCTGGTGGACGACGGCTATGCAGAAAACATCCAGAAAGCAAAGGAGAAGGGGCTGCCGCTCTTCCTTTCTTCCACCATGCTGTACCGGGGCGAGACCCGGTACATCAAGCAGCAGGTGGAAGCCTTTGGCAAGCCCGTCAACTACATCTACCACATCGGCCAGTACCTGCCGGACTGGCATCCCTGGGAAAACTACAAAAACTTCTTCGTGGGCGACAAGCGCACCGGCGGCGTGCGGGAGATCTTTGGCATCGACCTGCCCTGGCTGCTGGATACCTTCGGCCCGGTGAAGAGCCTGCATGTGGAAAAGGACAAGATCAGCCAGCTGGAAGTGGACTACCCGGACAGCTATTTCATCACCCTGCGCCACGAGAGCGGCGTGAAGGGCATCCTGGCGGTGGACGTGGTCAGCCCCAAGGCGGTGCGCAACTTCGAGTGCTTTGGCGAGGGGCTGCACCTGTTCTGGGAGGGCAACCCCAAGAGCCTTTACACCTTCGACCATGACAAGGGCGAGAAGATCCCGGTAAACACCTATGAAAGCGTGGAACACGACGCCCGCTACAGCGACAACATCGTGGAGAACGCCTATGTGGACGAGCTGGCGAACTTTTTCGACGTGCTGGCGGGCAGGGATACGCCCCGCTACAGCTTTGAACAGGACCTGGAGACCATCCGTCTGATCGAGGCCATCGAACAGGCGTGAGGGCAGGGCAAAAAGGAGGAAGCACCATGAAGGTATTGTTTATCGGCCTGGGTTCCATCGGCAAGCGGCATCTGAACAACCTGATCCACATTGCCTCCCGGCGGGGCATCCCCTTGGAGGTGGACGCGCTGCGTTCCAGCTTAAAGCCCCTGCCGCCGGAGCTGGCGGCGGTGATCCGCCACCAGTACATCGACTTTGAGCAGCTGGGGCACTACGACGTGGCCTTTGTCACCAATCCCACCAACCTGCACGCCTCCACCCTGGCCGAGATCGCGGGCAAGGCGGAGAACCTGTTCATTGAAAAGCCCATCTTCGACCACACCCGCTACGACCTGGGAGACCTGGGCCTGGAGACCCAGAAGGCCTATGTGGCGGCCCCCATGCGCTGGTGCGGCGTGTTCCTGGCGCTGAAAAAGCTGCTGCCCAGCCTGCGGCCCTACTCCGCCCGGGTGATCTGCTCGTCCTACCTGCCGGACTGGCGGCCCGGCGTGGACTACCGGCGGGTCTACTCCGCTCACAAAGATATGGGCGGCGGCGTGACCATCGACCTGATCCACGAATGGGACTATATGGTGGAGCTGTTCGGCAAGCCGTTGGAGATCTACAACTTCAAGGGCACCTATTCCGACCTGGAGATCGACTCGGACGATCTGTCCGTTTACATCGCCCGGTATCCCCACATGCTGGCGGAGGTGCATCTGGACTACTTCGGCCGCAGCTACCGGCGTTCCATCGAGCTGTTCTGTCAGGAGGGCACCGTCACCGCCGATTTCGGCGCGGGCACCCTCACCCTGGCCAACGGCCTGGTGCAGCATTTTGAAGAGCCGGTGAACGACCGCTACATGCGGGAGATGGAGTACTTTTTGGACTATGCCATCAACGGCCAGGGCGAAAGCATCAACAGCCCGGCCATGGCGCTGGATGTGCTGAAACTGACACTGGGCGAACAATAACGCAAAAAAGGGGAAACAAAACGTGGAAAAACTGCTTATCACCATCTGCGGCCGGGCCGGCAGCAAGGGGTTCAAGAACAAAAACCTGAAGGTCTTCTGCGGCAAGCCGCTGGTGTACTACACCCTCAGCGCCGCCTCGCTGTTCAAGGCCGCCCGGCCGGACGTGCAGGTGGACATCTGCCTGAACACCGACAGCCAGGCCCTGGCGGACCTGGTGGCCGCCCAGTACCCGGAGGTGGAATTTCTGCCCCGGGGCGAGGCTTTGGGCGGCGACACCGTGCCCAAGATGGCCGTCTTTCAGGATAGCCTGGCCCGCATGGAACAGCTGCGGGGCTGCACCTACGACTATGTGATGGATCTGGACATCACCAGCCCGCTGCGCACCGCAAAGGACGTGCAGAACGCCTTTGAGGCAAAGGCCGCCCGGCCGGACCTGGACCTGGTGTTCAGCGTGACCGAGTCCCGCCGGAACCCCTGCTTCAATATGGTGCGGGACTGCGGCGACCATGTGGAGAAGGGCATCGACAACGCCACCTACACCGCCCGCCAGCAGGCGCCGGTGTTCTACGACGTGAACGCCAGCATCTATGTGTTCCGCCGGGATTTTCTGGCAAACAACACCACCGGCATCTTGTGGGACGGCAAGATCGGCGTGACCCAGATGCTGGACACCGGCGTGCTGGACATCGACAGCGAAGAGGATTTCCTGCTGATGGAGGTCATCGCCGGCTATTTGTTCAAGACCATGCCGGACTTTGCCGCCGTGCGGGATAACATCCGGGAATAAGATCCAGCGGCATAGAGGGGAAAATGGAACACACGATGCAAAACAACGGGCGTCCAGCCAGCCCGCGCGCCCAGCGGCAGGGGCTTGCCGCCTGCTTTGGGGTGGGCGTGGTGCTTGTGCTGGGCATCTATCTGCTGATGGGCTGCTGGCCCTTTGGAGACCTGACCCTGCTCACCGGCGACCTGAACGGCCAGTATGTGGCGTATCTGGCGGACCTGAAACGCCGGCTGGGAGAGGGCGGCTTTTTCTACAGCTTCGCCAAGCTGTGCGGCGGCAGCACTCTGGGGCTGTTCGCCTATTATATGGTGAGCCCCTTCGACCTTTTGTTTTTGCTGCTGCCCACCCGGATGACCCCGGTGGCGGTACAGCTGATCTTTCTGGTGCGCACGGCGCTCACCAGCACCGCTTTCTGCTTCTTTTTGCAAAAGCATTTTAACAGCGACAGCCGCCTTTTGCCCTTTTTGAGCCAGGGCTACGGCCTGTGCGCCTTCTGCGTGGCCTACAGCCAGAACATCATCTGGATGGACGTGGTGCTTATGGCCCCGCTGGTGCTGTGGGCGGTGGAGCGGCTGGTGGATACCGGCAAAAATTTTGCGCTGCTGGGGCTGGTGTTCGCCTGCATCCTGCTGAACTTTTACACCGCCTGGCCGGTGTGCCTGTTCAGCGTGATCTATTTTGTGTTTTACTGGTTTACCAGCCAGCGGCTGGCCGGGCGCAGCGCTGCGCTGTTTGCCCGGCGCTTTGGCCGGTTCGCCGCCAGCGGTGTGCTGGGAGCGGGGCTTTCCATGGCCCTTTTGTACCCGGCCATTCTGGAGATCGAGGAGACCAAGGGCGCGCTGTTCGCCCTGGACTTTTCGCTGGAGACCAATTTCGATCTGCCGGAGCTTTTGGGGCAGCTGTTTTTTGGCAATTTCTTCTGGGAAGATGTGACGAACGGCCTGCCTAATTTGTACTGCGGCGTGTTCTGCCTGGTGCTGGCCCTGCTGTTCTTTTTGGGCCGGGTGCCCTGGCGGGAAAAGCTGGCGGCGCTGGCCGTGCTGGCGGTGATGGTGCTGAGCTTCTGGCTGGAGGGCATCAACCTGATCTGGCACGGCTTCAAAGCGCCGGTGTGGTTCCCGTACCGGTACAGCTTTTTGGTCAGCCTGTTTTTGCTGCTTTTGGCGGCCCGTGCGCTGCTGGCGGCCCGGCCGAAGCTCTGGGCCTTTGCCGGGGCGGCGGTGCTGGGCGTCTGCTGGATGGCCGGGTATGCGGCCACGGCAGGGGAGGAGTTTTCCCCGCTCAAGCTGGGTATGACGGGGGCGGTGCTCTTCGGCACGCTGGCCTGCGTCTGGCTGCTGGGCATGAAACGGGGCGCGGCGGCCCTGGGCGCGGTGGGCTTTTGCTGCCTCTGCGCCGGGGATATGGCGGCCAACAGCTTTTTGAGCCTGCGCAAGTTTGAAAACTATACAAACAGCGGCTTTGTGAATTTTTACGACGACAACCGCCAGGTGGTGGAGGCGCTGGCCGAGCGGGACGACGGGTATTACCGGCTGGAGAAAAACTTCATGCGCACCCTCAACGACCCGATGCTGCTGGGTTATTGGGGCATCAGCCATTTTTCCTCCACCAAAGCCAGCACCGCAAAGCCCATGCTGGAACAGCTGGGCTATGTGAACTACACCATCTACGGCTGGGGCTCCACCCCGGTGGCGGACAGCCTGTTGGGCATCAAATACCTGTATACCGACGGCAGCCGCCCGGTGTATGGACCCTATCAGATGCTGGAAACGGACACCCGGCTGGCGGTGTACCAAAATCCTTACGCCCTGCCCATGGCCTATGTGGGCAGCAGCGAGGCGCTGGAAGTGGACGTGGAGGCCAGCGGCAACACCTTCACGCTGCAAAACCAGATGCTGAAAGCGCTGGTGCCCCAAAGCGGCGACGCACTGCTGCCGGCGGAGGGCGTGACCTTCGAAGAGGGCGGCAAGGGCATCCAGCTGACCTTTACCGCCCCGGTGAGCGGGGCCTGCTATCTGGCCATTCCGGACACCGACAACTACCTGCCTGCCGACGTGCGGGTGGACGGCGAGTTGCTGGGCGAGTATTTCCAGGGGGATTCCCTGGGCGGGGTGTTCCCGCTGGGCCGCTTTGAACAGGGCCAGACCGTGACCCTGCGGCTGGGCTTTGAGGACAAGCCGGAGTATCGGGAAAAGATCCAGATCTACAGCCTGGACGAGGCGGCCTTTGCCCAAACGACGGACCAGCTGAAACAGGCCGCCCCCACACAGCTTTCCATCCAGGAGGGCGGGCGCATCCAGCTGACGGCCCAGGGCGGCGAAAACGCCGACCTGGTGGTGCTGCCCTTCGCCTATGAGGACAGCGACCACTGGACCGCCACCCGGAACGGCCAGCCCGCAGAGGTGGAACAGGTGTTCCAGGGAATGATGGGCGTGCGGCTGGAAGAGGGCGAAAACCACATCGCTTTGACCTACCACCATCCCGGCGCAGGGGTGGGCGCGCTGGTCAGCGGCGCGAGCCTGTGCGCCGTGCTGGCCTGGTACGGATTTGAAAAGAGAAAAACAATGTAAGGGGAGAGGATGCGTATGAATGACCAGCAGCGTGTGCTGGATTTTGTGATGGAAGCGGGGGAAGTGCTGCTGAAAAACGGGGCGGAGGTGAGCCGCACCCAGCAGACCATGGAGATCATGGCCAAAAGCCTTGGGGTGGATAGCTTTCACGGCTATGTGCTCACCAACGGGTTGTTTGCCAGCATGGGCGCCGACTATGGCCAGCCGGCCCAGATCCGCAGCGTGCCCGCCAGCGAGGTGCACCTGGGCCGGGTGGAGGCGGTGAACGATCTGTCCCGCCGCATCGCCCAGGGCAAACTGGGCCTGGAACAAGCCTGCCAGGAGCTGGAACAGATCAAGAACATGGCCTATGCGCCCAAGGTACAGCAGATCCTGGCCGGGGGCCTGGGCAGCGCCTGCTTTGCGCTGCTGTTCGGCGGCGCCTGGCAGGACGGCGTGATCGCCCTGCTGGTGGGCATGGGCCTGCAGGTGTTTTTGCAGTGGATGAACCGCTGGGGGCTGAATAAGCTCATCACCAAGTTTTTGGGCGCGGCCTTTGTGGCCCTGGCCACCATGCTGCTGAACCTGACCGGCATTGGCGTGCAGCCGGATAAATCCATCATCGGCGCGCTGATGTACTTAGTGCCGGGTATGGCCATGATGCTCAGCGTGCGGGACCTGATCATGGCGGACTTCTTGTCCGGCACCATCCGCCTGCTGGACGCTCTGCTCACCGCCTTGTGCATCGCCTGCGGCGTGGGCCTTGTGCTGGGCCTTGTGAATCTGATCCCGGGGGTGATGCTGTGATGCTACTGAGTTTTTTGCAGCAGCTTCTGCTGGCGTTTTTTGGCACCATTTCCTTTGGACTGCTGTTCCATGTGCCGCCCCGGCATTTTGCTGCCTGCGGCATTGCGGGGGCTGCCGGCTGGCTGGTGTACTGGGGCATGATGCAGCTGCAGCCCAGCGCCGTGGTGGCCAGCCTGGTGGCGGTGATCCCCCTGACCATCCTGACCCGGGTGTTTGCTGTCACCCGCCGCGCCCCGGTGACCCTCTTTCTCATCCCGGGCATCTTTCCCCTGGTGCCCGGCGCGGGAATCTACTATACCGCTTACGCCTTTATCACCGGCGACTCGGCCCAATTCGTGCTGAAAGGCGCCGAGACCTTAAAAATCGCCGTGGCCCTGGCCATGGGCATCGCGGTGGTCATGTCGGTGCCCATGCTGCCCAGCAACCTGCGGGCGGACCGGAAAAAACAATAAAAATTTTTCCCCAAAAAATCGAAGCGCTCTCCTGCCGGATGCCCCGGCGGGGGAGCGCTTTTGCGCTATAAGGTGGTTCTGGACCCATTCCCAGGCCCCGGCGGGGTGAACCTGTCCGCTCTGTTCAGCATAGGCTGGCGAAAGGGGGGACTTATGTGAAAACAAAATTTATTCTATCCATTGGGTTCGGGGCATTGTGGCTTGCCGTATCGGTGTGGCTCTCGCTGCCCTGGATCCAGCAGGTGGCCTATTTTCTGCCGGCTGCCTATGTGTGGGCGGTGGTCATCGGCATTGCCTTTCTGCCCGGCTTTTTGATGAGCGGGATGTTCTTTTCCAACCTGATGCATTTTGGGGTGAAAAAATATCCCACCGTCTGTGAGGACACCACCGTGGTGCTGTGCGCCCACAACGAGGAAAAGGAGATCGCCCACACCATCCAGGCCATCTTCTGCCAGGAGTATGCCGGTGAGATCTGTATCCTGGTGGTGGATAACGCTTCCACCGACGGCACAAAGCGGGTGATCCAAAAAATGATGGAGCGGGCGCCGGCCAACCGGCCGATCCGCTACCTGTACTGCGACGAAAAAGGCAAGGCCCACGCCCTGAACGCCGGCCTTGCCCAGGTGCGCACCCGGTACTTTATCACGGTGGACGCGGACACCTGTCTGGAGGACCATGCGGTGCAGCGCATCATGGACCACATTGCGGCCACCGGCAGCGGCTGCGTGGCGGGCAACCTGTTCGTGCAGAACCCCAAGGCCAGCCTGGCGGCCCGGATGCAGAACTACGACTATCTGCTGAGCATTGCGGCGGTGAAGCGGTACCAGGGCAGCTACAACTCCACCCTGGTGGCCCAGGGGGCGTTCAGTGCTTACCAGACCGAGGCCGTGCGCAAGGCAGGGGGATGGCGGCCGGTGATGGGCGAGGACATCGTGCTCACCTATAACCTGCTGCAGACCGGCCTGGCTTCCACCTACGAGCCTGCCGCCGTGGGTTACACCAAGGTGCCCGAGACCTTGGGCGATCTGTACCAGCAGCGGCTGCGCTGGGCCATGGGCATGCTGGAAGGGCTGCAGGAGGTGCACCCCTGGCAGCAAAAGGGCTTTGCTAAGTATTTTACCAGCGTGAACATGAGCATCATCTACCTGGACCTGGCGTTTTTGTTCGGTTTTTTGCCCGGCGTCATCCTGGCGCTGTTTGGGTATTACTACCTGGCGGGCCTGCTGACCGTTCTGACCCTGGCCATAGGCATTGTGTTCTTTTTGAGCGTGTACATCTATCAAAAGCGGCTGGGTATCCCGTTCAAAAACAGTTTCATCGGCTTTGTGTGTTTCTTGCTCTTCTTCCAGGCGGTGCAGAGCACGGCCTCGGTGCACGGGTACCTGAGCCATATGTTTGAACGAAAGGGGCAGTGGTGATGCGCATCAACAATCGGATGTTTGTCTGCCTGACGGCGCTGGCGGTGGGGATCACGGCCTTCGGCCTTTTGCGGGGGCTGGACCGGCGGGCCCGGCGCGCCGCCATCCCGGCGCAGGACCTGTCCTGCGGGCCGGTGATCGCTTTGACCTTTGACGACGGGCCCAATGCCCGCCACACGCCCCAGCTTTTGGACGTGCTGTATGAGACCCAGACCCCGGCCACCTTTTTTGTGGTGGGGGATCAGATCGACGGGCAGGAGCGCCTGCTGCGGGAGATAGCGGACAGCGGCCACGAGATCGGCAGCCATACCAACACCCACGTAAAGCTCACCCAGATCACCGAAGGGCAGGCCCGGGTGGAGATGGAGGCGGTGGCCAGCAAGATCCGCCAGACGCTGGACGGCTACGAGCCCCGCTTTGTGCGCCCGCCCTACGGGGAATATCCCCAGTGGATGGAGGAGGCCCCGGACCTGGAGCTGGCCCTTTGGACCATGGACAGCGGCGACTGGCTGCATCCCAATGCGGACCTGATCGTGGAGCGGGTGCTTTCCCTGGCGAAGGACGGGGACGTGGTGGTGCTGCACGACGACAACCCCGCCACCGTGGAAGCGGTGGCCCGGATCATCCCGGCCCTGAAGGAAAAGGGATTCCGGTTTGCCACTCTGCGCCAGATGGAGCAGGCGGGCTATACCGTGACCCGGTGAGGGCCTTTCTAACATTGCTTTTCTCGGCATAGTGTGCTGTGCGCACCAAAAAAACGAGCGTCGTTTGCAGCGGCGCTCGTTTTTTTGCATCCGTATGGCCGGCCTTGCGGCGGTCAGGGATGTTTTGCGTATTTCTGCCTTGTGGCGGCGCCGCCCCGCAGGTGGCGTTCGGCCTTGTTCCGTTCCAGAACGGCCTGGGTCTCCTGGTACAAAGCGGTGTTGATGTGCCGCAGCCGGCTTGTCACGTCCTTATGTACGGTGCTTTTGGAAATATGGAACCGGTCGGCGGCGGCGCGCACGGTCGCCCCGGTGGCGGTGATGTACTCGCCCAGCAGCACGGCCCGTTCCTCCGGGTTGCCTTTCATCTGGAAGATCCCCTTTCCACATGGTG
>CASEVW010000022.1 GCA_949291395.1 uncultured Oscillospiraceae bacterium | reverse complement strand
GGTCTCCTCCGAGATGCCGGGGTGATGGTTGAGGATTTTGGAGACGGTGGCCACCGAAACGCCTGCCCGGGCGGCCACGTCCTTGATGGTGATGGGCATGGGGCGCTCCCCTTTCCTGTGTTTGGTAAATCCATAGTATAACGGTTACCTAAAAAATGCAAGAGAATTACCTATTAAAATTTGAAATTTCTGGACAATACTGCTAAGATTTAAGAAGAAATCAGGGCATAAATCCGGAATTTATCCCGAACAGGAGAAAAAATCAGGTAAGCGTTTTCACATTGAAAAAGGAGGAGACACCATGAAAAAGGCAATTTCCCTTTTGTTGAGCGCGGCTCTGGCGCTGGGGATGCTGGCCGGTTGTGGCCAGACGCCCTCCAGCGTGCCCCAAAGCGGCAGCGCGGCGGCGCCCGGCAGTGAAACGGCCACGGAGCCGGTCACCATCAAGATCTGGCACGACGGCGACGAGGCCATCATGCAGACCATTGCCGACACTGTGAACTCGCAGCTTTCCGGCGACAACATCACGGTGACGTTTGAGAAAAAGACCGGCCTTTCCGACCAGCTGAAGCTGTACGGAAGTGACGCGGCAAACGGCCCGGACATGTATTTCTACGCCCATGACTCCCTGGGCACCTTTGTGGCCATGGACATTCTGGCTCCCCTGTCGGAGGTAGCGGGCGCGGATGTGCTGTCAGACGCCCTGCCGATGACGGTGGAAGCCGGCCAGATCGGCGGCGAGCAATACTTCCTGCCCGTGTATTTTGAGACGCTGGTCTTTTTGTACAACAAGGCGTTGTGGCAGGGGGATATCCCCACCACCACCGAAGATCTGTATGCTTATATGCAGGCCAACACCGACACGGCGGCAGGCACCTATGCTGTGGTCAACCAGCACTCCACCGCCTACAACGTATCCCCCTTCATCAACGGGTTTGGCGGCTACATCCTGAACGAGGAAGGCCAGCCGGGGCTCAACGATCCCAAGACCATCGAAGGGGTGGAATACAACAAAAAGTTCGCAGCGCTGCAGGCGGACGGCGACTATAACACCGTGACCACCCTGTTCAATGAAGGCAAAGCAGCCGCAATCATCGGCGGGCCGTGGCTGGTCTCCGGCATCCGGGACGCGGGCATCGATTTTGGCGTGGCCTCCCTGTCCGACATGACGCTGCCCAACGGCAACCCGCTGGCGCCCTACGCCGGTGTGCAGGGAGTCGGTGTGCTGAAGACCGGCGCCGAGGCGCACCCCGAGGCCATCGGCAAGGTACTGGCGGCGCTGGCCTCCCCCGAGGTGGGGGTGGCGCTGGCCAAGTCCTCCGGCTGCGCCCCGGCCAACAGCAAGGCCTATGAGGACCCGGAAGTGGCGGCGGACGAGCTGATCGTGGCTATCCAGAAGACGGCAGAGACCGCTCAGCCTATGCCCAACATCCCCGAGATGGGCGTGCTGTGGGGCCCGGCGGAGAGCTTCCTGGTGGCGGTGAACAAGAGCGGCGAAGATGTGGCCACTGCCGCCGAGACGGCCCAGCAGGCCGCGCTGCAGGCCATTGCCGACATGCAGTAAAATCAGAATCCGAAACCCGCGCGGGGACGGCAGGTTTGCCGTCCCCGCTTGTGGGGTAAAAAGGTGGTGGCGTTATGCGCAAAAAGCCGTGGCTGTACAGTGCTCCGGCAATTCTTCTCATCCTGATCGTGGTGGTGTTCCCCATCGGGTACACCGCCTATATCTCGCTGACCAACATGAACCTGTATCACTGGGCGGATTTCCGGGTGATCGGTTTGTCCAATTATGTGCGGGCTCTGTTCAAGTTCGATTCCGGTTTTCTGGGGGCGCTGTTTACCACATTGCTCTGGACGGTGGTGAACATGGCCCTGCAGCTGTTCTGCGGGTTTTGGATCGCCCTGGGGCTGAACGCCAAGGGTCTGCGCCTGCGCCGGCTGTATAAAACACTGCTGATGTTGCCCTGGGCCATGCCGGCCTATGTGTCCATCCTGCTGTGGCGGGTGGGCATATTCAACACCGAGTTTGGCCTGCTCAACCAGTGGCTCACGGCGCTGGGGCTGCCGAAGTACAGCATCCTGGACAACACGGTCACTGCCTTTCTGGCCTGCCTTGCGCTCAATCTCTGGATGGCGCTGCCCTTCATGATCGCCACCATTGACGGCGCATTGCAGAGTGTGGACGCCAGCCTGTACGAGAGCGCCACACTGGACGGTGCGGGCTTTTTCCAGAAAGTACGCTTTATCACCGTGCCCGGCATCCGGGCCATCATCGCCCCCGCTGCGGTGATGACCACCTTCATCACCTTCAAGCAGTTTGACATTGTGTATCTTCTCACCCAGCAAAAGGGGTACATGACCGGAGCCAATTTGAACACCGTCATCACCTATGCCTACCAGAACGCCTTCGTTTCCAACAACTACGGCCTGTCCAGCGCGGTGAGTATGCTGCTGTTTGTGCTCATCATCCTGTTTTCACTGGCCACCAACCGAAGCCTGCGGGAGGAATGACCTATGGATAAAAACAGAAAAAAGCGGACGCTGGGCATCCTGAGGCTGACGGTGCTGAACGGGGCGTTCCTGCTGCTTTGCCTGGTAGCACTGGTGCCGGTGCTCTATGCGCTCACCCTTTCTTTCAGCGGCAGCGGCGCGGCACTCTCTTCGCGCTTTTCCTTCTGGCCCACCCAGCCCACTTTGGAAAACTATCGGGCGATTTTGTTTGACGAGCCGTTCCTTTTGTGGTTCCGCAACTCGGTGATTTTGAGCGTGGGCACCGTATTCTTTTCTATGCTCTGCGCGGTGCCGGCGGCCTACGCCTTTTCCCGCTGGCGGTTTGCCGGCCGGCGGTTTACACTGAAGCTGCTGCTGGTGCTCAATGCCTTCCCGCAGATCTTGTCGATGTTCGCCCTCTTCCGGGTGCTTAAGACCATCGGCCTGCTGAACACCCACGGAGGACTCATCCTGATCTACGCGGGCTCCATGTGCGTGTTCGCCTTGTGGAACATGAAGGGATATTTCGACACCATTCCGGTAGAGATCGAGGAGGCCTCCCGCATCGACGGCGCCAGTGACCGGCAGATGATCGTGCGCATTGTGCTCCCTTTGGCCAAACCGGCCATCGTGGTCACCTGTGTGATGGTGCTCATCACCGTGTGGAATGAGTATCTTTTCGCCACCACCTTTTTGCTGGACAGCACCAGCTACTCCCTGGCGGGCGGGCTGTATCAACTGCAATCCAACGACTACAGCCGCAGCTGGCCTCTCTTCTCGGCAGCGGCGGTTCTGGTGTCGCTGCCCATTCTGGCGGTGTTCTTTAAGATACAGAAATACATGGTCTCCGGCCTCACCGCCGGTGGCGTGAAGGGATAGGTGACGGCTTTGTGATAGATAAGGCAGCGATTCTTCATATCCCCTGTTCAGAGTATGCCTATCCCCTGGACGAGGAGACCTTCTGCGTGCGGCTGCGGGCTGGGCGCAGAGATCTGGTCAGCTGCGAACTGTATGTGGCAGACCGGGCCTGTGAGAGCACCCCCATCCGCTTTGAGGGCCTGCCCATGGAGCGCATTGCCCGGGATGAGCGATTCGACTTTTTCCAAGCGGTCTTTCCCATCCGTCATACCCGCCTTTGTTACTATTTTCGCCTGCAGGGTCAGGAGGAATGGACCTATTATTACGGCGACATCTTCACCCGGGAACTGGCCGACCTGCAGATGGAGGGAAACTGGGTAGACGGGCGCAGCGAATACTTTCAGTACCCGGCCATCCTGCGCACCGAGATCGCCCGGCCACCCAAGTGGATGAACACCGCCTGTTTTTACAACGTCTTCCCGGACAGCTTCGCAGACGGCTCCGAGGCGTTGGCCGGCCCGGCGAAGAGTGGCGGGCGGCTGGGCGGCACACTGCGGGGCGTGACGGAAAATCTGGAGCACATTGCCCGGCTGGGGTGTAACGGCCTGTATCTGAATCCGATCTTCACCGCAAAGAGCTACCACAAATACGACACCATCAACTATTACCATGTGGACCCCTGCTTCGGCACCGACGATGACCTGCGTGCTCTCGTTCAAAAGGCCCACAAAATGGGGATGCGGGTGGTGCTGGACGGGGTGTTCAACCATAGCGGTACCGGCTTTTTTGCCTTCCAGGACGTGTTGAAGCGTGGAGCGTCGTCGCCCTATTTTCACTGGTATGATTTCGTTCCGCCAACGGGTCCCGGGCTGGACGAGCAGGGCCACCCCAATTACGCCTGCTTCGCCTATGTGCCGGAAATGCCCAAGCTGAACACCGCCAATCCTCAGGTGCAGGCCTATTTTGCAGAGGTGGGCCGCTACTGGGTGGAAGAATTCAGGGTAGACGGCTGGCGGCTGGATGTGGCCAATGAGATATCCAAGGAGTTCTGGCGGGTCTTTCGCCGGGCGGTGAAGGCCGCTGACCCCGATTGTGTGCTTATCGGGGAGGTGTGGGAGAACGCCCGGGACTGGCTGCGGTACGATCTGCTGGACTCGGTGATGAACTACGATTTCCGCCGCCATTGCCGGGACTTCTTTGCCCTGGGCCGCATCGACGCGGCTGGCTTTGCCGACCGGGTGACCAATATGGTGCTGCGCTACCCGGAACCTTATTTGCGCGCCCAGCTGAACCTGCTGGACAGTCATGATGTCTGCCGCTTTCTGTCCCTTTGTGGAGGCGATGAGCGACGGATGCGGCTGGCGGTGGTGTTTCAGATGCTCTTCCCCGGCGCGCCCTGTGTCTTTTACGGCGATGAGGCCGGTCTGACCGGCGTCACCGAGCCGGAATACCGCCGCCCCATGGACTGGGAAAACGCGGAGGGCAGTTGGTTTGACTTTTACCGTCAGGTAGCAGGTCTGAGAGCAAAATACCTGAACGGTACCGAACGGTTCACCGTTCTCGCGGCGGCGCCTCAAAGCCGCCTGTTCGGTTATGCGCTGGAGCGGGAGGGGCTTTGCCTTACCGTCTGGCTGAATGCCGGAGACGCGCCCTGCCCGCTGCCAGAGGCGGAGGAGGCAGAGCGGCTGTGGAAACAGAATGCTTCTCATGAGGCCCTGGGACCCTGGGGCTTTCGGGTGTGCCGGCAGGCCCGGCGGCTCGCCGTTCTGAGCAACTGACACAAAAACCGCATGATGGCATCTTGGATGCCGCCATGCGGTTTTTCCTGTCCTTATCCTGCGTTCAGGGCAAATGCTTTGAGAATGTGCACCTTGAGAGCCAATTCATTGTTTAGAATGTTGTGTCTGTCTATTCTCGATGAAGTCAAATCCTTTGCCATTGGCCACATACCTCCGCGTGCTTATTAGATGCATTTCTCCCTTTTAATATTTCTGAATTATAATCAGTACAGCATAAAGAACGGGCATCTTCCATGGCCTGAAATAGGATCAAGCACACAAGTGCTGGCAATCATCTTTACTTTCAGCTCTTTTTCTTCGGCCTTCTGGGCTTTGGAGCCACCGCCGCGATCATAGCGTAGTGCTCCTTGCTCTTTCTCGTGATGCTGTTGTAGTCCTCGGAAGTGAGGAACTTCAGCGGCCACTCTCCTTATAGGCGTGCTGGTGGGAGAAGGCTCTGAGCCGGACCTCGGTGCACCAGCGGCGCCCCGTTCAGGCCAAAGGCCGGGGGCTTGTGGTTCGGGTAGTTCTTGTACCAGCCGCTGGGCGCGGTGTAGTAGACCGGCTCGGCGAGGCGGTGGCGCAGGTAGGCGGCCACGTCGGATTTGGCGATCTTATAGCAGCGGGTCTGCTTGCCGGTGTTCTCGCAGGGCACCAGGCCGCTCTGCAGCAGGTAGATGGAGGTGCGGGTGCCGATGCGGCAGGCTTTGCGGAAG
>CASEVW010000021.1 GCA_949291395.1 uncultured Oscillospiraceae bacterium | reverse complement strand
CTTGGCCTGGCTGATCCCCGCCGGGTTGGCAAGGCTGGCCCCCGGCACCCCCAGCGCCAGCAGCGCCCCCGCCAGCCGGTTCAGCAGCAGCGAAGCCACCAGATAGCAAAGGGCCCCCAGCCCGCAGAAGGCCGCCGCCCGGTCAAAGCCGGGGCCGGGCGCTGTTTTGTTGTGCTGTGCCTTATCCACCGCCCGCGGCCTCCTTTTTCCGTCGTTTGCTTTGTAGTGTTACCGGCGGTCGTCGTCCACCGAGCGCCAGTCCGCCTCGATGATGCCGCCCTCGGCCGGGCCGTCCCCATCGTTCTCAAAGCCGCTCTGCACGATGCGGCCCAGCTCGTCGGCGGCATCCGAAGCGGCCTTTTTCAGCCCTTTCAGCAGCACCGCCGAATAGATGGCCCCGGCCAGGTTCAAAGCGCCCTCCACCAGCAGGATCACGCCAATGGCCATCACCAGCAGCTCCACCGTTTCAAAGGGGTTCCAGATCATCACGATGCCCAGCACGGCGCTCACCAGCGCCAGCAGCAAAAAGCTCCACCAATGATCATAGCCAGCGCCCCGCAGCTCAAAGGCGGACTGCACCCGCATGATGCCGTCGAACAGGACGAACAGGCCCACCAAAATGGGCAGCACCGACACCACGATCTGATGCTGGATCAGCAAAAACGCCCCCAGCGCCGTGGCCGCCGCCCCGAAGATCCAGCCAAAATAGCCGAAGAAGCCCTTCACCGGGCTTTTTGCGTACTGATACAGGCTGGAAACGCCCTTTACCAGGATCACCAGGCCAAACATCCCGCAGACCAGCCGCAGGGAGATATCCGGCCAAAGCAGCAGTGCCAGGCCCACCACGAGAAACGCCAGCGAGGAAAAGACATAGCTCTTCCGAAAATTTTTCAACATAACCAAATCCTCCTGTTTTTCCGGGCGGAGACCCGCACCGGCTTTTTAGGTTTCATAGTTCTTTTTATTATAGCACAAGCGCCGGGATATATTGGCATTTTTCGCCCTTTTTCTTTTGATATATGGTATGATAGCCGCAAAACGGCTATCATAGCTCACGGATGCGCAACGCCTCGCCATTCGGGGCCTTACAGCCCCTTCATGGCAATCGGCTTTTGATGCGCAATTATACCATTCCGCTTACGCTTCATGGTATAATATAAACATCACATCAAGAAAGGCATATTTCCATGAATCAGCATCTTCCCCCCTTGCTTTCTGCACTGGACGAATACCGCAAAAGCCCCGCCCTGCCCATGCACATGCCGGGCCACAAACGGGCCGCCGGGCTAGCGGACTATCTACAGGCCCTGGGCGCCGGGTACGACATCACCGAGATCCACGGCTTTGACGACCTGCACCAGGCCGAGGGCCTTTTGAAGGAGTCCATGGACCGGGCCGCCGGGCTGTGGGGCAGCCGCCGGGCCTTTTATCTGGTCAACGGCAGCACCTGCGGCATCCTGGCGGGCATCCGGGCGGCGGCGGGCAGCGGCGGCAAGGTCATCCTGGCCCGGGGCTGCCACAAATCCGTCTATCACGCCATCGAGCTGTGCGGCCTGAAGCCGGTATATCTGGCCCCGCCGCTGGATGCTTCCTTTGGCATTCAGGCTTCCCTCTCCCCCGCCCAGGTGCAGGCCGCCCTGGCCGCCCACCCGGACGCAAAACTGCTGATCCTCACCAGCCCCACCTACGAGGGCGTCCTCTGCGACCTGCCCGCTATCTGCGCCGCAGCCCACGCCGCCGGGGTGCCGGTGCTGGTGGACGAAGCCCACGGGGCGCACCTGGGCCTTGCCCCCGGCTGGCCCAGCGGAGCGGTGGCGGCGGGGGCGGATCTTGTGATCCAAAGCCTGCACAAGACCCTCCCCAGCCTGACCCAGACCGCCATCCTGCACCAAAACGGCGGGCTTGTCCCGCCGGAGGCGGTGGCCCGCCAGCTGGGCATCTTCGAGACCAGCAGCCCCTCTTACCTGTTGATGGCCAGCATGGATGGCTGCGTGGACTATCTGCTGAACGAAGGACAGGCCGCCTTTGCCCGGTGGCAGGCGGCCCTTGCAGCCTTTGACCGGGCCATCCTTCCCCTGGCCCGGCTGCGGGTGCTCTGTCACGGGGCGGATGCCCTTTCCCAGCACCCCGGCATCTTCGGCCACGATCCCAGCAAGCTGGTGATCTCCACCTGGGGAACCAGCCTTTCCGGCCCCGCCCTCATGGACCGGCTGCGGCGGGACTATGCCATCGAGCTGGAAATGACCAGCGGCGACTACGTCATCGCTATGACCGGCATGGGCGACACCGAAGCCTCCCTTGCCCGGCTGGCCCAGGCCCTTTTGGAGATCGACGCCTCCCTTTCCCCCGCCCCGGCGGCCCCGGCACTGGAGACCAGCCTGCCGGTGCCGCGCCGGGTGCTGCCGGTGGACAAAGCCCTTTCCGCTGCCGCCCAGCCCCTGCCCTTTGGCGAAACCGAGGGTAAGGTGAGCGCCGAATACCTTTGGGCCTACCCGCCGGGCATCCCCCTCATCGTGCCCGGCGAACGGGTGGACAAAGCCTTTTTGGCCTGCTGCCAGCGCCTGACGGAACAGGGCGTGGACCTGCACAGCACCAGCGGCGGCGCGCCCCACGCCTTGCTTGTGGTGAAAGAAAACTATTGACGAGTCCCGCCTGCACATTGTATAATACAATTAAGTTTCTATAGGTTTCTTATCGCCGGGCATTCCGCTCCGGCGCGGAAATTTATGGTATAGAAAGGGGGACGTATCGATGAACCGGATTCAGACTCTCGAGACCCGCGACCTGGCCAAGAGCGTACAGACCGGCGGCTGCGGCGAATGCCAGACTTCCTGCCAGTCTGCCTGCAAAACCTCCTGCGGTGTTGCTAACCAGATGTGCGAGCATAAGAACGACGAGAAGTAATTCTTGCCTTGCAGCGTACCGCCTGCGCATGTGCGCGCAGGCGGTATTTTTTGCGTTTTCATCCGGCAAGACCTTTTTTGTCGGGTTTTATATAGATTTTTTCTCTCAATCTTCTTGATACAGAAAGGAACTGATCCTGTGATCCATCAGTATAAACTCAACGGATATAACATCGTGCTGGACGCCTACAGCGGCTCGGTCCATGTGGTGGACGAGGTGGCCTACGACGTGATCGGCCTGTACAAGACCACCCCCGCCGACGAGATCGTGGCCCAGATGCTGGCCAAATACGGCGACCGGGAGGACGTGACCGAAGCCGACCTGCGCCAGTGCCTGGCGGACGTGGCCGAGCTGGAAAAGAGCGGCAAACTGTTCGCCGAGGACGTTTACGGCGACATGGCCTTCGATTTCAAAAAGCGTGTCACCGAAGTGAAGGCCCTCTGCCTGCACGTGGCCCACACCTGCAACCTGAACTGCGAATACTGCTTTGCCAGCCAGGGCAACTACCACGGCGAGCGGGCGCTGATGAGCTTTGAAGTGGGCAAGCAGGCCCTGGACTTTTTGGTGGCCAACAGCGGCAAGCGCCGCAACCTGGAAGTGGACTTCTTCGGCGGCGAGCCGCTGATGAACTGGGACGTGGTCAAGCAGCTGGTGGCCTATGGCCGCAGCCTGGAACAGGAGCACGACAAGCACTTCCGCTTCACCCTCACCACCAACGGCGTTCTGGTGGACGACGAGGTGATCGAGTTCGCCAACAAAGAGATGAACAACGTGGTCATGAGCATCGACGGCCGCAAGGAAGTGCACGACCGGCTGCGGAAAAACTACGCCGGCCAGGGCAGCTACGACACCATCGTGCCCAAGTTCCAGAAGTTTGCCAAGGCCCGGGGCGATAAGGAATACTATGTGCGGGGCACCTTCACCCACAACAACGTGGACTTCACCAACGACATCTTCCATCTGGCAGACCTGGGCTTTGACCAGCTGAGCATGGAGCCGGTGGTCTGCGCCCCCGGCGACCCCTACGCCCTCACCGAAGAGGACCTGCCCAAGATCATGGAGCAGTACGAGATCCTGGCCAAGGAGATGCTGCGCCGGGAGAGCGAGGGCAAGGGCTTCACCTTCTACCATTACATGATCGACCTGAACCACGGCCCCTGCATCTACAAGCGCATCTCTGGCTGCGGCAGCGGCACCGAGTACATGGCCGTGACCCCCTGGGGCGAGCTGTTCCCCTGCCATCAGTTCGTGGGCGATCCCAAGTACAGCATGGGCAACGTGTGGGACGGCGTGACCAACACCGCCTTGCGGGATGAGTTCAAGCTGTGCAACGCCTACGCCCGGCCGGACTGCAAGGACTGCTGGGCCAAGCTGTACTGCTCCGGCGGCTGCGCGGCCAACGCCTACCACGCCACCGGCAGCATCACCGGCATCTACGAGTATGGCTGCGAGCTGTTCCGCAAGCGGATGGAATGCGCCATCATGATGAAGGTAGCCGAGGCCCAGATGGGCAAATAAGGCTTACGGCTGGCGAAAGGATTCGCCAGCCTTCTGAGGGACACCAAACGCACGCCCTGTGCCCTGCACGGGGGATGCTTATTGGTTTCCCCCAGTACCCTTTTCCGGCGAAAAACACCCTGATTTTGCGCACAGAGCACACAAAATCAGGGTGTTTTTCTGTCAAGGTGTCCCGAGCCCCGGTGCATGCCCGTGGCTCGGGACCTGCATTTTATACCACATCGGGGGGCGATGAGGCCCCGCTGCAAAAAAACATCGAAAAAAATTTCAAAAACAGGGTTGACATTTCCATATTCTGTGGTTATAATAATAAAGCACTCAGGCGAGCAGCCTTGAGGGCAAAGCAAATATTGGAGAATTGTGTAAGGGTAGCACGACAGACTCTGACTCTGTTTGTGAGGGTTCGAATCCTTCTTCTCCAACCAGAATAGCAGCAGCGCGATGCTGCTGCTATTTTTGTACCGGGGTGTAGCGCAGTTGGTAGCGCGCCTG
>CASEVW010000020.1 GCA_949291395.1 uncultured Oscillospiraceae bacterium | reverse complement strand
CCGGGATGTCACCTTCTACTTACCAGTCCGGGCAGCTCAAGAACTGTTACCCACACATGGAAAAGCGTGGCTCTCGATACCTGCGCTACGCCCTTTACAACGCAGCCAAATATGTCTGTCACTGGGACCTGACCTTTGCCGATTATCTCGCCAAGAAGCGGGCGGAGGGCAAGCACTACAACGTCGCCATTTCCCATGCGGCCAAAAAACTCATACGCCTGATTTTCGCTATGGAAAAATCCGGGGCACCCTACTATTTGACTGTCTGACTTCTTCCTTGCTAACCGGGGCCCGCTCGGGCCTCTGCTTTGCTATACCCTTTTTGAGCCATCTGTTGTTTCGCCTCCACTCATTTTTAGAGGTTGACTTTTAATAGTTAAGCTTTCATATGCTTGCGCCGCCTTCGATCAGCAGCGCGAAGATCTCGTTCCAGGTCTCTTCGGTCACCACTCCGGTCTGGGGCAGGCCCAGCCCCGCCTGGAACTGCAGCACCGCCGCCTCGGTGGCCTCGTCGAACACGCCGTCGTCGGGCACGAAATCCGCCACGCAGTAACGCACGGCGATGCCGTTCATCGCCTGCTGCAGCTGCATCACCGCGTCGCCGCTGCTGCCCAGGCCCATCACGTAGCCCGGGTAGGCGGTGGTGGCGCTGCGGGTGACCGCCTCGCTGCCCCCTGCCGCCAGGCTCAGGAAGGTGGCGGTCAAGGCGTTCCAGGTGGCTTCGTCCACCCGGCCGGTGACCGGCAGCTCAAACTCGGTCTGCCAGCTTTTCAGGGCGGTGGTGGTGTCCGGCCCGAAGATGCCATCGACAGCGTCGGGGGCCTGCACCGTGTCGTAGAAATAACTGATGTATTGCAGCAGGAACTGGACGTAGGCCACGCCGGTGCCCTGGCTGCCCTCGGCCAGCTCCACGCCGGGCCAGGCCAGCACCCGATAGGCATGGAACAAGCCGTCCACACTGCGCAGCCGCTGGGACTGCACGTACAAAGCTTCCCAGGTGGCCGCCCCGATCACGCCGTCCACCGTCAGGCCGAACAGCTGCTGGAAGGCCCGCACCGCCGCCGTGGTGGAGGGGCCGTAGACCCCGTCGATGGCCACGTCCGGCAGGCTGGGATAGTACACCGCCAGCAGTTTCAGATAGAACTGAGCCTCCCGCACGCGGCTGCCGGTGCTGCCCTCCCGCAGCGGGCTGCCGGGATAGGTGCCGGGGCGCTGGTTGGGATCCAAAAGCTCATCGGCCACGTCGCCGTACACCTCGTACAGCTTCTGCCAGGTCACCTCGCCCACCACGCCGTCCACCGCCAGGCCGAACTCCCGCTGGAAAGCCCGCACTGCATTGGCGGTAGACGCGCCAAAGATACCGTCCACCGCCACCGTGGGGATGGCGGAGAAATTGGAGGCCGCCATGCGCAGGTAGAACTGGATCAGGCGCACGCTGTCGCCCTGATCGCCCTGGCGCACCGGCGTACCGGGATAGCCGCTGGGCACATCCTGGATGTCGTTTTCCAGGGAGTTATACTGCTCCACGATGGCCGCCCAGGTGGCGGGGCCCACCACGCCGTCCACCGTCAGGCCGAATTTTGTCTGGAAGGCCCGCACCGCGTTGGCGGTGGAGCTGCCGTAGATGCCGTCCACGGCCACGGCGGGCAGGTCGGTGTTGAACTCGGCCAGCTGGCCCAGCCAGAACTGCACCTGTTCCACCGCGGTGCCGGTGGAGCCCACCTGCAGCGGCGTGCCCGGATAGGTGCTGCCGTTCACGTTGTTCTCGCCGGTGGGCTGCTCGCCCTCGCTGGTCAGCTCTGCCAGATTCTTGACGGAAACGTAGATGTAGCTGATCTTATACCAGGTGGAGCGGCCCACCACCCCGTCCTGGGTCAGGTTGAACTGCTTTTGGAAGGCCCGCACCGCGCTTTCGGTGGCCGCGCCGAACACACCGTCCGTGCCCGGCTTGCCAAAGGCAGGATAGTCCTTGGCAATGCGGGTCAGCTGGCGCTGGATGATGCGTACGTTGGGGCCGGTATCCCCCCGCCGCAGCGGCGTGCCGGGGTAGCTTTGGGGAATGTCCTGGATGTTGTTGGTACGCACGATCTCGATGTTGTTGCCGTAGTAGTACCGCAGGATCTGCAAGGCGTTCATGCCCTCGTTGGCCCGGTCCACCGTGCCCCACTGCTTCATGCCCTGGCAGCTGACGGCCTTGCCGTCACAGTAAGCGGTGTAGTAGGGCTCCACGGTGCCGGTGCGGCGCACGTAGGTGTTGAAGATATCGTCCACGATGCGTTCCATCACGGTGAAGATGTTGCGGCCGTGCACATAGTACTGGTCGTAACTGGTGGAGTTGGTGATGTTGAAGGTATAACCCTTGCTGGGATACCATTCGGTATAGATGCGGTTCATGGCAATGCTGATCTGGGCGTGGATGTTGGCCCGGATGGCCTGTTCCGGCCAGGTGGGGTATACCTCGCTGGAAGCCACATTGGCGATGTAATGCCGGAAGCTCACCGTCACGTTGCGGGCGTTGGACGAGGGCGTGCCCAGATGGACGGTGATGTTTTTGGGGATGATGGGTACGGTGAGCACCCGGGGCTCACAGGCGACGGCCGGGGCTACGCTGGCCCGCGCGCCGGGCTGGTACAGCTGGTGCGGCGGGATCTCGAAGGCCTCCGCCTGGGGCTCGGGCCCGCCCAGGCGCTGCATGGGGACGAACTCCAGCTCCACCAGGGCGGTCTCCCCGGCGAATACCTGCACGCCCTGGATGAGGATGGGCTGATAGCCCTCCACCTCGGCGGTCAGGTTCCATACGCTGTAGGGCTGCTGGGTGTTGTTCACATCCAGCGAGAGCGCCCGGTCCGGCGCGGGCAGCTGCTGCAGCGTGCCCTGGCCCTCCGAATCGGTATAAAAGACCAGCGGGTCATACCCTTCGCCGGTCACGGTGATCTTTGCCCCGGCCACGGGGGCGCTTTGGCGCGGAGCATAGCTTTGCACCAACAGGGAACCATACATCATGTGGCAAAACTCCTTTCTTGCTGTGCGCAAGGTGTGATAAAAGGCCCGCCGGGCCCGCCGGGGCCGGCGGGGATCAGGCAAGACCTTCCTGCACCAAACTATTCCAGCCCGGATGTTCCTGACACTCTTGGCATTTGGCCGAAATTGTACTATACTGAAAATATCTTGTTACCACAAAGAAAGGGGCAGCTTTTTATGAGACATACCATCGAAAATGAATTTTTGACCGTCACGGTGGACAGCCTTGGGGCCGAGCTTGTGAGCGTGGTGGACAAGGCCACCGGCGCCGAGATGATCTGGAACGGCCAAAAGGACGTGTGGCCCCGCCGCGCGCCCATCCTCTTCCCCTACTGCGGCAAGCTGAAAGACGGCCAGTACACCCTGGACGGCAACACCTACCCGGGCGGCCAGCACGGCTTTGGCCGGGACTTTGAGCACCAGTTCCTGGGCGGGGAAAACGGCGTGATGCGGTTCGTTCTGCGCTCAGGGCCGGAGACCTACGCCAAGCTGCCCCGGGATTTTGCCCTGGAGAGCACCTTCACCCTCACCGGCCGCACCCTGCGCCAGACTCTGGCCGTGACCAACACCGGCGATAAAGAGCTGCGCTTTGGCATCGGCTACCACCCCGGCTTTGCCCTGCCCTTTGACGACAAGCACACCACCGCCGACTACGAGCTGCGGTTCGATGTGCCCCAGACCCCCGTGGTCATCGAGACCGGGGCCACCAGCGGCCTGGTCACCGGCCACACCCGGGTGCTGATGGAGAACAGCGCCCTCATCCCCATGGATGACCGGATGTTCGATAACGACTCCATCTGCATGAGCCAGCTGACCGCCAAGACCCTGAGCCTGGTGGAAAAGGACACCGGCCGCAGCATCACCGTGGGGCTGGAGGGCTACCCCTATACCCTGATCTGGAGCGCCCCCGGCAACCCGGAGCTGCATTTTTTGTGCATCGAGCCCTGGCACAGCCTGCCGGACACCGAGACCGCCAGCGGCGACTGGAACGAAAAGCCCTGCGCCGCCGCACTGGCCCCCGGCGAGAGCTGGCACACCGATCTGGATATGACCTTTGCCCGCTGACCGGGCAAAACGCCATATAGAAACACCACAGGCCGGGCGCGCTTTGCGCTCCCGGCCTGTATTTTTCAGCAAGGAGACCTTTATTGACTATGAGCACTGCACCGTTTGAACGCCGCACCGCCCTTTTGCTTGGCGAGGAGGGCGTGGAAGCCCTACACGCCGCCCATGTGATCCTGTTTGGAGTGGGCGGCGTGGGCGGCTATGTGGCCGAAGCCCTGGCCCGCGCCGGCATTGGCCGGCTGACCCTGGTGGACGACGACACCATCGCCGAGAGCAACCTGAACCGGCAGCTCATCGCCCTGCGAAGCACCATCGGCCACAGCAAGGTGGAGACCGCCGCCCAGCGCATCCGGTCCATCAACCCGGACTGCCAGGTGGAGATAAAACAACTGTTCTACACCCCCGAGACCGCCGACCAGGTGCCCTTTGCGGGGGCCAGCTATGTGGTGGACGCGGTGGACACCGTCACCGCCAAGCTGGAGATCATCGGCCGGGCGCTGGCCGCCGGGGTGCCGGTCATCTCCAGCATGGGCACCGGCAACAAGCTGCACCCGGAACTTTTGGAGCTGACCACCCTTGAAAAGACCACCGTCTGCCCCCTGGCCCGTGTAATGCGGCGGGAGTGCCGTGCCCGGGGCTACAAGAACATCCCGGTGGTCTATTCCACCGAGCCGGCCCTCACGCCGAAGCCGGTGGCCGGCCCGGG
>CASEVW010000019.1 GCA_949291395.1 uncultured Oscillospiraceae bacterium | reverse complement strand
GTCCAGGCTGTCGCAGGCGGTCACCTTGCCTTCCGGCAGCAGCGGGACGGCCAGCCAGGCCAGTTCCTCCGCCGCCATGGCGCGGGGGCAGGGCGGGGCCACGGTATAAATGGCCTCGAAGCAGGGCGCCAGGGCTCTTACCATCTCTTCCGCCGCCTTGTCCGCCAAAACGCCCAGCACCGCCACCGGCTTTTGCGGGGTATTCCGCTGCAAGGTGCCCGCCAGAGCGGCAGCACCGGCCGGATTATGGCAGCCGTCCAGTAACAGCAGCGGCTTTTTGCGCAAAACTTCGATGCGGGCCGGGAATCGGGCAGTCTCCAGCCCTTTCAGGATGGCCTCGTCCTCAATCTGGTATCCCTTGCGCCAAAGCGCCAGGGCGATCTCCACCGCCATGGCCGCGTTGCAGCACTGATGCGCTCCCAAAAACGGCAGCTCTGCCTGATACCCGCCATAGGAAAAGGGGTTGGTCAGCGGCGCCGGGTGCTCCGCGATCTCCAGATCTTCCAGCTGCGGCTGGATCAGCTCGGCCTTTTGTTGGATGCACTGGGCTACGATCACCCGCTGTGCCTCCGGGTCCTGCATGGGATAGCTGACCACGGTGCACCCGGGCTTGATGATGCCGGCCTTTTCCCCGGCGATCTGTTCCAGCGTGTCACCCAAAACCTCGGTGTGGTCCAAGTCGATGCGGGTGATGGCCGCCACCAGCGTGCGCTCCACCGCGTTGCTGGCGTCATTTTTTCCGCCAACGCCGGTCTCCAGCACCACGATGGGGCACTTCTCCCGGCAGAACCAGAGCAGGGCCACCGCCGTGACCGCCGCAAACTGCACCGGCGGCTGGGCCAGCGTCTCCGCCGCTTTGCGCACCTGGCCCGCCAATTCTTCCAGCATTTCCGGCCCGATCATCTGCCCGTTGATCTGAAACCGCTCCCGGAAATCCAGGATATAGGGAGAAATGGTCAGACCGGTCTTATAGCCGGCTTCTTTCAGGATGTTGACCGTCAAAACGGCCACTGTGCCCTTGCCGTTGGTGCCGGCAATATGCACGAAGTCCATCTGCTTTTGGGGATCGCCCAGGGCCGCCAGCAGCTGACGCATCCCCTCCACCCCCGGCTTGCCGTTGGTGCGGGGCAGGCTTTGCAGCCATTCAGTATGGGATGTTGGTGTCATAGCACTCTTCCTCCATGGGTTCCAAAGGGATCTCGGTCACCGGGGGCAGTTCCTCTTCCTCTTGCCGGGGCGGTTCCTCCGGGGTCACCGCTTCCGCCGGGTCGGGATACCGCCGGGCGGGCTGAACAGGCTGGGCAGGCTGGGCGGCGGGGGGCCAGTCCGGCTCTTCCCATTCTTCCTCCACCGGCGGCTGAACCGCCTGCTTTTTCTTTTTTCCGCTTTGGGCGGGCACTGCCTTCAGGGCGGGCGGCTCTTCCTGGTATTCCTCCTCGCCGTCATGCCGGTGCACGAACAGGATCACGCACATGCGCAGGAACATCAAAATGACCAGCGCCACGAACAGGCCCGCCACAAAGCCGGCAAAGTCGATCCACACGTCCTTCACGCTGGACCCACGGCCTGCCACGAAGGTCTGGATGGTCTCGTCCGCCACCGCGGTGCCCAGGCCCAGAAACAGCGGCCAGCTGATATGTTTGATAAAATGCCGGGTATACACCCGCAGGCAGAGCATGAACCAAAACCCCATCACCATAAATTCGGTAAAATGGGCCAGCTTGCGGATGGCGTGCAGTGAAAACGGGCCAAGACCCACCGTTCCCGCCGCCTCGTTCACGATCTGCTGCACCTGCTCGCTGCGTTCGCTGGAAACCGAGGCGATCTCCAGCGAGTTGCGGAAGATGAACACCACGCTGTACACCAGGCAGATGGTGAACAGGATGCGGAACAGGATGGTAAGAACGCTTGTTTTTCGTTTTTGTTTCAAAGGGCTCCCCCTTATCTTCGTCTTGTTTTTCTAAAATGTTATCCTTGACCGGCGTATCTCAGACAAACAATGCCGGTCAGCCCCTCTTTTGCGGGATAGCTTTCCCCGCCTTCCGCCATTATAGCATATCTGTCAATGCAAACCGGTGAATATCTTTTGAATTTTTCCGGCAGCAAAAATGCCCCGGCAGCAACCGGGGCATTTTTCAGGTTTTGTCTTAACAGCTGTGCGATCAGCCCAGCGCCTGGATGGATTCCTCCACCCGGGCCAGTTTTTCCTGGGCGCGGGCCAGCTTCTGGCGGATCTCCTCCACCACATGGGCGGGGGCCTTGTTCACAAAGCCCTCGTTGCTCAGCTGGCGGCTGAACATGCCGATCTCCTTTTCGGCGGCGGCCTTTTCTTTGTTCAGGCGGGCCAGCTCCTTCTCCCGGTCGATCAGCTCCATCATGGGGATGAAGCCCCGGGCCGCATGGGTGACCACCTGCACCATGCCGGCGGTCTCGCCGGTGTACTTCTCGGTGAGGGTCACGTCGGTGGCGAAGGCAAACTTTGCCAGGTACTCGCCGCCCTTGCCAAAGGCCTCCAGCTCGCTGGTCTCGATGACCATGCTGGTACGCTTGGCGGGATGCACGTTCATCTCGGCACGGATGGTGCGCACGGCCTTGATGTAGTCCATCAGCTTCTCAAAGTCCGCTTCCTCGGCGGCAAAGTCCAGCTCGGCGGTGAACTCCGGCCACTTTTCGGTCATGATGGTCTCGCCGGTGCCGGGCAGAGCACGGTAGATCTCCTCAGTGATGAAGGGCATGAAGGGATGCAGCAGCTTCAGGGCCTGGGTCAGCACATACACCAGCACCTTGCGGGCGTTGTCCGCCTCCTCGGGATCGGTGGAGTTCAGGCGAACCTTGGCGATCTCGATGTACCAGTCGCAGTAGACCTCCCAGATGAAGTCCTGCACCTTCTGGGCAGCCAGGCCCAGCTCGAACTTGTCCAGATTGTCGGTCACGGTGCGGGCCAGGCTGTTCAGGGTGGACAGCACCCACTTGTCGCTCAGATCCAGCTTGTCGGCGCTGGGCAGGCCGGCCTGGAAGTCCTCCGGCAGGTTCATCATCACGAAACGGGTGGCGTTCCACAGCTTGTTGGCGAAGTTGCGGCTGGCCTTGATCTTCTCGTCGGAGAAGCGCATGTCGTTGCCCGGGGTGGAACCCAGCACCAGGGTCAGGCGCAGGGCGTCCGCGCCGTACTGAGCAATGACCTCCAGCGGGTCGATGCCGTTGCCCAGGCTCTTGGACATCTTGCGGCCCTGGGCGTCCCGCACCAGGCCGTGGATGAGCACAGTGTCAAAGGGCGCTTTGCCGGTGTACTCCAGGCCGGAGAAGATCATCCGGCTGACCCAGAAGGTGATGATGTCGTAGCCGGTGACCAGGGTGTTGGTGGGATAGAAGTAATCCAGATCCTCGGTCTTGTCCGGCCAGCCCAGGGTGCTGAAGGGCCACAGGGCACTGGAGAACCAGGTGTCCAGGGTGTCCTCGTCCTGGCGCAGGGCGCCGCCGCACTTGGGGCAGGTGGTCATGGGCTCGTCGCTCACATGCACCTCGCCGCAGCTATCGCAGTAGTAGGCCGGGATGCGGTGGCCCCACCACAGCTGGCGGCTGATGCACCAGTCGCGGGTGTTCTCCATCCAGTGGTAGTAGTTTTTGTCAAAGCGCTCGGGCACGAACTTGATGCGGCCGTCCCGCACGGCGTCGATGGCGGGGCCCGCCAGGGGCTCCATGCGCACGAACCACTGCTTGGAGACCATCGGCTCGATGGTGGTGCCGCAGCGGTAGCAGGTGCCCACGTTGTGGGCGTGGGGCTCGATCTTCTCCAGATAGCCGCCCGCCTCCAGGTCGGCCACGATGGCCTTGCGGGCCTCGTAGCGGTCCATGCCGGCGTACTTGCCGCAGTCGGCGGTCATGTGGGCGGTCTCGTCCAGCACCTTCACGATGGGCAGGCCGTGACGCTGGCCCACCTCAAAGTCGTTGGGGTCGTGGGCGGGGGTGATCTTCACCACGCCGGTGCCGAACTCCATGTCCACATAGGTGTCGGTGACGATGGGGATCTCCTTGTTCAGCAGGGGCAGCAGCACCTTTTTGCCGTGCAGGTGCTTGTACCGCTCGTCGTCCGGATGGATGGCCACGGCGGTGTCGCCCAGCATAGTCTCGGGCCGGGTGGTGGCCAGGATCAGGTAATCGTCGGTGCCCACGATGGGGTACTTCAGATGCCAGAAAGAGCCCTCCTGGTCCTCGTACTCCACTTCGGCGTCGGAGATGCTGGTCTTGCAGTGGGGGCACCAGTTGATGATGCGCTCGCCCCGGTAGATCAGGTCCTTGTCGTACAGATACTTAAAGACTTTCAGCACTGCCTTGCTGCAGCCCTCGTCCATGGTGAAGCGTTCCCGCTCCCAGTCGCAGGAGCAGCCCAGCTTTTTCAGCTGGCTCACGATGCGGCCGCCGTACTGATTCTTCCAGTCCCAGGCGCGCTCCAAAAAGCCCTCGCGGCCCAGGTCTTCCTTGGTCAGGCCCTCTTCTTTCATCTTGGCCACCACCTTGGCCTCGGTGGCGATGGAGGCGTGGTCGGTGCCGGGCACCCACAGGGCGGCATAGCCCTGCATCCGCTTGTGACGGATCAGGATGTCCTGCCAGGTCTCGTCCATGGCGTGGCCCATGTGCAGCTGGCCGGTCACGTTCGGCGGCGGCATCACGATGGTGTAAGGCTTTTTGGACCGGTCCACCTGGGTATGGAAATAGCCGCCGTTCAGCCAAAAGGCATAGATGTCGTCTTCCACCCGGGCAGGATCGTACAATTTTTCCAGTTCTCTCATTGTTTTCCTCCTGTTTGGTCGTGCCGGGGCAAACAAAAAGGCCGCCCCAGGCGTATCAGAACACTTGGGACGGCCTGTAACTACAAAACCGCGGTACCACCCAAATTGCCGCGCCACAAGGCGGCGGCCACTCGGAGCCCTTAACGCGGGCGGATCGGGCAAAGCTACTTTGAACCGGTTCACTCTGCCTGCTCAAAAGCGACAGCACGCAGCGCCTTCTGCCAGGCTTTCACCTTCCCCCGGCTCTCTTTTTCAAAAGGCATTGCCGCGCGCCCTCTTTTTCAGCGCATTTATGCTATTGATTATACCAACAGTTTTGCACCGCGTCAATCGCCCCGGCGCAAAAACTGCCGTTCATCCCAAAGAAATGCCCATCCGCCGGGCCACTTCCAGCATGCCGTGGCCGTCCGGCACCAGGCGGGTCTTGCCGGCGATCTCGCTCAGCGGGTTCACGGTGATGTGGTCGTTGTGCATGGCCACGGTCACGCCGTAGTGCTCGTGTTCCACCATCTTGGCGGCATAGGTGCCGAACTGGGTGGCCAGCACCCGGTCGTAGGCCGAGGGCGAACCGCCCCGCTGCATGTGCCCCGGCACGCAAACACGGGTCTCAAAGCCGGTCATCTTCTCGATCTGCATCGCGATGCGGTTGGTGGCGTTGCCATAGCCCTGTTCCTTGCGCAGGGCCAGCCGCTCCTTTTTCTTCATGCGGGCTTCCTCGGTGTCCATGGCTCCTTCGGCCACCGCCAGGATGGAGAAGTTTTTGCCCTGGGAGGCCCGCCGCTCCACCGCGGCACAGACGCTGTCGATGTTATAGGGGATCTCGGGGATGAGGATGATGTCCGCCCCGCCGGCCACGCCCGCATAAAGGGTCAGCCAGCCGGCCTTGTTGCCCATCAGCTCCACCACCATGCAGCGCCGGTGGCTGGAAGCGGTGGTGTGGATGCGGTCGATGACCTCGGTGGCGATGTCCACGGCGGTGTGGAAGCCAAAGGTCACGTCGGTGCCGTAAATGTCGTTGTCGATGGTCTTGGGCAGGCCGATCACGTTCAGGCCCTCCTGGGAAAGCAGGTTCGCGGTCTTATGAGTGCCGTTGCCGCCCAGGCAGAGCAGGCAGTCCAGCTGCATCTCCTCGTAGTTCTTTTTCATGGCGGCCACCTTGTCCACCTTGTCCTCCCCGATGACCCGCATCAGCTTGAACGGGGTGCGCTTGGTGCCCAGGATGGTGCCGCCCCGGGTCAAAATGCCGGAAAACTCCTCCGGCTCCATCTCACGCCACTGGCCGTTGATCAGGCCGGAGTAGCCGTCGGTGATGCCAACGATCTGCACGCCGCTTTCTCCCATGCGCTGATACAGCGCCTTCGCCACGCCCCGGATGGTGGCGTTCAGGCCCGGGCAGTCGCCGCCGGACGTCAGGATGCCAACGCGTTTTTTCATAAACACTTTCCTCCTTTTGGCCTGCGCCGCTTACCACAAGGAACAGGCCTCGCTGAAATGGATCTTTTGGGCATGATTGCTCTTTTTTTAGAATATCGCCGTTTTTCCCGCTTTGTCAATCATTTTTGCCCGAAAAAACGGTAAAATTTTTTCACAAAAAAGATGTTGACATTTTTATATCCTGTGCTATAATTAGATATTGTTGAGGCCCTGATGGCCCGGCAGATAATGGAGAATTGTGTAAGGGTAGCACGACAGACTCTGACTCTGTTTGTGAGGGTTCGAATCCTTCTTCTCCAACCAGAATAGCAGCAGCGCGATGCTGCTGCTATTTTTGTACCGGGGTGTAGCGCAGTTGGTAGCGCGCCTG
>CASEVW010000018.1 GCA_949291395.1 uncultured Oscillospiraceae bacterium | reverse complement strand
TATAGAGGAAGGCACGAAACCCTTATGCGGAGCAAGTACAAGTATCTGATCTCGGAGCTGGGTATTCTTGTTTTCTGCTACGTCCCGGCCCTGATAAAGATAACAGCCGTTTCCTCCTTCAAAATCCGCCGCCTCATTGACTATGTATGTGCCCTGGCTTTTGAAAAACTCGTAAACATCAAGGTCTGCAATCACATAAGCGGGGTTCCGTAATAGCTGTGAGAGAAATCCCCGTGTCAGATCTTTGCCATATATCTTGATACCGGCCTCTGAAAAGTATCGGGTAATATCTCCGAAAGAAGTTAGTGGCTCGGCATACATAGTAAACATTTGCAAAGCACATGCAGCACCAAAATCACCGTCTTCCCCAGCTCGTCGCAGAGGCGGCGGACGATTTTCATCATATTGGTGGCGTGGTAGATATCCAGATTGTTGGTGGGCTCATCCAGCAGCACATACTCCGTGTCCTGGGCGATGACCATGGCGATCATGGCCCGCTGCCGCTGGCCGCCGGAGAGCTCGTCGATGAAGCGATCCTGGAACTCCTCCAGTTCCATGTAGTGAATAGCTCGGTCGATAATCTTCTGATCCTCTGGGGTGACCCGGTTGCCTGAATACGGAAAGCGCCCGAAGGTCACCAGCTCCCGCACAGTCAGCTTCATCTGGATGTTATTGGACTGGGTCAGGATGGCAAGACGCTTGGAGAGCTCCTTGCTTTTCCATTTGCCAATGTCCTTGCCCTCAAAGTCTACCAGTCCGCTGTCGTGGGCGATCAGTCGGGAGATCATGCCCATGACGGTGGACTTGCCCGCGCCGTTGGGGCCGATCAGGGAAATCACCTTGCCCTTGGGAATGGCGAAGCTCACGCCGTCCACCACGGTTTTCCCGTCATACTGTTTTGTCAATTCCTGTACACGCATGGTCACACCTTCTTTCTTGTCAGGAGGAGGTAGAGGAAGTAAAGGCCGCCGCCCACGGTGATGAACACGCTCACCGGCACGGAGTAGGAATACACATGCTCGACGATGAGCTGCCCGCCCACCAGCACGATCATGCCGAACAGGGCCGAGCCCAGCACCAGCTGGGTGTGCCGGAAAGTTTTCAACAGCTGCCGGGACAGATTGGCGATGATGAGCCCCAAAAAGGAGATGGGCCCCACCATGGCGGTGGCCACGGTGATGCAGAGGGTCACGCCGAGCAGCAGGCGGCGGATGCAGCGGTCGTAGTCCACGCCGAGGTTGATGGCCTGCTCCTTGCCCAATGTCAGCACATCCAGCAGGGCCAGTTCCTTGCGCAGAGCGAAGATGACGCCTGCCAGAAGAATCAGGGAAAAGACGATAATCTCGGAATTGATATTGCTGAAGCTTGCCACCAGGGTATTCAGCAGACTGTCGTACTCATTGGGGTCCATGACCCGGGTCAGCGTGGTCTGGATGCTGCCAAAGAAGGAGGTCAGTACTGTACCCACCAGCAGCACATACAGCACATTATGCTTTGTCTTTTTGAAGATCCAGCTGTAGATAATGGTAGCGGTAATGCCCATGAGCACCACATCCACCGCGAAGGACAGGTTGGCATTGGAGGCCACCACGCTGGCAGATCCAAGAAAGAACACCACCGCCGTGTGGATGAGGGTATAGAGGGAATTCATCCCCAGCAGGCAGGGGGTCACGATGGTGTTGTTGATGATGGACTGGAACACGATGGAGGCTCCGCCAATGGCAAAGGCCGTGATCAGCATGACGATGAGCTTGGGAGTTCGGATCTTCATGGCGTAGGCCAGCAGCTTGGGATTAGAGAAATTCACTTCAACCAGCATATAGCCCGCCGCGCAGAGCAAAACCAGAAAGGCCAAAATCAGGAGTTTGCGCCGGTTGGCGCGTATGGCAACCGTGTTCACTGGTCTGCACCTCCCTTCAGGTTGGGCATGGTGGAGCAGCAGCCTGTTCCGGCGCCGCCCAGACGGATGGCCTTGCGGCCATGCTTGAGCCGGTAAAACAGCAGGGCGATGAAAATGAGGCTTCCCAGGATGCCCACGATCAGTTCGATGGGCAGCTCGTAGGGGGCAATCACCACCCGGCCGATCATGTCGCACACCAGCACGAAGATTGCGCCAAACAGGGCGGTGTCCACCAGCGTGCCCCGAATCTTGTCGCCCTTGTA
>CASEVW010000017.1 GCA_949291395.1 uncultured Oscillospiraceae bacterium | reverse complement strand
CTTTCGGTGACTATCCCTTTCTCTGCCATGCGATGTTCCCGTAAAGGATTTCTCCTTAGTCGGTAAGGCAGAATATTTCGCACACTGCCGTGTGCGGCAGTACCTTAAACTGCTTTGCACAACGCCCTATCTGGGCGCACCCTGGATTTTTGAGAAAGATCCCTGCCGGGCTGGGCCCCAAAATGCCTTTTTGCATCCCGGCGGCAGGGAACAAAGGAGTTTGATACAACATGAAACGTAGTGAAGTGAACGCCATCATCAAACAGGCGGAAGAGTTCATCCAGGAATACAAGTTCGCGCTGCCCCCGTTTGCGGGCTGGACGCCGGAAGACTGGCAGCAAAAAGGCCATGAATGCGATGAGATCCGGGACAACATGCTGGGCTGGGACATTACCGATTACGGCCTAGGCAAATTCCAGGAGGTGGGCCTGGTGCTGGTGACCATTCGCAACGGTAACCAGAACGACCCAAAGTATACCAAGCCCTATGCGGAAAAGCTGCTCATCAGCGAGGAAGACCAGGTCTGCCCCATGCATTTCCACTGGCACAAAATGGAGGACATCATCAACCGGGGCGGCGGCGTTCTGATGATGCAGCTGTATAACTCCACCCCGAAGGAAGAGCTGGACCGCCAGACGCCGGTCACCGTGGTGTCCGACGGCGTTCAGATCACGGTGCCCGCCGGCACTGTGCTGGAACTGCATCCTGGCCAGAGCGTGACCCTCACCCATGGGCTGTACCACGCGTTTTGGGCCAAAAAGGGCAGCGGCCGGGTGCTCATCGGCGAGGTGAGCCAGTGCAACGACGACAACACCGACAACCGCTTCTACGAGCCCATGGGGCGCTTTCCCAAGATCGAAGAGGACGAAGCGCCCTACCGGCTGCTGTGCAACGAATATCCCAGCGCACAGTGAGACGCCCGGCAGACGGACAGAAAGGAACGAACGATCATGTATGACGTGGTAGCGTTAGGGGAGCTGCTCATCGACTTTGCGGCCCAGGGTCTGGGTGAGGACGGATACCCCATCATGGCGGCCCATCCCGGCGGCGCGCCGGCCAACTGCCTGGCAGCCCTGGCGGCCTGCGGCAAAAAGGCCGCCCTTTTGGGCAAGGTGGGGCAGGATATGTTCGGCGAAAAGCTGATCGGCACCTTGCGGCAGGCCGGCATCGGCACCGAGGGCATTGTAAAAGGGGACGATGTGTTCACCACGCTGGCCTTTGTGTCCTTTGACGAAAACGGCGACCGCAGCTTCGCCTTTGCCCGCAAGCCGGGCGCAGACACCGCTCTGCGGCCGGAGGAAGTGGACCTGTCCCTGATCGAACAGGCCCGGGTGTTCCACTTCGGAAGCCTTTCCCTCACCGACGAGCCGGCCCGTTCCGCCACGCAGAAAGCGGTGGAATACGCCAAACAGGCGGGGAAGGCCATCACCTTTGACCCCAACTTCCGCCCGCCGCTGTGGGGCAGCCAGGAGCATGCCCGCCAGCAGATGCTGTGGGGCCTGGAACAGGCGGATGTGGTGAAGATCAGCGACGACGAGGTGTCGTTTTTGTTCGGCTGCCCGCCCCAGGAGGGCGCGGCCCGCATCCGGCAGCACTTTGGCACAAAGCTGGTGCTGGTGACCATGGGGGCCAAGGGCTGCTGGTACGAAAACCCCAAAGCCAGCGGGCATGTGCCCGCTTTCCGGATGGATACCATCGACACCACCGGCGCGGGGGATATTTTTGGCGGCACAGCCATTGCGCAGCTTTTGGACGAAGCCTGCCCGCCCCAGGAACTGGAAGCCGAGGCCCTGGAACGCATCGTGCGGTACGCCAGCGCGGCGGCCGGCATCTCCACCACCCGTTCCGGCGGGATCTCCAGCGTGCCCACCCGCAGCGAGGTGGAAGCGTTTTTGGCGCAGGTACAGCAGTAAGCCGGCCGTTTTCGCAGATCTTTCGTAAAGCATCCATCTTTTATTCAAAATTATGTGGTAAAACAATATCATACAGCAAAGCCGGGAAAAAAGGCTGCTGTCTGGAACAAGGTTACAGAAGAGGACCACATGAAATGCTATACTGGCGGCAATGAAGATGCGGCCGCCCGTTGATCAAGATAAGGAGTGGATGCAAGATGAATATCGAAACGATGCTGCAAACGATGCTGCTGCGCTTGGACCTGCCCCTGGATCTGTGGCAGCGCCTGACCGAGCTGCCGTTCTGGCCCGCCGCTCTGCGGCCGGTCAAGGTCCGGACAAACAAAAAAGGTTAAAAGAATGCAAAAGTCCCTCTGCGGCTGCCAGGATGCAGCTGCAGAGGGACTTTTTTGTATCAGAAGAATGTGCTCCCGCCGGGATGAAAACAAGCGGAGAAAGCGGATCAGCCCGTTGGCCGCAAAGCCGAGGCCGGGCAAGGAAGCTTTGCCTGCGGACTGACGATTTTGTGTAACTGACAGCGTCAGAGCTCCTAGCTAACCATACAGGGTAGCGTCGTCGCTCTTCCTTGCATTTACAGCAAAATCGCCGGGCCGCAGGTG
>CASEVW010000016.1 GCA_949291395.1 uncultured Oscillospiraceae bacterium | reverse complement strand
TGGGGCCCCGGCCCATCGACATCCACCTGGAGGGCTTGGCCCGGATGGGCGCAAAGGTGGAGTGGCAGGAAGGGCGGCTGGTCATCACCGCGCCCCGGGGCCTGCGGGGGATGGATTACGCCCTGCGGCTGCCCAGCGTGGGAGCCACCGAGACGCTGATGATGGCGGCGGTACGGGCCAAAGGGGACACCGTGCTGCGGGGCGTGGCACGGGAGCCGGAGGTGGTGGACCTGGCCCAGTATCTGCGAAAATGCGGGGCGGATATCGAGGGGGAGGGCACGCCGATGATCCGGGTGCGGGGCAAGGCACAGCTGCGGGGCGCGCGGCACACCCCCATCCCGGACCGGATCACCGCCGCCACCCTGGCTGCCGCCGTGGCCAGCGCCGGGGGCCGGGTGACCTTGGAAAACTGCCCCGGCCATCTGATGGAGGCGGTGCTGGCGGTGCTGGAACAGGCGGGCTGCGGCGTAAAACGGCAGCCGGACGGCCTGCTGGTGGAGCGCAGCCGCCCCTTGAAGGGTGTGGGCCGGGTGTACACCGGCGTGTACCCGGCTTTTTCCACCGATGCCGCCCCGGTGGTGGCGGCGGCGCTGCTGTGCGCCTCCGGCCGCAGCGCTGTGGAGGACACGGTGTTTGAGAACCGGTTCGCCTGCGCCAGCGGGTTTGCCGCCTTTGGGGCCAACGCCTGCCGGGTGGGCCGGGCGGTGGAGATCCAGGGCGTTTGGGGCCTTACCGGCGCCCGGGTGCAGGGGGCGGACCTGCGGGGCAGCGCCGCTTTGGTGGTGGCGGCCCTGGCGGCTCGGGGCGAGAGCCGGGTGTACGGCGTGGAGCACATCCGGCGGGGCTACCGGGATCTGACCGGCACATTGCAGAGCCTTGGGGCCAAGATCCAGCTGTGCCGGGACGAAAACTGAACAAAAAACAGGAAACCTCTCCGAAGGCTTCCACCCTTTGACGCAAAAGCGGAAAAACGGCAGAAAAAACTGCGAATTAGAGGGGGTTCGGCTCTTGAATTTATGCGCATAATCTGGTACTCTAATAATAGCTGTATATAACATATAGCGGCAAACTTGTGCCGTTTGCGTTTGGAACGATAGATGGTAATAACGTTTAGGGGGAAGTTTTAAAATGGCTTTCATTCTCGATGAAGAGATGCAGAATATCACCAACATCAAGGTCATTGGTGTGGGCGGCGGCGGCGGCAACGCCGTGAACCGGATGGTGGAGTCCGGCTTGCAGGGCGTGGAGTTCATCGCCATGAACACCGACCAGCAGGCTCTGCTGAAGAGCCACGCCACCCAGAAGGTGCAGCTGGGCGCCAAGCTGACCAAAGGCCGTGGCGCGGGCGCTGACCCGGAGATCGGCCAGCGTGCCGCCGAAGAGAGCAAGGACGAGATCGCCAGTGCGCTGAAGGGGGCGCAGATGGCGTTTATCACCGCCGGCATGGGCGGCGGCACCGGCACCGGCGCTGCCCCCGTTGTGGCCGAGGTGGCCCACGAGCTGGGCATTCTGACCGTGGGCATCGTGACCAAGCCCTTTGCCTTTGAGGGCCGCCGCAAGATGAGCCTGGCCGAGCAGGGCATCACCGCTTTGCTGATGCATGTGGACAGCCTGATCGTGATCCCCAACGAGCGCCTGAAGCTGATCAGCCAGGAGAAGATCACCCTGATGAACGCCTTTGAAGCGGCGGACAACGTGCTGCGCCAGGGCGTGGAGAGCATCTCCAGCCTGATCAACATCCCGGCCTTCATCAACCTGGACTTTGCCGACGTGCGCAGCGTCATGAAGGACGCCGGCTACGCCCACATGGGCGTGGGCAGCGCCAAGGGTGCGGGCAAGGCCGAGAACGCCGCCAAAGCTGCCATCTCCAGCCCCCTGCTGGAGACCAGCATTTCCGGCGCCCGGGGCGTTGTCATCAACATCACCTCCTCGCCGGACATCGGCCTGGAGGAAGTGGAGCAGGCTTCCAGCCTGATCACCCAGTCCGCCCATCCCGATGCCAACATCATCTGGGGTACCGCTTTCGATGAGAGCATGTCCGACGAGCTGCGGGTGACCGTTGTAGCCACCGGCTTTGAGAACGTGGGCGGCAACGTACCTGTGCCCGAGCGGAATACCGCCGCCGGCGCTTCCGCCAGCGTGCCCTCCGCTGTGTTCAGCAGCGATTCCAGCGCTTCCAGCGCGGCTGGCAGCACCGCGGGCGCAAAGCCCGCCAGCTCCGCCGAGGAGGAAGAGGATCGTTACTACACCTCCATCATGGAGCTTCTGAACAAGCGCAATAAGTAAAAATCATGGCCCCGCAGCGTTTTGCTGTGGGGCCATAGCGGTATATGCCGAGGTGTCGAAAATTGAGGAGAGGAGGCCCGAGCCATGCCGGAGGAGCGCAAGCCGGGCGAATTTGCGACGGTCCTGGTGGGCGGCTTTAAAAAAGCGGACGTGCTGGCCTACATCGAGGAACTGACCAGCAAGACCCAGCAGGAAAAGGCGGCCCAGCAGGAAAAAGCGGACAAACTGCGCAAAGAGCTGGAAGAGCTGCGGGCCGACCGGGAGCTTTTGCTGGAAAAGACCCGGGAAGTGTGCGACAAGCTGACCTTGCAGGAAAAGGCCGCCCAGCAGGAGCAGCAGCGGGCCAGCGAGCTGGCAAGTAAGCTGCTGGCAGCGGAAGAGACCGCCAATACATACAAAAGCCGCCTGTTCGCCAAGGAGCAGGAGGCTGTTGTGCTGAAAGCGGATGTGCAGAACCTGCAGCAGCTGCTGGCAGGCCGCCAGCAGGAAGTGGAGACCGCCCAGCAGGAGGTACGCCGCCAGCAGCAGGCCAGCGAGGCGCAGAAAGCCCAGCTGGAAGAGGAATACGCCCGCAAGCTGAGCCAGCGGGAGCGGGAGCTGCTGCGGGACGTGACAGACCGCCAGGCCCGGCTGGAAAGCCAGCAGAGCGAGCTGGAGCGGGCCAAGATGGCCCAGCGCCAGAGTTTGGAGCAGGAGCGCCGCCGCCAGGCCGAGCGCACCCGCGCCGAGCGGGAGAAGATGCAGCAAAGCGCCCGGCAGGTGGCCGTTACGGTGCAGCAGCTGCGCCAGCAGCTGGCCGAGGTGGACGCCCAGATCAACGCTGCGGCGGAAAAATTGCAGCAGGCCACCAGCACGGTGTACGATGCCCTGGGCGAGACCCAGCAGAGCCTGGAACGGCTGGACGTGCAGGCCCAGCGCTTTCCGGAGCCGGTAAAGCCGGCGAAAAAGCACGCTGCCGCCCATCCCGCTGCCCCGAAGCCCGCCGCCCGCAAACCGGCGGCAAAACCTGCCAGCCCCCGCGGCAAAAGCCTCAGCGAAGGGCTTTTGGACCTGCTGGAACGGATGATGACGAAAGAATAAGCAGATCATTGCGAAATAAAAAACCGTTTTCCCAAAACAATGGGAAAACGGTTTTTTTGTTATGGGTCAGGTGTGCAGGCCGGTGCCCTTTTCCATCAAATAGGTGGCGGTCAGGTCGGCCAGATGCAGCTTGACGGCCAGGGGATAGGCATCGTAAGCCTCGCTGATGGCACGGCAGCCGCCCCGGGCAGCATCGTCAAAGCCGCCCATGTGCCAGCGGATGGCCACCGCCTCGGCAGGCTTGAGCCGCACGAAGCGCTCGATCAGATAGACGCTCTTTTCGCCGTGACCGTAGGGGAACTGGTCCTCCACATTGAAAGTGGGGACCTTTTCCCACTGGCCGGTGACCTCGTTTTTCACGTTGCGGGTGCCGGGCTTATAGTAGTTGGCCTTGCACAGGTCGTGCAGCAGGCCGCAGATGGCCATGCTCTCCGGGTTATCGCCCTCTTCAAAAAAGCGGTCCATCAAGGCATGGTACACGTTCAGGCTGTGCATCACAAGGCCCTGCTCGCAGGCGCCGTGAAAGCGGGTGGAAGCGGGGGCGCGGAAAAAGTCGGTGGTGGAAAGCCACTCCAGCAGCTTATCCGCACCGGGGCGATGGACCTGGCTGGTCCAGATCTCGCAAAATTCTTCCCGGTATCCCATATTACAGCTCCAGTTCCTCCAGGATGCCCTTCAGGATGGCCATCTCGTCGTGGGTCAGGCTGATGCCCTTGCCCATCTTGCTGCCGTCCGGGGACCAGTCGCGAATGTCGTACTTGGGCTCACGGTCGTTCCAGCTGACCATGTTCAGCTGGCGCTCCCAGCCGTTGGCGCTCTGGGAAAGAACCGCGATGCGTTCGGTGATCTCATACTTGAATTCTGCCATGGGGATTTCCCTTCCTTTGATCTCGAAGATTTTGACAGGCCGCCAGGGGCCTGGGTGTCAGACACTATTCTAAAGGATGAAAGGGAAGATTGCAAGACCCCGAACCGGCGAAATATGGTTTTTTGCGCCGTCAGGCGGCGGGGCGGCTCACCCCTGGGGGAATTCCTCTTTGCTTTTCAGCTTGTGGCGCACGGTAACATCGTCCTCCACCCAGCCCTCCAGCAGATCGGCTTCGGCTTTCTGCTGGGTGTAGGCAAGATCACCTTTCAGCTGGCCCTTGGCCCGGGCCTTTGCGGTCCTGGCGGTGGGGCCGATGCAGTTCAGGGGCATGGATGCCGTTTTTTCGGACGAGGACGGGGAGACACTGGGCTGTGCTTGGTTGCGATGGATCTTCATAAAAACACCTCCTTCGGCTTTAGTGTGCGCCAAGGGGGAGGGCTTATGCGCGGCGGCAGAGCAGAAAAGCGGGAAAGAGGATAGGGTTAATAAAAAATAATTTATTCGACAGCTGTTGACAAAGTATTACTTTTGTGATAAATTATAAATAGTAAAAGGTATTATTTTTACTGAAATTCCTTTTTGTTAAGCGGAATCAAGCAATTAACAGATGGCTGACAAAAACGGATAAATAAAGGAATGGCATTGTGTAGCTGAAATTTGAATATTCTTAACCATCAAAAAGCAAAATTGCAAGCAATATTCATAAATTGAGGTACAGCCAAAAAACGCCTGGCGGGGCCAAAACGCGTCAGACCGCGCACACGGGTACATAAAAGCCCGTTACGATATATCAGTTTGAAAAAGGAGAAAAAGTCATGAGAAGCATCACCAAATTGGATCTGCAGTATGCACACCGTTTTTATGGATTTAAGGGCGAGGCCCAGTACCTGCACGGCCACACCGGCGTTCTGACCATCGAGGTGGAGGACTCCGTGGAGCCTGGCGTGAACATGGTGTTCCCCTGCAACGAGATCCAGAAGACCGCCTGGGAAGTTCTGAAGAACTTTGACCACGCCCTGATCCTGCGGCAGGACGACCCCCTGCTGCCCGCCATCCTGGACGTTTACGAGAAGCAGGGCATCAAGGACGGCGCCCCCACCAATAAGATGAAGGGCCCCGCCTTCAAGACCGAGCTGGCCACCGCTTACCCTGACTGCCGCCTGGTGGTGACCAAGGAGACCCTGACCGTGGAAGGCATGATCAAGATCGTGTACGACCTGCTGAAGGATAAGCTGAACATCGCCAAGATCACCTTCACCAGCGGCGTGAACGCTGCCAGCGAGGAGTTCGAGACCAAGAACCAGATCGACCGCTGCCCTCTGTGCGGCATCGCCCTGAACGAGCACGGCGCCTGCCCCAAGTGCGGCTACAAAAAGCAGTAAGCGCTTTTTGACGCTTCCTCAGCACTGAACAAAGAAGGGGCTGTTGCAAAATGGAAATTGCGCAACAGCTCCTTTTTGAGTAAGAAAATGTCTGCGAAATGGCTAGGAAGACGGATTTTGAGGAAAATCCGGCAGGAAAACCTGCAGACAGGTATAGCAAAGCTGGGCTAC
>CASEVW010000015.1 GCA_949291395.1 uncultured Oscillospiraceae bacterium | reverse complement strand
TCGCCGCAGCCGTTGGGGCTGCCGTCCTCCACCAGGATCAGCTCAAAGTCAGAAAAACTCTGGGCCAGGATGCTCTGCACGGTAAGGGGCAGGTAGTCCTTTGCGTCGTATACGGTGGTGATGATGCTGATGGTGGGCATGGGATGCCTCCTTTTGTATGTTTTAGCGTTTTCCTTTGATGCGCAGCGGCAGCAGGGCCATGCCGGCGTTCTTTTTGGCGGCGGCCCGGCGCAGATAAGTATGGTAAAGGCCCTCCCGGCCCTCCAGCTGGGTCATCAAAGCGGTGTGCCACATATCGTTGGCGAACAGCTTTTCCAGCCCGGCCCGGCGCTCTTCCAGCGTGTAAGGCTTGGAGGAATCGGTGAGCAGGTCAAAAAAGCTCACCGCGTCCCAGGGCAGCTGGGCGGCGGCCAGCTTGGGGTAAAGGTCTGCCTGGCCGCACTGTTCCAAAAAGGCCCGCACCCCCCGCAGCACCCGCTGGCTGGTCTCCATATTGTCCAGGGTGGCGGCGCGGGTCAGGGTGGCGTCGTGGTGCCAGTATTCGTAGAGAACCGCGTCCAGGTGCTCCATTTTGGTGATGTTCTGAAAATAGGCAAAGTTGAACTGGATGTCCTCGCCGGTGCGCAGGCTTTCGTCCAGGCGAAGACCCAGCCCCTTGATGAGCTGGGTGCGGTAGACCTTGTTGCACAGCGAGAAAAACTGGTTGGCCCGGTAGTAGTCCACAAAATGGGGCCAGAACTCCTCCAGCCCGGCGGCGGAAAAGGCCGGGTAGACCGCCTCGGTGCGGCCGTTGGGGCTGCAGAAGGCAAAGCCGAAGCTGACAAGGTCCAGGTCCCGGTTCTCCATGGCCTGCACGGTTTGGAAAAAGGCTTTGGGCAGCAGCACGTCGTCCGCGTCCACAAAGGTGATGTAACGGCCCTGTGCCGCCTGGATGCCGGCATTGCGGGCTGCCGCAGCGCCCTTGTTGGGCTGGGTGATGACCCGCACCCGCTCGTCCTTGCGGGCAAACTCGCCGCAGATCGCGGGGGTGCCGTCGGTGGAGCCATCGTCCACCAGGATCAGCTCGAACCAGGCAAAGTTTTGGTCCAGCACGCTGGCAACGCTTTTTTCCAGATATTCCGCCCCGTTGTAAACGGGCATGATACAGCTTAATACAGCCGCCATAAACTTAGGAGCCTCCTTGCGTGAATGTGAAAAAGATCAAACAGAATGGGTGGTGCTGCCCCGCAGCCAGCACCAAAGGGCCATGGGCAGCGCCAGGCGCAGCGCCACGCACAGCCGGTAGGGCAGGGCCATCAGCCGGTTTTCGTCCGCTGCAAGCCAGGCCGCCAGGGCCTTGCGGGCGGCGGGCTGGGCCAGCATCCGCCGGAAGGCCTGCCGGTAGCCCCGCAAAGAAAGGGGGCCCTTGCGGCTCATCAAGACAGACATCTGGGCTACCGACACGTTGCCCAGCCGGGCATCCGCCAGCTGCCGGGCCTGGGCCTCATCCAGACCGTAGTGGGCAGCGAACTGGAACAGGGCGGGTCGGGTGGCCTGCTCGGCATCCAAAAGGTCTGCCCGCAGCGAGCGGGAGAGGGAGTTTTCGCCGGTGTGGTCACAGGCGTAGTAGTTTTGGGGCACAAAGCGCACCGGGCCGCACCGCTGCAAGGCCAGCAGGTTGAACAGCAGGTCCTCGTTCACCCGCAGATCAGGGTCAAAGCGCACCGGCCCGATCACCTGGGCCCGGTAGATCTTGTTGCAGGGGGTGGCGAATTGGCCGGTGGTGACCAAATACCGCTCAAATTCTCCGGCGAGACTTGCCAGGCTGGGGTAAAAGGCGTCCGGCAGGGGCGGTTCGGGGGTGTAGCCCACGTTTTGGATGCCGAAAAACAGCACGTCCGCTCCCTCGTTCAAAAGGGGCAGGGCGGCGTCGTACAGGCCGGGCAGCACCCAGTCGTCCGCATCCACAAACTGCAGAAAACGGCCCTTGGCGGCTTCCAGCCCGGCGTTGCGGGCGGCGCTGGCCCCGGCGTTTTTCTGGTGGATCACCCGCACCCGGCGGTCCGCCTGGGCCAGCTGGTCGCAAATGGCGCCGCTGTCGTCCGGGCTGCCGTCGTCCACCAGGATCAGTTCCAGCCCGGCGGGGGCCTGGTCCAGCACGCTGTGGGCGCACTTGGCCAGGGTGGCGGCGGCCTTGTAGACCGGCACGATGACGCTGAAGGTGGGCTGTGTCATGGCTGCTTGCCTCCTGTGAGTTTCTGGAACACCAGCTGGCAGCAGCGCCCCGCAAAATAGAAGGGGAACAGCACCTTGGCGGAAAGGGGCATTCTGCCCATCAGCCGCACAAAGGGGCCCAGCTGGCCGTATTTGATCCGGTCGATAAAGGGGTAAAAGCTGCCAGCGCAGAGGCATTTGGCAAAGGGATACTTGCCCTGCCAATAGCGGCGGCTGGCGTTCACCACGTCCAGAAAATCCTGGTATTTTTTCAGGGCGCTCTGGGTGGCGTTGTAATTTTTATGCTCCGGGTCAGAGCCGGCCACCCGGTAGGCGCTGAGGGCCTGGTCCATCACGAACACCCGGCCCCTGTCCAGATACAGCATACAGAGGGCAAAGTCCGCGATGCTGCGGTTGGCGGTCACATACTCGTACATGGCCCGGTCGTTTCTATCAAAAAAGTTGCGCACCAGGCAGGCGGTGCAGGAGTAGGTGACGCCCTTTAAAAACAGGTCCATGGTGGCGTCCTGCCCCAGGATGCGGTTGTCCTCCGGCAGGCAGCCGTAGGTGTTGCCCGCATCGTCGGTGAGGCGCAGGGTGTGGCTCACCGCCAGGTAGTCCGGGTGAGCGCGCAGAAAATCCACCTGCTTTTGCAGCTTGTGGTCGTCCAGCCACCAGTCGTCCCCCTCCAGGGTGCAGACGAACTGGCTCCGGGCGGCGCAGAGGCCCTCGTACCAGTTGCGGCTGATGCCCACGTTTTCGCTGCGCAGGTTCAGGCGGATGATGTCCGGAAAGCGGCGGGCGTACTCCTGCAAAATGGCCCGGGTGCCGTCCGAGCCGCAGTCCTCGGAGATGTAGACCTCAAAGGGAAAATCGGTCTTTTGGGCCAGCACGCTGTCGATGGCCTGGCCGATGTAGTTTTCTTGGTTATAGGTGGTGATGAGCACCGTCACCAAAGGGGCGTGGCTCAAGGCTGCACTTCCTTTCCGCAAAGGGATGTGTAAAGGGCCATCTGGGCGCTGGCGATGGCCTGGGGGTCATGGTCCGCCAGGGCACGGGCGCGGGCCGCTTGGCCCAGGGCTTCGGCCCGATGGGGATCGTCCAGCAGGGCCAGCACCGTCTCGGCCAGCTGGCCGGGGGTGTTTGGGTCAAACAGCAGGCCCTCTTTGCCGTGCTGCATCATGCTGGGCACCCCGCCCACGCTGGCGGCGGCGCAGGGCATCCCCAGCAGCATGGCCTCCCCCAGGGAGTTGGGGCTGTTCTCGATGCTGCTGGGCAGCAAAAACAGGCTGCTTTGCAAAAAGCAGGTCTTCATGGCGGCGGCGTTCAGCACGCCGGTGTACCGGATGCGGTCGGCCACCCCCAGCTTGCGGGCAAGTGTGTCCAGATAGCCGGTGTATTCCGACAGCCAGCACATCACCGGCCGCAAAAGGGCCCCCTTTTGGGGCGGGGGCCAGCCGGCCACGTCCACCTGCACGTCCGGGTAGCGGGCGGCGATGGCGGGCAGCGCCTCGATGACCCGGTGCAGCCCCTTCAAAGGGATGTTGCCCTGGCTGACGAAGATGCGGGGGCGGCGGGTGGCGTCCCGCTGCCAGCCGCCCTCGTAAAAGGGGGCGCGCATGATCTCGTTTAAGGCGAAATAGTCCGCCTGGGGAGCGGCCTTGGCGGCAAATTCCTTGTCCCAGGCGGTGCGGCCGGTCACATGACGGGCCAGGGCAAAGGCTTTGCGCTCAGTCTCGCTCTGGGTCAGCATCCGCTCTTGCAGCTGGCGCACCGTGGTCCCGCCGGTGGCGGCGGCCAGCTTTTCCTTCAGTGGCTGGCGGCGCAGAAAGCGCGGGGGCAGCCCGTCCGCCATGTGGGCGCCGCAGGGGCCGGCAATGCCCTGGATATAAAGGATGGTCTTTTCGGGGTCAAAGGATTCCAGCGCCCAGACAGAATGGTCGTTCTCGGTGCCGAACACCTGCAAAAGGTCCGGTTTTTCCTGGGCCAGAGCCTGTTCCAGGGCGGCCTTGCCCTCCGAGAGGGGCAGGGCCAGATAGACGGTGCCCTCCAGCTCCCGGCGGACGGGGGCGGCCACATCCTTGCTGTAGGTGCAGAGCACCAGCCGCACCGGATGATCCGCCAGGGCCTGCTGCAGCGCCGTCACCCAGCTGCCGCTGGCCTGCACCGACAGGCCCAGGGCCTTTGCCATGGGCGGGGGCAGAAAATTCAAAAGCCAAAGTACTGTCATGAGGCAGATCCTCCTAAGACCTGTTCCAGGCAGCGGGCGGCTGCCTGGGGGGTGTTATCGTGGAACAGCCGGGCCGCCTGGTCAAAGGGCAGCCGGCAGCGGCCCTTTTTCTGCAAAAACGCGGCCAGCCGGGCCAGGGTGTCCGGCCCGGTGCCCTCGCTCTCCTGAATGGAGAGGGCCAGGGGCCATTTTTCAAAATAGGCAAGGCAGGGATCGTTCTCGATCTTGGCCAGGTGGAGCACCGGCCGGCCCGCCGCAAAGTATTCAAAGATCTTGCTGGGCACCTGGTTGTCCACGCCGTTGCCCAGGCTCAGCAGCACGTCCGCCCGGGCCAGCTCTTCGGCGGCCTTGTCCGGCGCCAGGGGGCCGGTGACGATGAGCCGCCCGCCCATTGCCTTGCGGTAGGGGTCCAGCAGGTCCGGCGGGTAGTTTTCCCAGCCGCCGCCCACGAACACCAGTTCCACATCCGTGTCGTTCAGGGCTGAGAACAGTTCCAGCGCATAGTGGGGGGTGCGAAGGGCTGGGTAGAGGCTGCCCACAAAGACGCAGCGCACCGGCCCGCCCTCTTTTTGGGGGGCAGGGGAGTGCGCCGGGGGCACAAGGCTGGGAAAATCCAGCACATGGGCCTTTTTGGCAAAGGTTTCCAGCGGGCCGCCGGGGGCGTAGTCCTGCTGCATCAGCGGGGTGATGAACACTGCGTCCATGGCGTCGCAGAGCCAGCGTTCTTTGTCGTAAGCGCCGGGGGCGTTGTAGCTGTGGTTGGCGGCGTAGGGGTCCATCTGCCAGCTGGCCTTTTTGCCGCCGAAACGGGCCCCGGCCAGCGCAAAGCTGGCGGCGTAGGGGGCCGCCACCGCAACGGCGGCGTCAAAGTGATGTTCGGCGTCCAGCCGCTCGATGGCCTTTTTGGCCG
>CASEVW010000014.1 GCA_949291395.1 uncultured Oscillospiraceae bacterium | reverse complement strand
CCTGTTCGCCCTGGTGCTGGGCTTTGCCCTGCCCGCCGCCCTGGCGGCGCTGGTGACAGCGGCGGCCCTCGGGGTGCTGTGCTGGACCTTCCGGCCGGATGCCCCCGCCGGGCAGCGAACAAAGCCGGAATGGCAGTTCTGGGCCTGCGTGCTGCCGCTGCTGCTCTTTACCGGCTGGCTGCTGCACACCCATGTGCTCTACGGGCAAGACGGCGCCTACTGGTGCGGCCAAAGCACCTATGGCGACCTGCCCATGCACCTGGGCTTTATCAAAAGCATTGCGGAGCAGGGGCTGTTCCCGCCCCAATATCCCCTTTTGGCCGGGCAGGAACAGTACGGTTACCCCTTTTTGTGCGAGAGCGTTTCCAGCGTGTTTTTGCTGCTGGGGGCCGGGCTGAAATTCGCCTGCGTCCTGCCCCAGCTGGTGGCCCTGGTGGCAGTATTCGGGGGCGGCTGGCTGCTGGCCCGGCAGCTGCTGGGCCAGGCGGTGAAGGCGAGCCTGGCATACGTGCTGTTCTTTTTGGGCAGCGGTTTCGGATTCGTGTATTTTCTGGAGAGCGGGCCCCAGGATCTGGCCCGCATCTTCACCGCCTACTATGAGACCCCCACCAACTATGTGGAGGAGAACATCCGCTGGGTCAACCCCATTGCGGACCTGCTGATCCCCCAGCGGGCCACCCTGTTCGGCTGGGCGCTGCTGTTCCCCTGCCTGGTGCTGCTGGCCCGCTTTGCCTTTGGGGGCGAAAAGCGGCTCTGGCCCTTCCTGGCTCTGCTGGCCGCCCTGCTGCCTCTGGTGCACACCCACTCGGCCCTGGCACTGGTGCTCCTCTGTGCCGTGCTGTTCCTGCGGGCGGTGCTCACCTTCCGCAGCGCGCCGAAGCAGCTTCTGCCCTGGATCCAATTTGCGGCGGCGGCCGGGATCGTCTGGCTGCCCATGATGCTCACCCAGATCCTGCCACAGACCCAAAGCGGCAGCGGCTTTCTGCGCTGGCACTTCAACTGGGCCAACGAGGGGGACGGCTACTTCTGGTTCTACATCAAAAACATCGGCCTTGTCTACCTGCTGCTGATCCCGGCCTTTTTGTGGGCGGGCAAGCAGCTGCGCTGGATCTATGGCGGCGGGCTGTTGATCCTGCTGGTGAGCGAGTTCATCGTGTTCCAGCCCAACAACTACGACAACAACAAGCTGCTGTTCGTGTGGCACCTGCTGGGCTGCATCCTGGTGGCCAACCTGATCGTGGACCTGCTGCGCCGGGTGGACAAAAAAAGCGTGCAGCGGGTGCTGGCGGCCATGCTGGTGTTCACCGGCACCTTCGGCAGCCTTTTGACCCTGGGCCGGGAGGCAGTGAGCCGCTACCAGCATTTTGACGCCGACGCCATCGCCGCGGCGGCGTTTGTGGAGGAAAACACCGACCCCCGGGGCCTGTTCCTCACTGGCACCCAGCTGCTGGACCCGGTGTTCAGCCTGGCGGGACGGTCCATCCTGTGCGGGCCCAGCACCTGGGTGTATTTCCACGGCAAGGAGTATTCCGCCCAGGAAGCCGCCGTGCGCCAGCTGTACGAGGCCCCCAGCCAGCAGGGCCTGGCCCAGTGGGGCATCGCCTACGTGATGATCTCGGACGCGGAGCGGGCGAACTACGCAGTAGACGAAGCCTGGTTCGACCAGAACTGCACCCTGCTCTACCAGCAGGGCGGGTACAAGATCTACCAGGCCGCCGGTTAAAGTTCGAACCGTTCTGCCGCCCGATAACAATAAAAAGCTCCCGTTCCTGGATGCACAGGAACGGGAGCTTTTTATTAATAATACATGTACACCTGGCAGGGGATCATGCCGTTGTACAGCTTGCGGCGGCGGGAGGCCTTTTTGCCCAGATGCTTTTCCAGGTCGGCGTCGGCGGTGATGATATACGCGCCGGCCACCGGGTGTTCCTCCAGCGCCTTGCCCAGCACGCCCGCCAGCTTGGCGGCGGTGGCCAGGTCCCCCAGGCGCTCGCCGTACGGGGGGTTGGTGAGCACGATCATCTCCGGCCGAGGGGCAAAGTCCCGCACGTCGGCCAGCTCAAAATGGCACCGGTCGCCCACGCCCGCCAGCTTGGCGTTCTGGGTGGCCAGGGCCACCGCCGCCGGGTCGATGTCGTAGCCAAAGCCCTCGAAAGCGGCGTCACGGCGGATCTCGCTGAGGGCCTTTTCCCGCTGCTGGGCCCAGATCTCCGGCGGGCAGAAGGCGTAGTGCTCGGCGGCAAAGCGGCGGCGCAGGCCGGGGGCGATGTTCATCGCCTTCTGGGCGGCCTCGATCACCATGGTGCCGCTGCCGCAGAAGGGGTCGGCCACGACGGAGTCCCGCCGCACACGGCCCAGGTCCGCAATGGCGGCGGCCAGGGTCTCCTTGATGGGCGCGCCGGTGGCGTTGCGCCGGTAGCCCCGCTTGTGCAGGCCGTCGCCGGAGGTATCCAGCATCACCTCCACCACATTTTTGCGGATGGAGAACCGGATCTTATACAGCGCGCCGGTCTCGGGCAGCATCAGGGTCTTGTGGCCCTTTTTCAGCCGCTCCACCACCGCCTTTTTCACGATGCTCTGGCAGGCAGGCACGCTGGACAGGGTGCTGGACAGGCTGGACCCCTTCACCGGAAACTGGGCGTCCGCCGGGATCAGCTCCTCCCAGGGGATGCTGTGCACCCCGTCGAACAGCTCGTCAAAGGTGGTGGCGGTGTAGGTCTTCAGCAGCACCAGCACCCGCTCGGCGCAGCGCAGATTCAGGTTGGCGGCGGCGATGATGTCCGCCGGGCCGGAAAAGGCGATGCGCCCGTCGGTCACTTTTACGTTTTCCGCCCCCAGGCGGCGCACCTCAAAGGCTGCGGTGCTCTCGGTGCCAAAATAGCAGGGGGCGATCAGATCAAATTTCATAATAAGGCAAACTCCTTTTGGATGCGGCCTGTTCCCATGGCCGGGCGGGCCCGGCGTTTTTGTACAGACCGGTGTGAATGGTCGCAGGCACTATCATACCACAGCCTTGCTGGCCGGTGCAAGGGCTTTTTCCGGCCTGTTCACCGGCTGCGGTACAGCTGCCAGCAGAAAAACGCCAGCGGCCCCAGCACCGCCAAGCAGGCCAGTGGCAGAAACAGCCCGGGCAGCGCCTGGCCCCGGGTGGGATACACCGCCAAAAAGGCCAGGATGACCGCCGCCGTCAGTTTCAGGGTGGACAGCATGTTTTTCAAAATGCGGTAGACCCGCCGCTGGTTTTCTTCGGTCACGGCAACGCCGGTGTTCCACAAGGCAGGGAAGCGGCCCAGCGCCGCCGTCACCGCCCAGATAGCCGCCCCAATGGCCAGCACCACCAGGCAGGTGATCCGGCTGCCCCAGTCGTCCGGCTGGCCGGCAAAATCAAAATGGGTGGGGATGGTCTCGGGGATGTTCTGCCAGTTCACCAGCAGATACAGCCCCGCCCCCGCCAGACAGGCAAGGCTCAGCCAGTGGGTCAGCCGGTCATACCAAGTCCGTTTGATCGGAATGGTTTCCATCTCACCACACCTCGCCGGGGTACTGCATCCCCCATTCTTTCCGCAGGCGGGTCATCAGGTCCATCACGTCCCGGGTCCAGCCCAGGCGCATCCGGCCAGCGTCGCCGGTGAGGATGGCCTGCTCCATATCCCGCAGCTCGTATTCCAGGGCGCGGGCCGTCTGGCCCGCCGTGATGGTGATAGTCTCGCCGGTGGCGGCATCCACCACCAGGGCTTTGTCCGCCCGGGGGTATTCGTCGATCTGGATATACGCCTTTTCGCAGCTGATCACCGCCCGCTTGGGCTGCTTGGAATGCAGGCTCAGGGTGATGGCAGCCATCTGGCTTTCCCGATTCATCAGCAGGATGCCCGCCTGCTCGTCCGCCCCGGTGGGGGCGTATTTCACCTGGCTGAGCACCTGGTCGGGCTGGCTGGCCAGAAAGCTGCGGGCCAGGCTGAGGGCATACACGCCGATGTCCAGCAGCGCCCCGCCCGCCAGGTCCATGTTGAAAAAGCGGTTGGTCATGTCGTAGTCCTTGTAGCTGCCAAAGTTCAGCTGCATCAGTTGGACCTTTCCCCACTCCCCTGCCGCCGCCCGGCGCCACAGCTCCTGGTACAGCGGCATGTGCCAGATGGTCATGGCCTCCGCCAGCACCAGGCCCTTTTGCTGGGCCAGGCGGGCGGCCTCTTCCAGCTCACGGCTGTTCAGGGTGATGGATTTTTCGCACAATACATGCTTGCCGTTTTCCAGCGCCTGGCGCAGAAATTCCATGTGGGTGTTGTGGGGCGTGGTCAGATAGATCACATCCACCGCCGGGTCGGTGAACATCTGGCGGTAGTCCGGATACACCGTTTCCACCCCGTATTTTTCTGCAAAAGCCACGGCCTTGCTTTGGGTGCGGTTGCCCACCCCATACAGCCGCCGGCCCATAACGGCCAGTGCGGCGGCCATCTCGTTGGCGATAACACCGGTGCCCAGCACCGCCCAGCGCAATGTTCGTTCCATGTGTTTCACTCCCTTTTGTCCTCGGCAGGGCTGCCGGGGCATTGCATTGTAAACGCTATTGTTATTATAGCATTTTGCCAGGTGGAATGATAGAACAGCCGCAAAAAGGGCCGCCCCAAAAAGGCGGCCCTTTTTCAGTAATGTTCGGGATTTAGTAGTCTTCGGGGATCAGTACGCCGTAGGTGCCGTTGGCCCGGCGGTAAACCACCTGGATCTGGTCGTCATCCATGTTGCGGTACAGGTAGAAGCTGTGCCCCAGCAGGTTCATCTGCAAAATGGCTTCTTCCGTGGTGCAGGGCTTTACGATAAAGCGCTTTTCACGGATCACGTCATAAGCTTCTTCCGGTTCCGGCTCCGCCGGCCAATCAACGGCCGCGGCGCGGGTCAGCTTATCGCCCAAGCGCTTGCGGTTTTTCACCAAACGGCGGGCGAGCAGTTCCACCGCATCGTCCAGCGCGTCTTCCATTCGTTCGGAGACTTTTTCCGCCCGGATCACAAGGCCCTTGTCCCGCACCGTGATCTCCACGGTCTGCCCGCTTTTCTCCACCGTCACAGTCACCTGTGCCTGCGCCTCGTCGGCAAAGAACTTATCCAGCTTGTCCAGCTTTGCCTGGGCTTTCTCGATGAAAGAGGGTTTCAGGGAAACTTTTCTGCCTGTGCATGTGATCTTCATAAACCATTGCCTCCTTTGGGGGCAGACGCCGCCGCAGATTTTGTGCATCTGCAACGCAATCTGCCGTTCTTATGGTTATATTGTATCACATTTGTACAAAAAGAAACAGAGCAAAACCGCACGAAGTTGTAAACTTTTTGTGTGCAACAGTACCAAAGCAGGTTTTGTCCGGTTTTCTTTCCCGGAGGATGGCTGCAAGGGCACAAAAAAGTCCCCGCTTTCTCCAAACAGAGAAAACGGGAGCCTTCCGCCTTTTTTTACGATCAGCCCCGGCGGCGGGAATAACCGCCCCGGCGGTTCTCGGTGACCCGCTTCAGGTCCGAGATCTTTTCCTCGCTCTGGCTTTTGAACTTGGCCATCATGTCCTCAAAGCTCATGTCGCCCTGGGGCTGCTGGGCCTTGGGCTGCCACACCCGGGG
>CASEVW010000013.1 GCA_949291395.1 uncultured Oscillospiraceae bacterium | reverse complement strand
TGACCCACCAGGCGGTGGAGCGCCGCTGGCGGCAGGACGAGCAGGCCGTGCGGCAGCTGGCCGCCGGGCTGGACACGGCGGTGGGCTTTTTGCAGCAGGGCCAGCGGCTGTATCTGGTGCGCAACCTGATGGACCCGGGCTACAACACCATCGGCACCCTGGTGCAGGCGCTGCGCCAGCCTTACTATTTTGAGGAGCTTTCCGGCCTTGCCTGGGCAAAGACGGTGGCGGTGCAGGTGGGGGACACGGTGCTGCCCCTGCGGGAGGAAGCGGAGGCCGGAGCCCAGGTGCTGCAAAGCGGGCGGCGGGGCGTGCTGCACTGGCAGACCGGCGGCAGCGGCTACCCGGTGACGGCGGCCGCCGCCATTGACTACAGCGTGCTGTTCTATCCCTTCCATTTTTACGGCTACTTTTTTTTCGGCATGCTGCTGATGATCCTGCTGCTGCTGCCCTGGGCTTTCCGGCTGCTGTACAAAAAGGTCTCCCGGCCGGTGGAGCATTTAATGTACGCCATGGGCCAGATCGAGCAGGGCAGGCTGGGTTACCAGCTGCACAGCCAGCCCAACAGCCGGGAATTTGAGTACCTCACCCACTCGCTGAACCATATGTCGGAATATCTGCGCCGCCAGTCCGACCGGCTGTATCAGGAGGAGCTGGCCACCCGGGATGCCCGCATCAAGGCCATGCAGGCCCACATCAACCCCCACTTTTTGAACAACACCATGGAAATCATCAACTGGGAAGCCCGCATGAACGGGGACGTGAAGGTCTCCCGCATGATCGAGGCCCTCTCCACCATTCTGGACGCCGCCCTGGACCGGAACAAAAAGCCCGAGGTGACCCTGCGGGAGGAGATGCGGTATGTGAACGCCTACCTGTACATAGCCGGGGAGCGCTTTGGCAAGCGGCTCACGGTGCGGGTGGACCTGCCGGAGGAGCTGCTGGACTGCCTTGTGCCCCGGCTGATCTTGCAGCCGGTGATCGAAAACGCCATCGAGCACGGGGTGGGCCGCACAGGCCGGGGCTTCGTAGCGCTGAACGCCGCCCGGGAAGGGGACTTTCTGGTGCTGACCATCCAAAACGACGGCGCCCTCACCCCCCAGGACCAGGCCCGCATCCGCCGCCTGCTGGAGCCGGACCAGGACCACAGCCGGGAGACTTCCGGCAACATTGGCATTGCCAATGTGAACCTGCGGCTGCGCCTTTTATACGGGCCGGAGTGCGGCCTGTCCATCCGGCCGGGGGAGGGGGGCACCGTGCAGGCAAGGCTGAAGATCGCGGTGCGCCCGGCGCAAAACGAACGCCGGGAAGGGCTGTTATTGGATGCTTTTGTACAGAACGACAACGACAGTCAACAAACAGCAACCTGAATTATTCGAAACGATGCATAGATGCGGTAAGATAAGGGTGTCAACATAAGAGCGGCGACGCTCGTGAAACTGATAGGAGGTCATTTTGTGAAAAAGGGTAGATTCTTGTCTTTGACGCTGGCGTGCGCGCTGTGCGCTTCCATGCTGGCCGGATGCGGCGGCGGAGGCCAGGCATCCAGCCCCAGTGCAGGCTCTGCTGGTTCGGCAGACAACGCTGCCAGCGCCCCGGCCAAGGTGGAGCTGACGGTGGTCACCTCTTACGGCGGTGACGACGGCAACCGGAAAAACTACGAGGCCGCCGTGAAGGCGTACGAAAAAGCCACCGGAAATACCGTGGCCGACGCTTCCGCTACCTCCAACGAGGAGTGGAAGGCAAAGGTACTTACCGACTTTGAGACCGGCACCGAGCCGGACGTGCTGTTCTTCTTCACCAATGCGGACGCCGAGCCTTTTATCCAGGAGGGCAAGGTGGTGGATCTGGATACCATCCGGGCCGCTTATCCCGACTATGCTTCCAACATGAAGGACAGCATGATGGCCACCGCCGCGGACGGCAAGCACTACGCCGTGCCCTCCGCCGGTTTCTGGGAGAATATGTTCGTGAATACCAAGGTGCTGGAGGACTGCGGCGTGAAGGTGCCCGGCCCCGACTACACCTGGGAGCAGTTCCTCACCGACTGCGAGGCCATCAAGGCAAAGGGTTACACCCCCATCGCCTGCTCGCTGTTCGAGGTGCCCCACTACTGGTTTGAGTTCACCCTGCTGAACAACGGCACCCTGACCACCCAGATGGACGTGCCCACCGTGGATGCGGACGGCAAGCTGGTGATGGACCAGACCGCCGAAAAGTGGATCAACGGCCTGAACGACATCAAGGACCTGTACGAGCGGGGCTTCTTCCCGGCCAACACCCTCACTGCCACCGACGCCGAGACCGTGCAGCTGTTTGCGGAAGACGAAGCGGCCTTCCTGATCGACGGTTCCTGGAAGTGCGGCTATTTCTCCGACAACTACGCCGATAAGCTGGGCGACTACGCCGTTGCCTATGTGCCCGCCAAGGGCGAGCGCAAGGCCACCGAGGCCATCGGCGGCATCTCCATGGGTTACTTCATCACCCAGAAGGCCTGGAACGACCCGGCCAAGCAGGCGGCCGCCGTGGAATTCGTGCAGCACATGACCTCGGACGAGGTGCTGTCCACCTTCGTCACCACCGAGGTGACCGCCCTGAAGAACGGCGCTTCTCCCAGCGGCCTGAACAGCCTGCAGCAGACCGCCGCCGACACCAACGCCAACATCACCGGCGTGGTGGGCGCCGTGCAGGACACCATCACCAGCGAGGCCAAGACCGACCTGTTTGCCAATGTGCAGAACGTGGTCACCGGTCAGATGACCGCCGAGGAGGCCGTTGCCTCCGCCGCCGCGCTGAACTGACCTGATCGATAAAAACGCGCCGCAGGCAGGGGCTGGGCAAGGGCTGCCTTGTCAGGTCCCTGCCTGCATCTTTGTGTAAGCGCCGAGAGGAGGGACTTCCGGTGGGATCCACACTGTATAAGAAAAAAGCGCCGCTGATCATCTTTCTGGCCCCGGCGTTTGCATTCCTGCTGGTATTTTTGTATTATCCGTTCATTCAAAACGTCATCAACAGCGTTTCCCAGATCACCGGCCTGGGCCGGCCTGCCGAGGGGCTGCAAAGCCCCTGGTACGCAAACTACGCCCAGCTGCTGGCAGACCCCAAACTGCACACCGCCTTGCAGAACACCCTGATCCTGATCGTATGCACCGTGGTGTTCGAGGTGGGCATCGCCCTGGTGCTGGCCCTTTTGGTGGACAGCATCGAAAAAGGGGCCCAGGTGTTCCGCACCCTGTACTTTTTTCCCATCGTCATTTCGGCCACAGCCCTTGGCCTGATGTTCAACCTGATCTTTTTGTACAAGGGCGGCATGGTGAACCAGCTGCTGCTGAACTTAGGGCTGATCCAGCAAGCCATCGACTGGAAAGACAGCGCCCATTTTCTGTTTACCATGTTTTCGCCGGTGATGTGGCAGTATGTGGGCTTTTACTTTGTGATTTTGGTCACCGGGCTGAACAATATCCCCGGCGACCTTTACGAGGCCGCCGCTCTGGACGGCTGCGACGGCCTGCGGCGGGTACGGTATATCTCGCTGCCGCTGCTGCGCAACGTGCTGTGCACCTGCCTGGTGCTGGCCATCACCGGCGCGCTGAAGGTGTTCGACCTGCCCTGGGTGATGTTCGGGGCGGGCATGCCCCAGGACCAGGGCTGGCTCACCGGTACATATATGTACGACCAGACCTTCAACCGGGGCAACGTGGACTATGGCTCGGCCATCGCCATGCTCATCGTGGTGCTGGGGGTCATCCTGTCCAACCTGGCAAACCGGGTGTTCCGGCCCCGGGAAGACATTGAATTTTAAGGAGGGCGGCAGATGAACAGCAAAAAAATGCGGCTGCATCCGGCGGCCCTGGCCACCTATCTGGTGCTGATCTTCTGGGCCTGCACCACGGTGTATCCTTTTCTCTGGGTGATCCTGAACTCCTTCCGGGAGAAAGGGCGCATCCGCAGCGATTCCTTTTCCATCCCGCTGCCGGGCAGCGGCTTTACCCTGGACAACTACCGCACCGCCATGGAGCGGTTCGATTTTGGCAGTGCCTACGCCAACAGCCTGATCGTCTCCGTCACGGTGACGGCGGCGGTGGTGCTCATCGCCGGGCTGGCGGCCTACGGCCTGGTGCGCTACCGGTTCCGGGGGCGCAAGCTGCTGTACAGCCTGATCATGGCGGGTATGATGTTCCCGGTGTTCTCCACCATCATCCCGGTGTTCCGCATGGAAGCCGCCTGGCACATCGCCAGCACCGGCAACCGGTGGCTGAGCCTGCTGTCGGTGATCCTGCCCCAGATCGCCGGCAACCTGTGCTTTGCCATCATCGTGCTGATGGGGTTCATCCAGTCGGTGCCCATCGACCTGGAAGAGAGCGCCTATCTGGACGGCTGCAACGTGTTCCAGGTGTATTTTCACATCATCGTGCCCACCGCCCGTTCCAGCTTTGCCACGGTGGCCATCTTCTCCTTTTTGTGGAGCTATAACGACCTGTTCACCCAGAACTTCTTTCTGCGCTTCCCGGCGGAAAAGACCATCACCCTGCTGCTGAACGAGATCAGCAGCCAGGCCGGCGTGAACTACGGCCTGATGGCCGCCTCGGTGGTCATCATCGTGATCCCGGTGCTGGCGGTGTACATCGCTTTGCAGAAGAACATCATCAAGGGCCTCACCGCCGGGGCCATCAAGGGCTGACAAAAATCGACCGCCTGCCCCCATTGTGCTTTTTATTAGAATGTGTTATGGTGAAAGAAACAAAGAGAAACAGGGGGGCGCTATGTACAAGGTAGTGATCGTGGACGATGAGTCCATCATTGTGGAAGGCCTTAAGCGGGTGGTGGACTGGGCGGCCTACGGCTGCCAGGTGGCCGGCTGGGCCAACGACGCCGCCGAGGGCGCCGCGCTCATCCGGGAAAAGCGGCCGGACATCCTGTTTACCGACATCAAGATGCCCGGGCGGGACGGCCTGGCCATGCTGGCGGCGCTGAACGGCGAGTTTCCCCGGATGCAGACCACCGTGCTCACCGGCTACCGGGACTTTGAGTACGCCCGGCAGGCCATCCAGCTGGGGGTGGCCCGGTATCTTTTGAAACCCTCCCGCATGGAGGATCTGGAAGAGGCCCTGCGCCATATGACGGGGGTGCTGGCCGCCCAAAAGCCCAAGGGACCGGCCCGGCCCGCCGCCCACGAGGAAGCGGAGGACAGCCCGGCCAACAGCTTTTTGGCCCGGCAGGCCCAAAGCTACATTGGCGAGCACTACGCCCAGCGGCTGAGCTTGCAGGAGGTGGCCGACCACTGCTATGTGAGCCAGTGGCATCTTTCCAAGCTGCTGCACAAATACCTGGGGCTCACCTTTTACGAGCTGCTGAACCAGGTGCGCATCCGGGAGGCAAAGCGCCTTCTGGAGGACCCGGCCATGACCATCTCGGAAGCGGCGGACCGGGTGGGCTACACCGACGTGGCCCATTTTTCCCGGGTGTTCAAAAAGACCGAGGGCGTCTCCGCCGGGGACTGGCGCAACCAGCACTGCGGCCTGCGCCGCGCAGCAAAGTGCGCCGGGCCGGCCCGCTGAACCAGCAAAAAAGACCTGTGTACCGAAAACTTGCGGTACACAGGTCTTTTTGCATTGTTTTGGGAAGCAAGCGGCGGGGCGATCAGTCCTCGTCCAGCTTGAGCACGGCGGTGAAGGCCTCGCTGGGAAGCTCCACGCTGCCCAGCTGGCGCATCTTCTTTTTGCCTTCCTTCTGCTTTTCCAGCAGCTTTTTCTTACGGGTGATGTCGCCGCCGTAGCACTTGGCCAGAACGTCCTTGCGCATGGCCTTGACCGTCTCACGGGCGATGACCTTGCCGCCGATGGCTGCCTGGATGGGGATCTCGAACATCTGGCGGGGGATGTTCTCCTTTAAGCGCTCGGCCAGGCGGCGGCCCTTGGCGTAGGCCTTGTCCGCATGGACGATCATGGACAGGGCGTCCACCATGTCGCCGTTCAGCAGCATGTCCAGCTTTACCAGCTTGGATTCCCGGAAGCCCTTCATCTCGTAGTCGTAGCTGGCGTAGCCCCGGCTGCGGCTCTTGATGGCGTCGAAGAAGTCATAGACGATCTCGCCCAGGGGCAGCTCGTAGTGCAGGTCCACCCGGGTGGCGTCCAGATACTTCATGTCGATCATGGTGCCCCGGCGGTCCTGGCACAGGTCCATCAGGCTGCCCACATATTCGGTGGGGGTGTACAGGTGGGCGTCCACCACCGGCTCTTCCTGCTTGGCGATGTGGGCCGGGTCAGGGTAGTCCGAGGGGTTCTCGATGACCTTCACCGAGCCGTCGGTCATGGTGATGCGGTATTCCACGCTGGGGGCGGTGGTGATCAGATCCAGATCGAACTCCCGCTCCAAACGCTGGGTGATGATGTCCAGGTGCAAAAGGCCCAAAAAGCCGCAGCGGAAGCCGAAGCCCAGCGCCACACTGGTCTCCGCCTCAAAGCTGAGGGAAGCGTCGTTCAGCTGCAGTTTTTCCAGGGCGTCTTTCAGGTCGGGGTACTGGGAGCCGTCCACCGGGTAGATGCCGCAGAACACCATGGGGGTCACCTTCCGGTAGCCGGGCAGCGGTTCGGGGGTGGGGGCGCTGGCCAGGGTGACGGTGTCGCCCACCCGGGTGTCCCGCACGTTCTTGATGCTGGCGGTCAGGTAGCCTACCTCGCCGGCCTGCAGCTGGGCGCAGGGAGTCAGGGTGGTGGCGCCCATCCGGCCCACCTCCACCAGGGTGAACTCGGCGCCGGTAGCCATCATGCGCACCGTGTCGCCGGGTTTGACCGTGCCCTCAAACACCCGGATATAGACGATAACGCCTTTGTAGCTGTCGTACACGCTGTCAAAGATCAGGGCTTTCAGCGGGGCGTTCTCGTCGCCGGTGGGGGCAGGGATGTCCTGGATGACCCGTTCCAGGGTCTCCTCGATGCCGATGCCCATCTTGGCGGAGACCCGGGGCGCGTCCAGGCAGGGCAGGCCGATGACCTCCTCCACCTCCTGGGCCACCCGCTCCGGCTCGGCGCTGGGCAGGTCGATCTTGTTCAGGATGGGTACCAGTTCCAGGTCGTGCTCGATGGCCATGTAGGTGTTGGCCAGGGTCTGGGCCTCCACGCCCTGGCTGGCGTCCACCACCAGGATCGCGCCCTCACAGGCGGCCAGGCTGCGGCTCACCTCGTAGCCAAAGTCCACGTGGCCCGGGGTGTCGATCAGGTTGAATTCGTAGTCCTTGCCGTCTTTTGCCTTGTAGTTCAGGGTGACGGCCCGGGCCTTGATGGTGATGCCCCGCTCCCGCTCCAGGTCCATATTGTCCAGCAGCTGGTCCGCCATCTGGCGCTCGTCCACGCTGTGGGTCTTTTCCAGGATGCGGTCGGCCAGGGTGCTTTTGCCGTGGTCGATGTGGGCAATGATGCAGAAATTGCGGATGTTATCTCTTGCCAAACGTGTCTCCTCCTAGTTGATGGGATGCTTTTCTCTTGTCTTTATTGTAACAGAAAATCTGAAAATCTCAATCGGAAGTGCGCCCGGCGGCCAAAAGGCCCGCCAGGGGAAGCAGCATGCAGCAGCAGTAGCAGAACGGATAGCGGCTGTTGGCTTCCCACAGGGTCAAAAAGGCCAGGTTGGCCAAAAGGCACAGGCAGCACAGCAGCAGGGCGTTTTCGCCGGGCCAGCGGCGGCGCAGGCTTTTCACCGCCGCCAAGAAGGCCCCCGCCCACACCAGCCAGTAAAAGGCCTGGCCGAAATCGGCGGTGAGGGAGGCGTGGGCTCCGTCCACCGAGAACCACTCGTGCAGCCAGGTGTGGCGCAGCGGCGCAAGGCCGGTGGTCTGGGGGGCGGAGAACAGCCCGTCCATCCAGTCGGTGTCCGCCTTGGTGAACACCAGCCAGGCCAGGCTTTGGGGATCGCCAAAAAGGTGCTGCAAATTGGTGCGGATGCGGGCCAGGTTGCCCGCCTTCTTTTCTTCAATGGTGGGGAACTGGGCGGTGTAGGCGAAGCTCTCGTTGCTGAAGGCGCCGTCGTGCTCCAGCCCCATCATGATCCAGTGGGTGATGGGGGTGTGCATGGACTCATACAACGAAAAATCCAGCAAGCCGCAGTTTTGCTTGTAGGCGTTGAAACCAGTGAGCACCGCGGCGCTGCCCAGGGCCGCCAGCAGCAGGCTGGCCAGGGCGCTGCGCCAGCGGCGGCGCACAAGGCCCGG
>CASEVW010000012.1 GCA_949291395.1 uncultured Oscillospiraceae bacterium | reverse complement strand
GCACCCCGCTGGTGTACGGGGCCAAGCGCACCCCCACCGCCCAGTGGACGGCCACCGCCGCCGGGTGCTGCCTGGTGCGGCCCTGGGGCTGCGGGCCCTATGTGCAGGCGGTGACCTTTGGCCGGGTGCGGGACTTTGAGGTGTGCGACATCAACAACATGGGGGCCGCCATGGCCCCGGCGGCAGCCGAGACCATCCTGCGGTACTGCACTGATACCGGCCGCACCCCGGCGGATTTTGACGCGGTGTTCACCGGCGACCTGGGCATCGTGGGCACCCGCCTTTTGAAGCAGCTACTGGAAAAGGAGGGCCTGGATCTGAAAAACCACCAGGACTGCGGCCTTCTGCTCTACGACGTGCACCACCAGGAGGTGCAGGCGGGGGGCAGCGGGGCGGGCTGCTCGGCCAGCGTGCTCTGCGCCCACGTGCTGCCCAAGCTGCGGGCGGGCGAGCTGCGCCGGGTGCTGTTTTTGTCCACCGGCGCGCTGATGAGCCAGATCACATTTTTGCAGGGCGAGAGCATCCCGGGCGTTGCCCATCTGCTGGAGCTCAGCACCGAAAAGGAGGGCTTGGCATGACCTATCTGTGGGCGTTTTTGGTGGGCGGCGCCATCTGCGTGGCGGGCCAGCTGCTGATCGACCTGACGAATTTCACCCCGGCCCGCATCCTGGTGTCCTTTACCGTGACGGGTGTGGTGCTGTCCGCCCTTGGGTGGTACGACCCGCTGGTGAAGCTGGCGGGGGCGGGGGCCACCGTGCCCCTGGTGGGCTTTGGCCATCTGCTGGCCCAGGGCGTTGTGGACGCGGTGGACAAGATGGGCCTGATGGGAGCGCTCACCGGCGGGTGCAGCGCCTTCAGCGCCGGCATGGCCGCCAGCGTGATCTGCGGTCTGCTGGCCTGCCTGTTCGGCCACTCCCATGACCAGAACTAGCAATAAGATGGTAAAATATGGCATAAATACGCCGTTTTTGCGGTCCCAATGAAAAATTTATGTAAAGTTTTGTCCCGGTCTGTTGACCGGGACTTTTCTTTTGCGGTATTAATATTATGATACGTTGAAAATCGTGTAAAATTTTTGCAACGTTTTGGAACAGCCCCTTTTCACAAAAAAGGAAGCAGATGCAAGGCGCGAAAAAGCGCCCCAGCAGGAGGAAACATTATTATGCAGCTGACGAATTTTCTGAGCCTTTTGGGAGGCCTGGCGCTTTTCTTGTACGGCATGCACATGATGAGCGGAGGCCTGGAGGCCGCCGCCGGCAACCGGATGAAGAGCATTCTGGAAAAGCTCACCGCGAACCGTTTTCTGGGCGTGGCTGTGGGCGCGGCCATCACGGCGGTGATCCAGTCTTCCAGCGCCACCACGGTCATGGTGGTGGGTTTTGTAAACAGCGGCCTGATGAGCCTGCGCCAGGCGGTGTGGATCATCATGGGCGCCAACATCGGCACCACCATCACCGGCCAGCTCATCGCCCTGGACGTGGGCGCCATCGCCCCGCTGATGGCCTTTTTGGGCGTGGCGCTGGTGGTATTCTTTAAAAGCCCCAAACTGCACAACTACGGTAGCATCGTAGCCGGCCTGGGCGTGCTGTTCATCGGCATGGATATGATGAGCACCGCCATGAAGCCCCTGGCCAACGAGCCGGCCTTTGTGTCGCTGATGACCCGCTTTGAGAACCCTGTGCTGGGCATCCTGGCCGGTGCGGTGTTCACCGCCCTGATCCAGTCCTCTTCCGCCAGTGTGGGCATCCTGCAGGCTCTGGCCACCAGCGGCGCCATCAGCTTCTCCAGCGCGGTGTACGTGCTGTTCGGCCAGAACATCGGCACCTGCATCACCGCCGTGCTGGCCAGCATCGGCACCAGCCGCAACGCCAAGCGCACCACCCTGATCCACCTGATGTTCAACGTCACCGGTACCATCGTGTTCACCATCGTGTGCACCCTGTTCCCCCTGCCCGATCTGGTGGCGTCCCTCACGCCCACCAACGTGGCCGGTCAGATCGCCAACATGCACACCCTGTTCAACATCGTGACCACCCTGCTGCTGCTGCCGCTGGGCAATTACATGGCTGCCCTCACCGAGCGCATCCTGCCGGACCCTGCCCAGCCCAGCGAGGAGGAAAAGCGGGAGATGATGGGCCTGGCCTACCTGGACAAGACCACCCTGGGCTCCTCTGCCGTGTGGCTGGGCAACCTGCACCAGGAGCTGGGCCGCATGCTGGATCTGGCCAGTGAAAACGTGGACATCGCCTTCCAGACCGTGCTGGCCGGCCCCGACGAAAAGACCGATAAAGCGGTGAAGACCGAAGAGCTGATCGACCTGCTGAACAAGGAGATCAGCCAGTATGTGGCAAAGGCCATGGTGCGGGAGACCAACGCCGAGGACTCGGCGGCGGTGGCTTCCGGCTTCCGCATCGCCGGCAACATCGAGCGTATCAGCGACCATGCCATGAACATCCTGGGCTATGGCCGCCGCATCGACAAGGAGAACATCCATCTGTCTGACGAGGCGCTGAAAGAAGTGATGGATATGCGGGCGGTGTGCGCCAAGGCCCTGCACTATCTGCACGGCGCCACCAACGTGGACCACAACGAGCGCCTGGCCGCCGCTGCCCGGCTGGAGCAGAGCATCGACGATATGACCCGCCGCTACCGGGAAAACCACATCCGCCGCATGAAAAACGGCCAGTGCAGCGATGCGGGCTGTATCCTCTATTCCGAGATCCTCACCGACTTCGAGCGGGTGGGCGACCATGTGCTGAACATCGCCCAGGAACTGAGCAGCACTGCCCAGAGCCTGGCGTAAGCAAAACCCTGACCTTGCAAAAGAAAACCGGCCTCACGCACAAAACTGCGTGAGGCCGGTTTTTCTTTGCTCAAACGGCTGGCTTTGGGCGGCGGCAGCTGGGCCGGCTGCCGCTTTGCAGGGGGGACAGAACGGCCCGCAGGCAAGGCTGCAAAGGCGGCGGGCCGCCCCCTCCCCTGCCTTTTGAGAAAAGCGGATACAAAAACAAAAAGACCCGCTCAAACTGAGCAGGTCTTTATGTTTTGTCGAAAATCAAGCATTCGCCTTGTTTGCGCGCTTCGCCATACGGCTGATCTTGCGGGAAGCGGTGTTCTTGTGCAGCACACCCTTGCTCTTAGCCTTATCAATAGCGGAGATAGCAGCAACCACGACGGCGTCCTTATCGGCTGCGTTAGCAGCGATGGCAGCGTCTGCCTTCTTTACGACTGTTTTCAGGTTGGACTTAATCGCCTTGTTGTGAAGGGCTTCCTTCTTGGACTGAACGACACGATCCTTCTGCGATTTAATGTTAGGCATTCGTACCACCTCCTTGTCACCCATAACAGTGCAATTTATGATACCATATTTAAACCGGGGTTGCAAGCCCTTTTTTACACTTTTTATGGGAATTTTTTGTTTATGCCCTGCCAAAACTGGTTTTGAGGGCAGAAAACAGGAAAAATCTTCACAAAAAGCAAAGCCGAGTCCGGGTAAGCCCGGCCTCGGCCAAAAAGGAGCGTGTTACAATGGCGGTCTATACCGATATGGCAGACGAGATCTACGGCCCCGGCAAGGGCACGGTGCCCGGCGGGGTGAAGGTGCACACCGCCCGGTCGGGGCCCATCACCCTGACAAGAGTGCAGATCACCCGGCCCGGCCTTGCCCGGCCCGCCGGGCGGTATTCCACCCTGGAGGTGCCCAGCCTTGCGGCAGTGGACGACAAGGACGAGCGGTACATCAGCGCGGTGGCGGCGGAGCTGCGGGCCATGCTGCCGGCGGCGGG
>CASEVW010000011.1 GCA_949291395.1 uncultured Oscillospiraceae bacterium | reverse complement strand
GGCTGCGGTGCCTGGCCGCTGCCGCTCTGGCCGTTATCCGTATCCCCGTTGTCCGGCCGGTCGGTGGGCTGCGGGGCAGCCGTTGGCTCGGGGACCTCGGTGGGTACAGGAGTGGGGGTGGGCACGGGGGTGGGCTCCGGCTGGACCTGGATCACCAGGGGCTCGCTGCTCACCTGGCCCACGATGGCCGTGACGGTCACGCTGCCCGCTTTCACGCCGGTGAGCACCAGATCGTCCCATCGGGATATCGCCTGTGCGGCGTCGCCCTGTACCCGCCAGGTAAGCCCGTCGTACTGGGCGTCCTCCGGCAGGATCTTTGCGGTCAGGATCATCTCCTGCCCCACCAGCAGGGTGGAAGCGCCGCCCTGGATGCTCACGCTCTGCACCGGCACCGAGGGGATCTCTTGGATGGTCAGGACCAGGTGCACCGCACCGGCCGGCATCACGAAGGTGTATTCCTGCCCGGCGATGACCTCGGTCAGCTCCAGCGGCTGGGGCATCGCCTCCGGCTCTGCCGCAGGCTGAGGCTCCTCACTGGTCAGGGGCAGCCCGTAAGCCATGGGTGCGGCAGCGGAGGGCTGCCGGGCCTGTTGCGGCTGAGAATCCGGTTGGCTCTCGGGCTGAGGCTCCGGCTGGCTCTCCGGCTCAGGCTCCGGCTGGCTCTCCGGCTCGGGCTCCGGCTGGCTTTCCGGCTCGGACTCCGGCTGGCTTTCCGGCTCGGACTCCGGCTGGCTTTCCGGCTGAGACTCCGGCTGGCTTTCCGGCTCGGACTCCGGCTGGCTCTCCGGCTCGGATTCCGGCTGGCTCTCCGGGGGCTCGCTGGGGGCCGGCTCTTCCGGCTCGACCGGTCCGGTCTCCGGCTGCCAAACGCCACGCAGCCCAATAAACTCGTATCCTTCCGGCAGCGGGCCGACCTGTACCCGCACGGTATCGCCTTCGGCCGCCTGCTGCGGAGCGATCAGCTCCGCTTGGCCGCCTTCCACGCTGGTCTGGATGGGATAGAACACCTCTTCGGGCGGGGCCACGTTCACCGTCAGCGAGGCGGTGATGTTCTCGGGGTTGGTCATGCCCTGGGGCAGTTCCAGCGTGCCAGTGAACAGATAACTGCCCTCGGTCTGCGGATCATAATCGTCGCACTGCCAGTGTACCGGCAGCTCTTCCCGCTGCTGCAGCGAGGAGACCACCGTCACCGCCGCGGGCAGAGGCAGGTCTTCCAGCGCCGTGCCGTAGGCGGCGTTGATCTGGGCCACCGGGCTCACCTGGATCACCGTCAGCGGGGTGTCCAGGGCGTCCAGCAGATCCTGCACGTCCTGCGTGATGCGCACAATGCGGGTCTCGGTGGTGCCCTTGGGCAGCTCGTCCACCAGTTTCACCTGGGGCCAGCTGCCTTCCAGCAGGCCATAGCTGTTATTCACCAGCCGGATGACGCCCGCCGCAAAGTCCGCCTGGGTCTGGCTGTGGCGGCCCTCCAGGGAAACGGCGTTCAGCTGTTCCACGGCGGCCTGCAGCGACTGGGTATCCGGCAGCTGCTCCGTCTGGCCGGTGGCGATCTGGGCATGGGCGAAGTTGATACTGGTCAGATCGGTGGAAGCATCATAGGGTTTGTTTTCCGGATACAGCCGCAGGGTGTAGGTGCCCTCCGGCAGGGCCTGGCTTGCAAAAATGCTTCTGGTGCCAGGGATCCCGCTGCCCACGTCCGGGTCGTACAGCGAGATGCCGGTCTTTTCTTCTACCACCTGGCCTGCTTCGTTCAAGATCTCCACCCGTGCATAGCCCGAAGTCTGGGAATAACGGGCGAACAGCTCCACCCCGGTGCCCTCAAACACCAGTTCCGCATAGGGCGTGGGAGCATCGCCGGTATTCACCTTTTTCAGATACCGGTTGCGCAGCTGCGGGTCCTGCTCTTGTTCCAGCACCCAGGAACCTGCCTTGGGCGCGTAATAATACACCTTATTCTTCTGCCCCTGCTGGGACGCTTCGTCGGCCGTGGTGCAGGTGACCGTGATGGTGCCCTGGCTCTGGTCCGGTTCCAGCGCCGCCAGCGCCGCGTTCAGCTGCTCCAGGACGGCGTTCACCCGGTCCAGATCTGCCTGCGGGTCCCGCAGGACGCTCTCGGCCTGGGCCATCGCCTGGTCCAGTTTGTCCAGGCTGGCGGTGGTGTAGCGGCTGCGGTCCAGCACGTCCGCCTGGGCCAGAACTGTAGCCAGTGCGGTCTTTTGCTGCTGCAGCGGGTCGATGCGCCCATAGACCATGGCATAGCCAAAGCTGACGCAGGCATTGTTCGGGTTTCCGCTGGTCTCGCCGGTGACCCGCACCTTTACGGTGTGGGTGCCGGGCTCCAGGATCTCGCTTTCCCAGAATTTTTCGCCGGTCACCTGCTGAGCGTGGTACTGGTCCACCTTCACCTCTTCCCCGCCGTCGATGGAAACGGCGGCGATGCCGTGGGCGGAGTCCATCTGGCTGTAAAGCTCGATCTTCACGCCCTCAAAGGTAATGGAATAATAGTCCTCCGGGGTGCGGCCCACCTTGGCGTAGGTATTGTTGCCGCCTGCTACCCAGGTGGAGGCATCCTGTGCCACATAGGCCACGCCGCCGGTCTGGCCTTCCATGCAGGTGTTCGTATGCTCAATGCGGCTGATGGCCAAAGGCTCCAATGCGTCCAGCGCGCCTTGCAGCTGTTCCACGGCCTTGCGCAGAATGGGCTGGGTGGGCTCCTTCATCTGCATCACGCTTTGAGCAAATCCCACCGCGTCGTCCAGCACCGTCAGCGAGGTGGCGTCATAGCTGCTCCGGTCAACGCTTTCCGCTTCCTGCAGCAGCAGTTCCAGCATCAGGGCGGGATCGCCTTCCGCCGGCTCCGCGTCGGGCAGAGAGGGGTCGCTGGCCACACGCTGGGCGGTGTTCGCCACGCTGGTCACGGTGATGGTGTCTTCCAGGTCGGCGACGCCGTCAAACACCTTCAGCCGGTCGATGTTCACCCGGCCTTTGGCGGTGATGGTCACGGTGTGCTCGCCCGCTTCCAGCACGGGGCTCTTCCACACCTGCTGGTTGGCGATGGTCCCATATTTCGCTGTATTCCCGCAGTTCATGCTGCCGGCGGGCTGGCCGTCCACCGTTACCGATGCGGTGCCGCCGCCGGACTGGCTTTCGGCATAAATGGCCAGCTGGGTGCCGGTGAAGGTGATGGTGGCGCTCTGGCCGGAGGAGGCCTGATGATAGCCGCCCTGCCAGGCATCCGCCTTATCGCTCACCTGCTGCCAGCCCTCGCCGTAGGCAATGGCGGGGTCGGTGTCGTCCAGGGTCTCGCCCAGGTCCACGCTCACCTGGATCTGGGTCTGGCCGGGCTGATCCTGGGCCGAGCGCAGGTAGAAGCCGCTCAGGCCGTCCACCATGAGGGGGGACTCGCCGCTGTACACCAGCTCGCCCGGGCCGGACAGGATCCGGGCGGTGACGTTATCGTCGCCGTAAAATTCCCGCTGGCCGTTTTTGTCGGTCAGCTCCGCCAGGATCCAGGCCACGTCCGCGCCGTCGGCGGTGATGTCGCCGATGGTGTTGTGCAGGGTGAGGCCCGCGCCCTCTTTTTCACTGGCGTAGGTGGAGGCGTACACCGTGTACTCCTTCACCGCCGTCTCATTGCCCTGGCGGTAGCCCTTGGCCAGCAGATAGGAATCCTCGGTCCACTCCCGCTGGCCCAGGTCAAAGCGGAACAAGCCGTTTTCCAGGTCGGTCAGCTCGTTGGGTGCGTCCAGACGGCCCACCAGTTCCGGCTCGGCGTTGCCCCGGCCGTAGTACAGCTCCACCGCGTCCAGATTGGTGGTGACGGTGAGGCTCTTGGGGGAGTCTTCTTTCCACTCGCTGTTGATGAACAGAATGTCGCCCACATCGGTGGGATCGGGGGCCTGGGCCGCCATCAGATAGGCGATCCAGGTCTTGTGCAGCGGGTCCCGCCAATGGCCGTACACGCCGGAACAGCGCCACAGGTTCACGTTTTTGCCCCGCTCGTCCTTGCTCATGGGCGTCATGTATCCAAACAGGTCCCATTTCAGAGTGCCCATGATATGCTCGTTGCCTGCCAGCTGGGACAGTTTCAATCCGTCCTGCTCCACCTGGTCGATCTTGCGGGTCTCGCTGTCGTTGGGGATCACAAAGTGCTTGCCCAGGTTGGTGTTCCACTCGGTCACGAACCAGGACTTCGCCTTGCCGGGCACGCTGAAGGGGTTGCTGCTGTTGGGGTTGGCATAGTCGTGCCAGCCGTACACGTCCGCCACGACCTCCGAGGCCTGGTACTCCTCCTGGATGGTCAGTCGGCTGGGATCCAGCTCTTTTGTGACCCGCTGCCGCTCCCGGCTGTCTTCCACCGAGGGATAGTTCCGGTCACGCTCGTTGGGGATGATGCTCCACATCACGATGCTGGCATGGTTCCGGTCCCGCTTGACCATCTGCTCTGCCGAATAGCAGAACTGCTCCCAGCCGGGGGTATCCTGCCAGCCCAGCGGCTCTTCTTCCACCATGATGCCTAAGCGGTCGCAGGCATCCAGGAAGGCGGGGTCGTTTTGGTAATGGCTGGTGCGCACAAAATTGATGCCCAGGTCGTATTTCAGCGTCTCGGCATCCTTTTCGTTCAGCTTTTTGGTGAGGGAGTTGCCCAGATACGGCGCCTGCATATGCCGGTTGCCGCCAATGATCTGGATCCGCTCGCCATTCAGGGTAAAATAGCCCTCGCTGTCGCTGGGGCTGGTGGCCTTCAAGGTGCGCAGGCCAATGGTGGTGCTCACCTGGTCCACACACACGTCCCCCACCAGCACCTGGGTCTCCACGGTGTACAGGTACGGGTCATCCGGGCTCCACAGATGGGGCGAAGGGATGGTGTGCTGCAGCTTCACCTGAGTGGTCTCGTGGTTGGAGGCCTCCGCCTGCACCTCCTGGGTGGAGACGGCGTTGCCCTGAGCGTCCTTTACGATGGAGCGCACGGTGGCCTGCTGGGGCTGCAAATAGCCGTTTTCCAGGTCGATCCAGCCGTTCAGAGCGGCCGTTTCACAGCCGTTCACCACGTCCTCGTTGTAATAGAACACCGAATCCGCCCGCAGCGGGTCGGTCAGGGTGAGGGTGGCCGAGCCGTGCAGCCCGCCAAAATAATAAAAGTCGATCCGTTTGCCGGGGGGCATCTCGCCGGAATGGTAGCGGCTGTCCACCTGGACGGCGATCACGTTGTCGTAATCGCCAAAGGTGACGTAGTCGGTGATGTCAAAGGCGAAATGGGTAAAGGTGCCTCTGGCCTCGCCCACCAGCGCGCCGTTCACGTATACCCGGTTCACCTGGCCGCCGCCGTTGAACTCCACGATCACCCGGTCGCCCTCGTCCTCTTTGGGCAGGGTGAAGTGCCTGCGGTACCAGTCCACCGTTTGCAGGCCCTCGATGTCCGGCTTGTACAGGTCGTAGGCTTCCCGGGCGTGGGGCAGCGATACTGCCTGGGCGCCGCTTTCATTGTAGTCCTGTTCCTTGGCGGCACTGTCGTCACCAGAAATGAACAGCCAGTCGGTGTTGAAGTCCAGCACCTGGCGCTGGTTCTCCTGCATCGGCTCCGGCTGTGCCGGCGGCAGTGCGATCTGGTCCAACCGCTGGCCCAGCGCTTGCTCATAGGTGATGCCTGGCTCCGGGTCTGGTTCCGGCTCTGCCCACGCCGTGAAGGGGCAGCAGCTGAACAACATGGTGGCCGCAAGCATCGCACAGATCGTTCGTTTCACCTTGTTCCATCTCCTTTTCTTTTTGTAAACTCGTGTGTATATCGCTGTTAAAAGAGCGCCCGCAGCACGAGCCGCTTTGCAGGGCAGCACAGGGCTGGAGGGCACCGCCTGCAACCGGCTGGTTCGTTCTGCCGGGCTGATTTTCACACTTTTAACACACGTTCCCGTATTTTGCCCTCATTTTATTCCTCTGTACAAATTTTGTCAATGATCATGCAACAAATTTGGAAACCTGAATATATACACAGCGAGTGTATCTGTGCACATCTTGCAAAAACAAAGCGAATATTGTTACCTTTTTGATCCTTTTTTCGACACGCTTTTCCAATCTTCCACGCCTTGTCAGCGTGTTTTGTTGTATGGTATACTTTTATTCGGAGCAATGCGGCATTTTGCCGCACACGGCGCGTCTCGGTCCCGGACCGGCTGCAAGGGACGCGCATTTTCGATAAGGAGGCATCCCGATTTGATTGTTTTATGGATCTTACTGGCCCTGGTGCTGGCGTTGCTGGTGCTGCTGGGCATTTGTGCGGTGCGGGCGTTCCAGCTGAAGCCCACCAGCGCCGCCACCGCCCCGTTCCCCGACTCGGACCTGGAACGGGCCCAAACCTACGCCGCTACCCTTTCCAAGCTGATCCAGTGCGAGACGGTATCCACCAAAGACGAGACCAGCCGCCGCAAATATTCCGCCTTCCACAAGCTGCTGCGGGAGGAATTCCCCCTGGTGCACAAGGCAGCCACCCGCACCGTGCTGAACGGCAGCCTGCTGTACAAGATCCCCGGGCGGGACGGCGGGGCGGGCGCGCCTATCCTGCTGATGAGCCACCACGACGTGGTGCCCGCCGGCGGCGAATGGAAGCACGAGCCCTTCTCCGGCCAGATCGCCGAGGGCTCGGTGTGGGGCCGGGGCACGGTGGACACCAAGGGCAGCCTGTTCTGCTTTCTGCAGGCGGTGGAAGAGCTGCTGGCCCAGGGCTGGACGCCGGAGTGTGACGTGTACCTGGCTTCCAGCTGCACCGAGGAATGGAGCGGCGACGGCGCCCCCGCCACCGCCGCCTACCTGAAAGAAAAGGGCGTGCACCTGGGCATGCTGCTGGACGAGGGCGGCATGATCCTGGACAGCCCCATGGCCGGCGTAAAAGGCCGCTACGCCATGGTGGGCGTGGTGGAAAAGGGCTATGCGGACGTGAAGATCACCGCCCGTGCCCCCGGCGGCCACGCCAGTGTACCCGGCCCGGACACCGCCCTGGTGCAGCTGGCAAAGTTCATCTGCAAAACGGACAAGCACAGCCCCTTCCAGGCAAAGTTCTCCCCCACCCTGCGGGAGATGTTCCAGCGCATGGCCCCCAACATGAGCTTCGGCATGAAGCTGCTGCTGGGTAACCTGTGGCTGTTTGAGCCGCTGCTGTGCTTCTTGCTGCCCCGGGTGAACCCCCTGGCCGGGGCGATGATGCGCACCACCTGCGCCTTCACCATGGCCGAGGGCTCCCCCGCCCGCAACGTGCTGCCCCAGGAAGCCTGGGTCACCGCCAACATGCGCTGCATGCCCCACCAGGGCACCGACGAAAGCATTGAAGTGCTGCGGCAGGCCGCCAAAAAATGCGGCCTGGACCTGGAAGTGCTGAAAGCCGACCCGGCCTGCGCCGAGGTGAGCTACCAGTCCGAGCCCTTCCGCCTGCTGGAAGAGACCATGGACAAGATCTATCCCGGCTACGGCGTTGCCCCCTACATCATGACCGGCGGCACCGACGCCCGTTTTTACCTGTACGAGGGCGTTGTAGACCACGCCCTGCGCTTTGCCCCGCTGGAGATCAACAAGCAGCAGTACGCCAGCATCCATGCGGCGGACGAAAACATCTCCATCATGGCGCTGCCCCCGGCGGTGGACTTCTACCAGGAGCTGTTAAAGACCTACTGCGCCCGCAACGGCAAGCCCGATGAAGCCCCCCAGCCCCCCGCCAAAAAGCCTGCGGCCCGTAAAAAGCCCGCCGCGAAGAAGGCGGCAGAGGGCGAAGCCGCAAAGACCGCCAAGGCCCCGGCCAAGACCTCCCGGGCCAAAAAAGCCACCGCCGCCAAGGCAAAGGCTGCCAGCCAAGAAGCCGTGACCGAGCCTGAGACCGCCGTTGCCGCACCCGCCAGCGAGGAGACCGCCGCCCCGGCTGCCCAGCCGGAAGCCAGCGCGCCCCAGGCAGAGGCCGCACCTGCTGTTCCGCCGGAAACGGAGGCCCCGCAGCAGCCGGATGCTCAGGCTGAGCCTTCCCCGGCTGTGGAAGCGCCCGCGGAACCGGCCGCTGACGAGACGGAAGAAGCGAAAACCGAATAAACAAAAAACCAGCGGTCCCTCGTTTAGCCGAGTCCGAGTAAGGAAGCTTTGGTCCTGGCCTCGGCTTTGAGGGGCCGCTGGTTTTTGTTATTCTGCCATTAACCTTCGATCTGGATGGAACGGCTGTTCGGCCGGACTTCTGCCTGCTTGGGCAGGTGCAGCTCCAGCACGCCGTTGTTGTAGGCCGCCCGGATGGCGGAGGTGTCGATGCCGGTCACGTCAAAGCTGCGGCTGAAGGAACCGAACTTGCGCTCCCGGCGCACATAGTTGCCCTTGTCGTCTTTCTCGCCGCTCTCGGAATTGTGGCGGGCGGTGATGACCAGGGCATCGCCGTTCAGATCAATGGAGATATCCTCCTTGTTGAAGCCCGGCAGCTCGGCCTCCATCAGGTACTCGCTGCCCTTGTCCTGAATGTCGCAGCGGAACTGGTTCATGTCGCCAAACCCATTGAACAAGCTTCTTTCCATGTTATCCAGATAGTTGAACAGGCTATTTTCTTCACGGCCAAAAGGAATCATACCAAACATAAAACGCTCCTTTTCTCCGCGCCAATAAAAATTGAATTTTGTTTCTGCGGCTTGCATCTGCGCGGGGGCTTCGCCGCATTGCCAAGATAAGATCAGGTTCTGGCTCTTTGGAGCTGTTGCTCCTCAGCACCCTATCTCCCTTTGACAATTCATAGTATACCCCCGTTTTATGACTTAATAATAGATATTTTATGAACTTTTTGTAAATCGTTAGCACTCTAAACGCTAGAGTGCTAACAATTTTATTTTATGAACTATTGTTGCAAAATTCGTCCGACCCTTTCGCCGGGGCCGGGCAGGCCGGATATTTTTTTGCGCTCCCCTCTTGACAAACTATATCGGCAGCTGATATAGTTATATCGGAAACCGATATAACGAAACACGTAATAGTGAAAGGAGGAAGCTTTTTGGTCAGCTCGATCGCCCTAACCGAGGCCTTTTATTACATTCTGCTCTCGCTTTACACCCCGCTGCACGGCTACGGCATCATGCAGAAAACCGAAGAATTTTCCGGCGGCCGGGTCCGTTTGGCAGCGGGCACTTTGTACGGCGCGCTGAACACCTTGCAGGAGAAAGGCTGGATCGAGGCCCTTCCCAGCACGGCGGGCAGCCGCAAAAAGGAATACCAGATCACCGCCGCCGGCAAGGAAGCCGTGCAGCATGAGCTGGAACGTTTGCAGGAACTGGTGCGCAACGGCCAGGCCGTCACAGGAGGGACCGCGTCATGAAAAAAATCGTACACCGCGTTTATCTTGTCTGGAATTACGAAAAAGAGATCCAATGGCTGAATGAGATGAGCCGTCAGGGCTGGCAGCTGGTGCGTTATACGCCGTTCCGCTATGAATTTGAGCGGGGGGAGCCCGGCCGTTACCAGTACCAATTGCAGCTGCTGGACAAGCTGCCCCCGGAACCGGAATACGAAGCATTTCTGGAGGGGGCGGGCATCCAGATCGTGGGGCGCTATCTGCGCTGGGTCTATCTGCGCCGGGAAAACGACGGCACTCCCTTCGAGATGTTCTCCGACCTGGACTCCCTGATCCGTCACATCGACGGTGTTCTGGCGATTTGCGCCGTGGTCTTTTTCTGCAATCTGCTGCCGCTGTTCAGCCTTCTGGCCTCCCCCACGCTGATCCCGCTCTCGCTGGTCAATCTGGCCCTCGCGCTGTTCGTGGGGGTGGGCAGCCTGCGGCTGCTGGCCAAGCGCCGCGCCCTGGCCGAAAAGCGCTCCATGCAGGAATAACGGGCCGAACAACCGATAAAACAAGCCAAGCGAAAAGAGAAGAAGATAAATATACGTCCCTAGCCACGGGCATGTACCGGGGCTAGGGACACCTTAACAGAAAAACCCCCTGATTTTGTGTGCTTCGTGCGCAAAATCAAGGGGTTTTTCGCCGGAAAAGGGTACTGGGGGAAACCAATAAGCATCCCCCGCACCAAAGTGCGGGGTGTGCGTTTGGTGTCCCTCAGAATGCTGCCAGCTTCTTTTCCAAATCGGCCCGGATGGCCCGGATGAACTCCTCGCTGGTCACAGCTTTTGTGGTCACGCCCTCGGCCAGGCCGCACAGGTCCTTGGTCATCACGCCGCTGGCCAGGGTGTCCAGGCAGGCAGCTTCCAGGGTCTTGGCAAAGTGCACCAGAGCCTCGTTGCCGTCCAGCTCGCCCCGCTTGGCCAGCGCACCGGTCCAGGCGAAGATGGTGGCCATGGGGTTGGTGGAGGTGGCCTCCCCCTTCAGATAGCGGTAGTAATGGCGGGTCACGGTGCCGTGGGCGGCCTCGTACTCGTAGCAGCCATCTGGGCTGACCAGCACGCTGGTCATCATGGCCAGGCTGCCGAAGGCAGTGGAGATCATGTCACTCATCACGTCGCCGTCGTAGTTTTTGCAGGCCCAGATAAAGCCGCCTTCGCTGCGGATGACCCGGGCCACTGCATCGTCGATGAGGGTGTAGAAGTATTCGATGCCAGCGGTCTCAAACTGTTCTTTGTACTCCGCCTCGTAGATCTGGGCAAAAATGTCCTTGAAGGTGTGGTCGTATTTTTTGCTGATGGTGTCCTTGGTGGAGAACCACAGGTCCTGCTTTGTGGACAAAGCGTAATTGAAGCAGCTGCGGGCAAAGCTGGTGATGGAGGTATCCTTGTTGTAGGTGCCCTGCACCACACCCGGGCACTCAAAATCATAGATGGTCTGGCGCATCTGCTGGCCGTCCTCGCCGGTGAACAGCAGCTCGGCCTTGCCCGGGCCGGGGATGCGGAACTCGGTGCCCTTGTACACGTCGCCATAGGCGTGGCGGGCGATGGTGATGGGCTTTTTCCAGTTTTTCACTACCGGCTTGATGCAGTCCAGCAGGATGGGCGCCCGGAACACGGTGCCGTCCAGCACGGCCCGGATGGTGCCGTTGGGGCTTTTCCACATCTCGTGCAGGTCGTACTCGGTCATGCGCTGGGCGTTGGGGGTGATGGTGGCGCATTTTACCGAAACGCCGTACTTTTTGTTGGCCAGAGCGGCGTCCATGGTCACCTGATCCCGGGTGGCGTCCCGGTTGGGCAGGCCCAGGTCGTAGTATTCGGTGTTCAGCTCCACAAAGGGCAGCAGCAGCTCGTCCTTGATCATCTGCCACAGCACACGGGTCATCTCGTCGCCATCCATCTCCACAAGGGGGGTGGTCATCTTGATCTTTTCCATCGGCTTTTCCCTCTCTTTTTCTTTCTTTCGATGCGGTATGCCAAACGTTTACGCGCCCAGCTCCCGCAGCACCTGATCCATGATCTCCACGCCCCGGGCGATCTGCGCCTTGGTGGGGGTAGAGAAGTTCAGCCGCACGCTCTGGCAGGGCGCGTCGGTGGTGTAGAAAGCGCTGCCCGGCACCACCGCCAGCTTGTGCTCCAGGCATTTCTGCACAAAGGCGACGGCGTCCACCGTCTCCGGCAGGGTGGCCCAGATGAACATGCCGCCCTGGGGCTTTTCGTACCGGACACGGCCCGCCAGCTTTTGGTCCAGCTGGGCCATCATATAACCGGCCTTGTCCCGGTAGATGGCCTGCAAACGGGCAAAGTGGGCATCCATAACCGTCTGGGTCAGGATGCGCTCGCATACCCGCTGGGCCCAGATGTTGGTGTGCACGTCGCTGCCCTGCTTTGCCACCACCATCTTGCCGATCAGATCTTTCTGCCCGGCGCAGAAGGCCAGGCGCATGCCCGGGCAGAGCACCTTGCTGAAGCTGCCCGCATACACCACCGTGCCGGTGGTGTCAAAGTGCTTGATGGGCGGCACCGGCTCGCCGCTGATGCGCAGCGCACCGTAGGGGTCGTCCTCCAGCACCGGCACGGCGTATTTCACCGCCAGATCATAGATGGCCTTGCGCTTCTCAGCGCTGGTGGTGTAGCCGGTGGGGTTTTGGAAGTTGGGGATGCAGTAGAAGAACTTGGGCTTCTCGTCCCGGAACACCCGCTCCAGGGCTTCCAGGTCCACGCCGTCCGCTTCCAGCGGAACGCCGGCCAGCTTTGCACCAAAGCTGCGCATGGAGTTGTAGGCCCCCAAAAAGGCTGGCTCCTCCACCGCGATCACGTCCCCTTCGTTGCACAGAAGCTTCGTCATGAACTCGATGATCTGCTGGCTGCCGCTGGTGATGATCAGGTCATCCTCCGGACGCAGCACCGGCCACTGCCGGTTGGCGTAGTCCCGGGCGGCGGCGCGCAGGGGGCCGTAGCCCTCCGTCACGGAATATTGCAGCATCCCCACCGGGTCCTGGGCCAGCAGCTGGTCGCTGAAGCGGCGGATCTCCTCCACCGGGAAGCTGTCCGCCGCCGGGTTGCCCCCGGCGAAGCTGATGAGGCTGGGGTCGCTCATCTGTTTAAGCAGCTCCCGGATGATGCTGGGCTTCATCTGTTTTACTTTTTCCGAATAACGAAATTCCATAGCGCGTTCTTCCTTTCCAATGCCGGGCAGCGCCCGGCGGATCAGTGGGGGATGCAGGCGTAGCTGCTCTCCACTGTGATGACGCAGAAATAGGTGGGCTGCTGGCTGCGGACCCGCTTTTTGATGGCCTGTTTCAGCTCGCCCTCACAGAGAGAAAACTCCGGCGGGACCACACAGTCAAAGATCAGGTTGGTGTGGGTGGGGCCCGCCACCATGCGCAGGTCGTGGATGGTGAGGGCGGGGTCGATCTCCTTCACCAGCTCGCTGAGCCAGTGGCGGGTGTCGTTCACCTTTTTGTCGCTGGTGATGATGGGGTCAAAATGGATGGTCACGTGCAGGCCGTCCTTTTCCAGAAAGTCCCGCTCGATGTTGTCGATCACGTCGTGGCTGGCCATCACGTCCGCCTCCGCCGCCATCTCCACATGGACGCTGGCGAACTGGCGGCCGGGGCCGTAGTCGTGGACCATCAGGTCGTGGGTGCCCAGCACGCCGGGATAGCTCATCACCTTGTCGTGGATGTATTTCACCAGGGTATCGTCCGGCGCCTGGCCCAGCAGGGGGTCCAGGGTATCCCGGATGAGGCCCACGCCGCTGTACAGGATGAACACCGCCACCGCCAGGCCCATCCAGCCGTCCAGCTCCAGGCCGGTGTATTTGCTGATGAGGGTGGCGGCCAGCACGGCGGCGGTGCTGATCACGTCGTTGCGGCTGTCCGCCGCGGTGGCTTTCAGGGCGGAGGAATCGATCAGCACGCCGATGTGCCGGTTGAACAGGGCCATCCAGAGCTTGACCAGGATGGAAACCGCCAGCACCGCCACCGCCAGCCAGCTGAATTCCACCGGTTCCGGATGGAGGATCTTATCCAGGCTGCTCTTGCCCAGCTCCACGCCGATGAGCAGCACCATCACCGCCACCGCCAGGCCCGCCAGGTATTCAAACCGGGCGTGGCCGTAGGGATGCTCTTCGTCGGCGGGGCGGCTGGCCAGTTTGAAACCGATGAGGCTGACGATGTTGGAGGATGCGTCGGACAGGTTGTTGATGGCGTCCGCCGCAATGGCGATGCTGCCGAACACGGTGCCGGCGATAAATTTGCCTGCAAACAGCAGCAGGTTGCACACGATGCCCACGATGCCCGCCAGGCGGCCGTAAGCGCTGCGCACCGCCGGGTCCCGGGTGTTTTCATGGTTTTTTACAAACAGTCTGCAAAGGACTTCCGTCACGGTATCCTTTCCCCTTTCCAGTGATGGCTTTTCCCTCAGTATCGCCGCCGGGCGGCGTTTAGTTCTTCTTTTTCAGGCTGGACACCGGGCGGCGCACGCCTTTTTCGTCGATGTAGTCGGCGTTATCCAGCTGGGAACGCAGGCTCTGCTTCATCTCATCGATGTATTCCCGGCGCAGGGCGGCCTGTTCGGCGGCCTCCGCCTGGGTGAGGCCCTCGGCGCGGGATTTTTTTGCCAGTTCGTTGATGCGGGCAATTTTTTCTTTGGTCATATGGTCTGCTCCTCTTTGCGAATAGTCTAACGGTATTGTAACAGATTCCGCTATAAAACGCAAAACCAGCCCGGCATTTCTGCCGGGCTGGTTTTGCAACAGCGATTTATAAGGAAGCTTTCCTTTACAGAGGAAATACGGAATAGGTTGTCTGGAATCCGGCGCGGTACTGTAATACCTCGCATTGCCGGCTCCAGTGTATGCACAGCGGGCAGCATCTTCGGCCCTGGCCGCCCTGCCGTGGTAGAAACACCGTCCTTGGGAGGCGTTTGCCATCCCTCCGGGCTACAAGTATATAATACCGGTAGAATGTGGATAAATCGTGATAAGCTTTTAAAGAATTTGCAAAAATTGGCCCGGCCTCGGCTTTTTGCTCTGGATGTGGTAAAATAAAGAAAACGCAAACACTTTGGCCTGCAAGGAGGCACGACCCCAATGGCAAACCGCCCCAATTACCCCAAAATGATGGAACAGATCCTGCTGAGCTTTGGCGACAAAAGGCCCCGCCTTTTGCTGCACGCCTGCTGCGCCCCCTGTTCCAGCGCCGTGCTGGAGATGCTCAGCGGCTTTTTTGACATCACCATCCTGTATTATAACCCCAACATCTGGCCCGCCGCCGAGTACCGCCGCCGGGCGGACGAGCTGCACGCCTTTTTGAAGCGGGCGGACCTGCCCGGCGTGACCCTGGTGGAGGACCGGTACGACCAGAGCGAATTTTACACCGCCGTGGCCGGGCTGGAAGCCGAGCCGGAGCGGGGCGGCCGCTGCACCGTCTGCTATCAGCTGCGGATGGAACGGGCGGCAAGCTACGCCGCCGAGCACGGCTACGATTGGTTCTGCACCACCCTTTCCATCAGCCCCCGCAAGGATGCGGAAAAGATCAACGCCATCGGCCGCCAGCTGGAAGAAAAGTACGGCGTGCGCCACCTGCCCAATGAGTTCAAGCGGCGGGAGGGCCACAAGCGCAGCTTAGAGCTTTCGGCCCAGTACGGGCTGTACCGGCAGGACTGGTGCGGCTGCGAATTTTCCGCCCGGGGCAGCGCGCCGGCAAAAGAGCCCCCGGCCCAGGGCGGCGAAAACACCGGCAAGTGACCCCTTTTTAAAATAAAAGAGCGGCCCTCAAAGCATTTAATAGGCTTTGAGGGTCGCTCTTTCTGTTTTCTGTTTTTCAGCGCTTATCAGGCAGCGCTTTGGGGAAATTCTCTCTCGCTCACCGACCCTAAGATCGTGTTTTGCATCTCCAGCTTCCACTGGGCGGAGGTGTCCAGCATCTCGCCGGTCACCGTGACGGTCTGGCCCGGCTGCCAGTCCTGGCTGACAAATTCCTCCGGCAGGCCTTCTGTTTGGGTCACCCAGCTGCCCCGGCTGGCGTTGTGCCGCATGATATTCAGCTTCCACTCGCCGGGCTGGGCGTTTTCCGGGATGGTGAAGGTCAGGGTGAAGGCTTCCTCGTCCCACTGGATGCTGTCGGTGAAGGCGGTCAGGCGCTTCCAGTCCAACCCGCTGCCGCTTTCCGCCTGCGCCGGGGCGCTGGACGGCGCCGGGGTCTGGTCCTGGCTGTCCGGTCTGCCCGGCAGCAGGATCAACTGTTCCTCTCGGGTGGCTTTATTGCGCAGAATGAGCGCCAGCGCGCCATCCGGGCTTTGCCCTGTCGTGTCGACGGAGATCGTCTGGCCTGGCTGCCAGCTTTGGCCATCGAGGCCCGTCAGGGCATCGGAGGCGTATATATCCAGCAAAGTCTCCAATCCGTTGATGTGCTTGATAGCACGGATTCGAAGATCCCCCTCCATCCGCTCGCTCATCACCACCAGGCCCGGATCTTCCCAATAGAGGTGGATCTCTTCCGTTTCACTGGAGAGCCCCTGAGGGACGGTGAAGGAGAGGGTGTTCCCCTGCCAGCGGCAGCTGTGCCACAATTCTTCCAGCGCCTGCTGCTTGGGATCGTCTCGTTCCTGAGAAGCCATGACCTTCCAGGGCAGCTCTTCCCCAGGCAGCGTCCTGCTGGTCAGGTAAAAGGTTCCCCCGCCGTACAGGTTGCTGGCCTTGGCCAGCACGTCAGAAACAGCCATGGTCCAGCCTGCCTCCATCACGTCGCCGCCGGGCTGGTCTGCCAGGCGCACCACCAGGCCCACCGGGCCATCTGTTAGGCATTCCCTCGGGATCAAATAGCTTTGGCCCGCCTGCCAGTTTTGGCTGTTAAACTCTTCCGGCAGGCCCTCTTCGATGCGCTGCATACTCTCGCCCTCCGGCCGCCAAAGGCTGATGTCCCAATCCGTCCCGGTCCACAGCTGGGTCTCCGGGATCGTGAATACCAGGCCATTCTCCGCCGGGAGAATGCTGAACAACAGCTGCTCCACCGCTTTTTCCTGTTTGTCGTATTGGACATTGCTGGGATCTACCGTGGGCAGGGGCAGCGTTTCCTCTTTGCCCAGGCCCGCCGCCGTCCACTCATACCGTTTTGTGCTTCCGCCCGGCACAAGCAGGAGCACGCTCCTGACCTGCACGGTTTCGTCCGCAGTGGAATTGCGGTACCGCCCGCTACTGCCGTCTGCAAGCTGCGCTGTGATGTGCATGGGGTCCCGGGTGAGCAGCTCGCCCTCAAACCGCAGGGCGCTCTGGGCCGTGTTTTCCTGCTGGCTGTTCCAGTAATACAGCTTGAACCAGCCTGCGTCCTCAGACAATGTCCAGCCCTCCGGAGCGGGGGCCTGCACCAGCAGCAGCTCTTCCTCGCCGCTGTCCCGCTGCCAGGTAAAGTGGCTGCGCACCGTTTCCCCATCGGCCACCAGATCCTCAATATCGGTGACCTCCTGCATCTGGGCCCCGGTGAAGGTGCAGGCGCACAGCAGCGCCGCCCCCGCCAGGGTCAGGGCGATAGCCGCCCGCCGGGGCTTTTTCGCCGTAATCAGGGCTTGCAGGCGGCGGCGCATCTGGGCCGCCCCGCCGCCCATGGATGTGGCCGCCAGCAGCGCCATGCCGGGGGCCTTGCGGGGGATCAGTTCCACCAGGCAGCGGCCGTAGCCCAGCCGTTTTTCCGGCTCCATGGCCGCCGTCACCGCCTCGTCACAGGCCAGCTCGCAGTCCTGTTTGGAGACCACCGCCGCCAGCCAGACCAGCGGGTCGAACCAATACACCGCCAGGCAGACGCACCGCAGCGCGCCCCAGATGTGGTCTTTGTGGCGGTAGTGGGTCAGCTCGTGAGCCAGCACGAATGCCAGCCGCTCCTCGCGTTCCAGCGCCGCCGGGTTCAGATACACCGCCGGTTTGACCAGACCGTGCAGGCAGGGGCTGGTCAGCCCCTCGCACCGGTACACCGGCAGCGGCCCGGCCATTCGTTCCAGCCGCACGCGGCCTTTTTTCAGCCGCCGGGCAAAATGCAGGTTTGCTGCCAGCAGCACCCCGCCGGTGACTGCCGCTCCCGCCAGCCAGCCAATGGCCAGCCACTGCGCCAGGGAAAGGCGGAGGCTTTCTCCCGCCTGCCCGCCGGTCTGGAGCATGGGCTGCGAGAGCGCCGTCTGCCCCTGCACCGGGCGGGCGGCGCTTGCCGCCTGCGGTTCCGTTTGCACCGGAACATCCGGCTGTGCCGCCGGGGCCGGGGCGGCGGCCTGCTGCTGAACCGCCGTCTGGGGCAGGTAGTTCAGCACGCTGGCCCGGCTTTCCGGCAGGCTCACCGGCAGCAGCAGCCGCAGCAGCACCAAGCCCCACAGGGCGTACTGCATCCGGCGGCTGATGCGCTTTTTCAGCAGCGCCCGGGCCGCCAATACCGCCAGGATCAGAATGCTGGAGGTGATCAACAGCTCTGCCATATCCTCACCCCCCTTTTTTCGGATCCGCTCGTTCCAGGATCCGCAAAAGCTCTTCCCGTTCCTGTTCCGTGATGCCCTTTTGCTGCACGAAGGCGTTCACCAGCAGCCCCAGGCTGCCGCCGTAGACCCGCTCCAGCAGGCTCTCGGTCTCGTTTAAGGCCACGCCTTCCCGCTCCACCGCCGGAAAATACGCTTTCGCCCGGCCGGCCTCCTCATAGCGCACCGCCCCTTTGGCTTCCAGCCGGTTCAGCATGGTGATGACGGTGTGTTTGGACCAGCCGGTATCCCCGGCAAGATCGCTCACCAGCTGGGTGATGGTGCGGGGGGCATTGTCCCACAGACGGTTCATCAGTTTCCACTCCCCCGGCGAAAGCTCCACCTGGGCGGCGTTTTGTTCTTTGGCTTTTTGCTGTTTCATGGATGGATCCCCCCTCTTTCCGATGGTTCAAATGCGGGGCATTTTGTGTTCCGCCGCGCTGTTTGGCGCCGCTTTTCTGCCCGCCGTTTGGTCTTTTTTGATGGTTTGCGGTAAAAAGGGCTCTCTTTCTATCTTCAGTATAGCCGGATAGGTAGACAAGTGTCAACCTTAAAAATAGCCAAAGAAAATGCCCGTGCCTTGGCATCCTTGCCAAAACACGGGCTCTAAGGCTGGCGAAAGCGTTCGCCAGCCTTCTGAGGGACACCAAACGCACGCCCTGCGCAAGGCGCAGGGGATGCTTATTGGTTTCCCCCAGTACCCTTTTCCGGCGAAAAATACCCTGATTTTGCGCACAGAGCACACAAAATCAGGGTATTTTTCTGTCAATGTATCCCAAGACCCGGTACATGCCCGTGGCTTGGGACAAAACTTTCATCTCTTATGCTTGCGGATCAATGGTTCCAAGGCGCATCAACCCCGTCCGGCGCCGCCGCCTCGGGAGCCGCCGCCCCCAAAGCCGCCGAAACCGCCTCCG
>CASEVW010000010.1 GCA_949291395.1 uncultured Oscillospiraceae bacterium | reverse complement strand
GGGCGGCCAGCACCGCCGCCAGGGGGATCAGCGGGGTGACGATCATAAAATAATGGATGTAGGGGCGGTTGGTGAACAGGATGTACATGCTGCCCAAAGCGCTCAAAAGGCCGCCCCAGGCCAGCAGGTCTTTTGGCCGTTTCCACAGGGACAGCACGCTCACCGCCAGCAGCACGAACAGCGGCGCGCCAAAATCCAGCAGCACCCGGGCCAGCGTCTGCGCCGCCCAGGGGCTGGCCGCGTAATACTCCCGGATGGAAAAGCCGGTGGCATAAAAAATGTTGTACCCGATGGTGCCGTAGAACATCTCCCCCAGCACCCCGTGGGCCGCAAAATAGATGGCGAAAGGCAGCACCACGGCGGCAAACCCGCCCACAAAGCCGCCCATGTTGGCGAAGAGGTTTTTCCACTGGCGGCCGATCATCAGCGCCAGGGTGATGACCAGCACAAAACAGCACACCGCCACCGCACTGGTGACCCGCAAAAGCAGAATGGCCCCAAAGGACGCCCCGTACACCGCTGCATACTGCCAGGGATGAGGCGCGGCAGGGTCCCTTTCCCGCTCTGCGCACCAGCGCGCCGCCAGATACAGGCTCACCGCCAGAAAAGGCAGGCTGTATTCCTCGGTCATGTTGCCCTCGTCGAACATGCGGGCCAGATACACCAGCGCCAGCGCCGTAACGCCCGCCGCCCAGGGGCGGGCGAGATGCAGCCGGCCCAGCCGGTACAGCCCCCAGGCCGTCACCGCCAGACTGATGGTCTGGAAGATCAAAATGCCTGCCCTGCCCCGGATGGCATAGCCCAGGGCGTCAATAAAAAAGATCAGCGGGCCCTTGTGGTCGAACAGCTGGGCATAGGGCAGCTGGCCCTGGGCCCAGTATTTGCCCACCGTTTGGAAAATGGCGGAATCGAACCCGCAGTAGCCGGGGTACAAAAAGCTGGTGGAATAGGAAAACCGCAGCACGAACAGCGCCGCCAGCGCCAGCAGGCCCACCCCGCAGCTGCACCGGACGATCCATTTTCTTTTTGCGTTTTGGCCGTTCAAAGGCACGTCCTCCTTGCCTTTTTTGTATTTTAAAATCCTTTAAAAGGGTATCACAAACCCCGCAAAAAGTAAACTTCCCCGCCCGGCAAAAACCTGCACAATTTCCGTCGGGTATGGCGGGGGAAGAACCGTCAAAATCCCATCTGTAAACCCTGCATTTTTTACGCTATAATTCAATGCGGCGGCACTTTGCGCCATCTACCAGAAAAGAGGGGGATCTTATTTTGAGCCGAACGATCCATGTGGCGGGGCATCAGTTCTCGCTGCTTGCCATGACCTGGCCGGTGTTCATCGAACTGCTGCTGCAGATGCTGGTGGGCAACATCGACCAGATCATGCTCAGTCATTACAACGCCACCGCCGTGGCCGCGGTGGGCAACGCCAACCAGATCATGACCACCCTGATCTTGACCTTCAACGTGATCAGCCTGGCTGCCACCATCATGCTCAGCCAGTATCTGGGCGCGGGCGAGCGGGAAAAGGCGGACCAGATCTACACCCTGGCGGTGTGCCTGAACCTGGCGGTGAGCCTGGTCATCACCCTGGGCCTTGTTTTGGGGGCGGACGGGCTGTTCCAGCTGATGCAGCTGCCCATGGAAGCCCGGCCGGAGGCCAAAAGCTACCTGCTGATCACCGCTGCCAGCCTGCCCTGCCAGGCACTGATGCTCACCTTCAGCGCCTTTTTGCGGGCCCACGCAAAAATGCTGGTCATCATGTGCAGCACCGGCATCATCAACCTGATCAACATCGTGGGCAACACCGCTTTCATCTACGGCTTCGGCCCCATGCCCCAGCTGGGGGCGGCGGGGGCGGCCATTTCCACCAGCATCTGCCGCACCGCCGGCATGCTGATGATGATGTATGCCTTCTTCCGCGCCATCCCGGGCGCCCGGGTGAGCCTGAAGGTGCTGCGGCCCTTCCCCACCGGGCTTTTGAAGCGCTTTCTCGGCATCGGCCTGCCCGCCGGGGGCGAGGGGCTTTCCTACAATCTGTCCCAGTCCACCAGCCTGGTGTTCGTGAACCTGCTGGGCACCTTTGCGGTGACCACCCGGATGTACGCCAACATGTTCGCCCAGGTGTGCTATATGCTCATCAGCGCCGTGAGCCAGGCCACCGCCATCGTCATCGGCTACTGCGTGGGCGCAAAGGAGTTCGACCTGGCAAACCGGGAGCACTGGCGGGTGATCAAGACCTTCACCCCCATCACCCTGGTCATTGCGGCGGTGCTGGCCCTGTTCGCCCAGCCGCTGTTCGGGCTGTTCAGCGCGGACCCCAAGGTCATCGCCCTGGGCCAGCAGGTGATGATCGTGGAGGTGTTTTTGGAGCTGGGCCGCTGTTTCAACATCGTGATGGTGCGCAATCTGCAGGCGGTGGGGGACGTGAAGTTCCCGGTGATCACCGGCATTTGCAGCCAGTGGATCGTGGGCGTGGGCGTTGCCTGGCTGCTGGGCATCCATTTCGGCCTGGGGCTGGTGGGCGTGTGGATCGCCTTTGCCCTGGACGAAAATCTGCGGGCGGTCATCTTCACCATCCGCTGGAAGCGGGGCAAGTGGCGGCAGATCAAGACGGTATGACGCTGCTGCCTGGGAAATGACAAAATAAGCGGAGGAGTTGGCCTGTAATGGCCAATCCCTCCGCTGTTTCTTTTTATCCATCCCTCATTCCATCCCTCATTTGAGCGATGAAATGAGCGATGCTTTGATATATCAGGGACCGATCTGATACGCCCAATGCCCGCCCCGTCGGAAGCGCTGCAATTTTCCCTGGGCGCACAGGCCCGTCAGGATCCGGTTCGCCGTTGCCGAAGACACGCCGCACAGCTGCCGCACGTCCCCATTCATAATAAAGCCGTGGGTTTTCAGATGCGCCTCTATCATTTCCCAGCGCTGCGCTGCTTTGTCCTTAGGTGCGTCACTTCCTGCATCGCTCATTGCATCACTCATCTGGATGGCTTCCATGAGGGATGCTTTGATCGTTGCAAGCATAAATTCAATAAACACCGTGGACTCGCCCGCATCATTGGCGGCGTTGATCGCCTGGTAATACTCCTGCTGGTGGTCGTGGATCATGGACTCCACTGGCAGCCAGGCAAAGACCGGGTTCCAGCGGGAGAGCAGCAGGGTGTGCCACAACCGCCCCACCCGCCCGTTGCCGTCTGCAAAGGGGTGGATCAGCTCCAGTTCATAATGGAACACACAGCTTCGGATCAACATATGCACACTGCTGTTTTTCGTCCAGTCCAACAGCTCCATCACAAGGTCAGGCACATACTGGGGTAGGGTGCCAAAATGCAGGACCCGCCCCTTGCTGTCCACAACGCCCACCGGGCGGGTGCGGAACATGCCGGATTCTTCCACCAGCCCCCTTGTCATAATGCCGTGGGCGGCCAGCAAGTCATCCACCGAATAGGGATCCAGCTGGTCCAGCCGCTCATAGATCTCGTAGGCGTTTTTCACTTCTGCAATATCCTTTGGCGGAGCCAGCACCTGCTTTCCGTTGAGGACCGCCGTCACCTGTTCCAGGCTCAGGGTGTTCTGCTCGATGGCAAGGGACCCATGGATGGTGCGGATCCGGTTGCTGCGGCGCAGCATGGGGTTTGCCGAAAGCAGATCGGTGGAGGTGAGCCTGCCCACCAGCTCGGCAATTTCCACCACGGCATCGACCATCTGGTGTGTGATCTCGAAGGGCGGTTTTTTATTTCTCATGCGGTCACCTCGCAAAGCGTTTTTTTGCATCGCTCAGTCCATCCCTCATTTGAGCGATGAAATGATAGATGCTTTGAGCGATGCCGGGGCATCAGTCCTCTTCCTTGGGCGCCGGGGGCGGGGTGTAGGGCTCGGTGGTGAAAAAGCCTTCCTTGCTCTCGATCTCCTCCCGGCTGTGGCTTTCAAATTCCTCTTTCAGCCAGGCCACGGCCTGCTGCAGGCCCTCTTCCCCCTGTTCCCCCTTGGGGCCAAAGGGAAAGGTGCGCCGTTTCACGTCCTTGGTTTTTTCCAGGCACCAAAAGCCCATCCAGCACCAGGCGGTGAGCTCGTCGCCCTCCCGGAGCACCTTATAATTGAACTGACCGGCGTTGCCGGACACCGGGTTTTTGTTTTTGTACCACTGCAAAGGATAATAGGGGTAGTTGAAGTGTATCATGGGGGCTGTCGTTCCTTCCTGTGCGGGCCGTAGGCCGTTTGTGCTGTTTTTATTATACGGCTTTTTGGGCAAAAAGCCCAGCGGGCAAAAAAATTTCGTTTTGCGGGGCTTGTCCTCCCTGTTTTGGCAAGTTCCGCCGTTTTTTTGTGCTATGCTGGTATCAATGGCACGGCCGGTCAGTCGCCCGTTCGTGCCACGCTTTCCTTACCGCGTGTCCCATTCTCTCTTTATCATCGGTCAAGGCAGAAGCGCCCCCAGCGTTTTCAGGCCGCCCTTAAGCCCTTTTGTTAACAGCAAACAGCTGCCGGAGCCGCGCCGGCTCCC
>CASEVW010000009.1 GCA_949291395.1 uncultured Oscillospiraceae bacterium | reverse complement strand
TTCCGCCGTGTCCGCCGCGGCGTCCAGCTGGTCGGCCAGCTGCTGGGCGGTTTCCGCTTCCGCCTGCCGCCGCTCCACTTCCTCTTCCAGCAGCGGCAGGGCCTGCTGGGCCTGCTCCAGGGCGGGCTCCAGGGTGTCCACCAGCTGTTTTGCCGCTTCCAGCTGCTGGCGGCCCTGCTCCAGCACCGTTTCCTGCTCCTGGATCTCCGCCTTGCCCGCTTCGTACTGGGCCTTGGCGTCGATGAGCCGGTTTTCCGCATCCGCCAGCTGCTGCTGCTGGGCGGTCAGCGTGCCGGGCAGGGCCTGTTTTTGGGCGTCCAGCTCGGCCTGGCCGCTTTCGATCTGCGCTTTTGCGCCCTCCAGCTGGGCTTCGTTCTCCTCCACCTGGCTGCGGCCGTCCGCCAGTTCTTCTTCGGCATCGGCCAGTTTTTCCTCGGCTTCGGCCTTGGCGTCCTCGTATTCCTGGCGGGCGTCGTCCAGCTCCTGCTGGGCCTCGGTCTTTACCTCTTCATAGCGCAGCTGGCTGCGCGCCTCGCTGATGTCCTCCACCCGCTGGGCGGTCCCGTCCACATAGTCCGCATATTCTTCGGTGAGGCTGTCGAAATTTTTGGCCCCCTCCACCGTCACGTACAGGTCGGTCCAGGCGGACAGGGCGAAGTTCTCTTCGCCGGTGTACAGCACCACGTCCACCGTGCCGTCGCCCACGCTGGCGCTCTCCCGCTCGATGGAAAAATAGGCACTGGTGCGCACGATGCCCACCACTTTCAGGGACTCCCTGGCGAAGGTGTCCTCCAGGTTTTCGTTTTCGCTGGAAAAGGTGAGGGTATCCCCCACCGAAAAGCTGCTGTTTTGCAGGGCAAAGCCCTGCTCCACCACGCATTCGTCCTCTTTCACCGGCAGGCGGCCTTCCACCACCTCCATCCGGTTCAGGTAGCCCTCCGGTTCCCGCTCCTCGATCTGATCCAGGGGCACGCTCTGCACCCGGGCCACCAGGGTGTCCCCGTTGGGGGCGGTCATCACCGCGTCCGCCGAGTAGGCGGGCATCAGCTCCTGCACGCTCTCCAGTTCGGCCACCGCCGCCACGTCCTCGTCGGTAAGGCCCAGGGTGCCCACGATGCGCAGGTCGAACAGCTCGGTCTCATCAAAAAAGCGGTCGGTAGAATAGTGCATATCCGGCGTGGCGCCCAACAGGCCCGCCAAAAAGCCAACGCCCAGGGCCACGATGGCAAAGATGGCCATAAAGCGGCTGAAGCTTTGGCGCACGGTGCGCACCACGGTTTTGCGATAGGTACGTTTCATGCTTTACCACTCGATCCTTTCCACGGGGGTGGGATGCTCGTTCACCTCAACACCGCTCACCTGGCCGCTGCGGATGTGGATGACCCGATCCGCCATGGCGGTGAGGGCCGAGTTGTGGGTGATCACGATGACCGTGCGGCCGGTGTTGCGGCAGGTATCCTGCAGCAGCTTGAGCACCTGCTTTCCGGTCTTGTAGTCCAGCGCGCCGGTGGGCTCATCGCACAAAAGGATCTTGGGGTTTTTGGCCAGCGCCCGGGCGATGGACACCCGCTGCTGCTCGCCGCCGGACAGCTGCGCCGGGAAGTTGTCCATCCGGTGTTCCAGGCCCACCTGCCGCAGGGTCTCCTGGGCGGGCAGGGGATCCTTGCTGATCTCGTTGGCCAGCTCCACGTTTTCCAGGGCAGTCAGGTTCTGCACCAGGTTGTAAAACTGGAACACAAAGCCCACGTCGTACCGGCGGTAGCGGGTGAGCTGCTTTTGGCTGTAGGCGCTCACCTCCTGGCCGTCCAGATAGATATGGCCCTCGTCGCAGCCGTCCATGCCGCCCAGCATGTTCAGCACGGTGGTCTTGCCCGCGCCGGAGGGCCCCACGATGACGCAGAACTCCCCTTTTTCAATGAAAAACGAGATGTGATCCGCCGCGGCGATGCGGTTCTCACCCATCTGATAATATTTGCAAACCTGATCGAATTCCACAAAATGCCGTTCCATTGCTGCTCCTTTGTCCCTGTATAAAAACATCTTTCTACAGTTTTCAACATTTATTATAGTCGAACAAATCGGCATTTACAACAAAAAGCACGGCAACAAACTGTGAACAATTTGCGAACCCGCCCTCCAAAAAGCGCAAAAAGGCCCTCTGCCCGGAAAATGCCGGGCAAAGGGCCTTTTTAAGATCGGTCTTGTTGGTATCCTGCTGTTTGGGCCGGTTCAGCGGGCCGCCACCTTCACGCTGCCCACGTCGCTTTCCAGCACGAACAGAGGCGCGCCGTCCACCAGGCGCTCCCGCTGCACGTCCATGCCGTTCATCTGCTCGCCGAACAGTTCCACTGCGCCCAGATCGTTCCGCACCTGGTAACCGTATTCCTCCGGCTCGTCGGTGTACAGCTCCACGCTGCCCACATCGCTGTTCAGCTTGGCTTTTTGGGTCACCGTGCCGGTAATGGTCACGGCGCCCGCATCGGCGGAGAGCTTCATGGTCTCGGCGGTCACGTCCTCCAGCTCCACGCTGCCGGCATCCGCCTCGGCTTCAAACTCCCGGCAGCTGATGCCGCTGCCGCTCACCGCACCGGCATCGGCCGAGAGCCTCACCCGCTCAAAGGTCTGGTCGCTGGGCAGGGTGACCACCAGGGTGCCCTTGTCGAAAAAGCGCCGCCGGGACACCTCCAGCTTCCAGGTATCCCCATCCATCCGGCTTTCCACTTTCAGGCCGCCCTGGGAGGTATCCTCCACCTGGTAGGCATCCCCCTGCCGGAGGACCACATCGCCGGTGTCCGCCGAGATCTCCAGCCGCCGGGCGCTCTCCACGCCGGCAGGCAGATACAGGCTGCCCGCACCGGACTGGGTCGTCCGGCCCGCGCCGGTGCCCTCGGTGAGGGCGCCGCAGGACTCATCCGCCCCCGTGTCTACCAGGACCGTGTCGTTCCACCGCCAGCGGAAATGGCCGCCCAGCCAGTTTCGGCTGGCCGCCGCTTCCCAGTCGCCGTTCAGGGCCGTGCCTGCGGCGCACAGTACCACGCCGGGCACCAGCAGGCCCAGCGCCGCGAGCCCCAACATTTTTGCCGCGCGTTTCATCCGTTACGCCCCCTTTACTTTGTTGCAGATCCAATGGATGCTTTGCCGGATGCCATGCCAGATGGCCGGGATCAGCCAGAACGCCGCCCAGCAGCCCAGGGCCAGCAGGCCCAGGCCCACAGCCATGTCCAAAAAGCCCATGCCCATCAGGATCAGCGCCGTGCCAAACTGGCCGCCCAGACAGAGCAGCACGCCCCGCACGATGGCCACGATGCCCACGATGGCCGCCGCCACGCCGCCGGCGAACACGCCGATGACAGCGGTTTTGACGAGAAGGGCAGGCGTG
>CASEVW010000008.1 GCA_949291395.1 uncultured Oscillospiraceae bacterium | reverse complement strand
GCCCTGAGCGCCGCGCTCTGCCAGCCTCAGGGCGCGGTGGTCTGCGGTTCGCTGTATCTTGCGGCCCAGGCACGGCCCAAATTGCTGGAAGCCATCAAATAACATCGAAAAAACGCCCGCCGACCCGGTGCGGCAAAATACGCAGAAAAGACCCCGTATATTGGTAGATGCCAGTATACGGGGCCTTTTTTTGCCCGGATGGCAATACAGGGAAGTGAAAGGAGAACAACAAGACGATGGCGAAAGTCACATTCAGCAGTGCGGGCGAGATATTGGTCGCCTACCTGAGCGGAGAGATCGACCATCATTCCGCTCAGATGATGCGGCAGCTCATCGACGGGGAGCTCTCTGCCCGGATGCCGTCCCGGCTGGTGATGGACATGGGCGGGGTGACCTTTATGGATTCCTCCGGCATTGGCCTGATTTTGGGACGGGCCCGGCGGATGCAGGCCACGGAGGGAAGTCTGGCGGTACAGCAGGCGCCGGACCAGATCAAAAAAATGCTGGACCTGGCCCGGGTGGACTATCAATGACAAAGGAGCCGCGATCTATGAAAGCGAACAATCGGATGAAACTCAGCTTTTACTCCCGCAGCGTGAACGAGGGCTTTGCCCGGGGCGCGCTGGCGGCCTTTCTGGCTCAGGCGGACCCCACCGTGCCGGAGCTGGCGGATATCAAAACGGCCGTGAGCGAGGCGGTGACCAACTGCATCGTGCACGCTTACCCCGACCAGGTGGGCCTGGTCTATCTGACCGCCGCGTTGTATGACGGCGGCGTGGTGAAGATCACAGTGGCGGATCGGGGCGTAGGCATCGGGAACGTGCAAAAGGCCATGGAGCCCATGTTCACCACCGGCAACCCGGAGGAACGGGCGGGCCTGGGCTTTGCGGTGATGCAAAGCTTTATGGATAAGATCAAGGTGACCAGCACCCCCGGCAAGGGTACCCGGGTGACCATGACCAAGACGCTGGCGGTAAAAAAATAAACCTTTCTTACATAAAAGCCGAGGCCGGGCAAGGAAACTTTGTCTGCGGGCTGACGATTTTGTGTAACTGACTGCGTCAGAGCTCCTAGCTAACCACCAAGGGTAGCGTTGTCGCTCTTCCTTGCATTTACAGCAAAATCGCCGGGCCGCAGGTGCATAGCAGCCCTGGCCCTCGTTTTTGAGAGCAAAACAGATGAAAAGGGGCACCCCAATACTTGATGTATTGGGGCGACCCTTTGAATTTGTTAGGCTCCAAAAACGTAAGCCAGGGCCAAAGCTTCCTTACCCGGACTCGGCTCAAAGAAAGGGGAGTTTTTTATGCCCACAAAACTGGGCCCACGGGAAGAATTCATCGAAAACAATTTGGGGTTGGTCCATGCCTGCGCCGGCAGGTTCCGGGGGCGGGGCGTGGAGTACGACGACCTGTATTCCGCGGGGTGTATGGGGCTGATCAAAGCCTATGACGGGTTTGACGAGGACCGGGGCGTGCAGTTTTCCACCTATGCGGTGCCGGTGATCCTGGGGGAGATCAAGAAGCTGTTCCGGGATGGGGGCACCGTGAAGGTGAGCCGCTCGGTGAAGGAACTGGGCCTGAAGGTGAACGCCGCCCGGGAGCGCATTTTAAAACAGACGGGATGCGAGCCGACGGTCAGCCAGCTGGCCGAGATCGTGGAGGCCCGGCCTGAACAGGTGGCCCTGGCCATCCGGGCGAACCAGCCCGCGCTGTCCCTCACGCCGGCGACGGATGAGGAGAACGGGCGGGAGGTGGACATCCCGGTGGAATCGCCGGAGGAAGAACTGGCGGACCGCATTAGCTTGCAGGAGGTGCTAGCGGCGCTGCCCGCCGAGGACCGGCGGCTGATCTTTCTGCGTTTCTTCTCCGGCAAAACACAAAGCGAAACAGCCAAGGTATTGGGGACCACCCAGGTTCAGATCTCCCGGCGGGAACGGAAGATATTGAAAAATATGCGCAGCCAGCTGTTGGCAGAATAGGCTATAAACAGCAAAAGGCCCGAAGAGCTTTGTGCTTTTCGGGCCTTTTATGCGTTCCATGAGAAGATAGAAGAAAGGGCCCGCCCGGGTGCGGATAAAGGGATTTTTGCAAAAGTACGATTTTTTCAAAGAAAATTGAAAAAAGGTGTTGACTTCTGGTGGAAGGGTGTGGTATTATAACTGAGCCGTCAAAAACGGCAAGCCGCTCGAAAGAGCTTGAAAAAATATTTCAAAAAAGTGCTTGACAAAAAGAACTTTGCGAGATATAATAAACAAGCTGCCTCGCTGAGAGGCAAGCGGCACAG
>CASEVW010000007.1 GCA_949291395.1 uncultured Oscillospiraceae bacterium | reverse complement strand
CGCCGCCCGCACCGCCGCCTGCGGCAGGGGCGGTCATGGTCATGGATCCCTGCATCTCGCCGCCCTGGGCCTGGCCCATCATGCCGGGCTCCATGGTCATGCCGCTCTCGCCGCTCTCGGTGGCTTCTTCCTCGTTGGCGGCGGCCCGCACCACCATGCCCTCTTCCAGGGTGTCGCCGCTGATCTCGGCATAGTAATCGTTGCTCTCACCCACGGTCACCACCACCTCTTCAAACACCGGCTCGCTGTCCGGGCTGCTGGTGGAAGCGTCCGCGCGCACATAGATCACGCTCTCCCCCGCCTCGTTTTCGCCGATGGCGTCCAGGGGAACGGTGAACACGTCCTCGGTGGTGGACAGGATGATCTCCACCTTTGCGTTGGTGCCGATCAGCAGGCCGCTGTTGGCGTCGTCCACGGTGACCTGGGCCGCAAAGCTGGAAGAGGAGGACCCGCCGCCGGTGGCGGTGGGGGAGATCTGGCTCAGGGTGCCGTTCACCTCGCCGTCGATCACGTCACTGGTGATGCGGGCCTTCATGCCCACCTGCACGCTGCCGATGTCATATTCCGGGATGGTGATGTCGATCTTCAGCTGGTCGGTGTTCTGGATGGTGGCCGCCGCGCCTTCGATCATGCTGCCCACAGTGGCGTTCACCGCAGTCACCTTGCCGCTGGTCTCGGCAGTCAGGGTGCACTGTTCCAGCTGCTCCTGCAATTCGGTCAGCTCGTCGCTCTCGCCGGCCTTGTTGTAGGCTTCCAGGGCATCGTCTCGGGTCTGCTCGGCGCTCTCGGCCTGATCCACCGCCTGCTCGTAGGCGGTCTTGGCCTGTTCGTAAGCGGCCTGGGCCTGCTGGTAGGCAGACTGCAGCTGGTTATACCCCAGGGTGTTCTGGGCGTCGGTGAGGGCCTGCTGCTTCTGGGCCGCCTGGGCCTTGGCCTCGTCATAAGCGGTCTGGGCGTCGGCCTGGGCGGTGTTTGCCGCATCCAGCTGGGCCTGGGCCTCCTGGGCCGCCGCTTCCAGGGCGGCGATCTGCTCGGCAGTACTGCCATCGGTGAGGGCAGTCTGCCAGGCGCTGTAGGCGGTGTTGTAGGCCGCCTGCTTTTCGGACACCGCCGCCATGGCGCTGTTCAGCTGGGTCAGCTTGGTCTCCTGCCAGCTGGCGGCGCTGTCAGCCTCGCTCTGGAAGGAGGTGATCTTGCTTCTGGCCGCGTCATAAGCAGACCAGGCATCGTCTTTGGCGTCCTCCGCCGCAGCCATGGTGTCCCAGGCTTCGGTGGTCTTGGCCTGCAGCTCGGTCAGGTTCTGCTGAGCCCGCTGGTAGGTCTTTTCCGCCTGGGCCTTGCTCTCCGCCAGGTTTTCCTGGGCTTTCTGGATGCTCTTTTCCAGGCTCTCGGTGTCCAGGGTGCAGATCACGTCCCCTGCCTGCACCAGATCGCCCACCTGCACGTTCACCTCTTTCACGGTGTACTTCAAATCGGTGGTCACGTTGGACACATCGTCGCTGCTCACCGTGCCGGTGGCGCTGATGGAGTCATCCAGCGTGCCCTTTTGCAGGGTGACGGTGCGCACATAGTCGCCCCCTGCTGCCCCGGCAGCCGCCGGCATGCCCGCCGGCCGCCGGAAGCGGAAATACCACACCCCCACTGCGGCGACAAGCACCACCAGCAGCAGGATCATCGCTTTTTTGTGTCGGCCAAAAAAACTTCCGGCCCGGCCAAAGGCCGCTTTCACCTTGCTCATTGTTCTTTACCCCTTACATTGATCTTCTTTTCCGCCGCGTTTGTTTTTTCCGGCGGAAGCTGCGCTTATTGTACCGGCCGTTTGTGAAAGAGGGCCGCTGAAACGGTGAAAGAACTGTGTGCAAAAGTGAAAGTTCTGTGAAGCCATTCCACCATGGAACGTTTTTCTTTACCATTCAACAAAAAGCGGCAGGAACGCTTTATCCCCACTTTGGGAAGCGTTCCTGCCGCTTTTTGCTTTCTTATCGTCTGGTCTTCCGGCGTTTTTGGGATCCCCGTGCCGCAAGTACGGCGATGATCACCACTGCCGCCCCCACCGGCAGCATCACCCAGGCATAAGGCCGGACGCAGTCCACCAGATACAGCCAATTGCTGCGCTCATAGTCCGCAATGGCCACCAGCTCCACCTGTTGTGTCTGGCCGCCCTCCCCCGTCACCGTGAGGGTGCCCAGCACCTGCCCGGCCTGGACCGGAGCCTCCACCTGGGGCGAAAGGACCGCCGCCGTTTTTTCCAGGCTGTCCTCCCCGCCGGGCCCGGCCAGCAGGGTCACCGGCTCTTTGGCGTACGCCCCCACCGTCTCGCTTTCCGCGCACCATTTCAGCGGCAGGGTGAGCACCGGTGTCTCGGTGTTCACGGCAGCCACCGGCTTAAAATTCGGCAGCGCCCAGTCATACAGATCCGCCGTGGTTTGAACGGCATAGGTCACCCCGTCCGGGGTCAGGCCGTCCGGCGCGCCCAGCACCACCAGCAGCCAGTGGGTGCCGTTGTATTCGGCGCTGGTCACCAGGCACCGGCCCGCCTCGTCGGTAAAGCCGGTCTTCATCCCCCGCACATAGTCCCGGTAAAGGGGCGAATCCGGGTCCTGCATGGATACCGTGCTGCGCAGCCGGTAGCTTCTGCCCTCCGGCGCGCCGCTGGAAGGCTGGGTGTGCTTTTCGGTCAGGGGCATCCAGTATTCGGTGCTGCTCATCACTTTCATCAGGGTCTCGTTTTCCCAGCAGGCTTTTGCAATGAGGAAGATGTCGTAAGCGGTGCTGTAGTTTCCATCGGCGATGCCCTCCAGCCCATGGGGGCAGCTGAAATGGGTATCCTCACAGCCCAGCTGGACGGCCCGCTGGTTCATCTGGTCCACAAAGGCGTCCATATCCCCATCCCCCAGATAATAGGCGATGGTGCTGGAAGCATCGTTGCCGCTGGGCAGCAGGCTGCCGTACAAAAGGTCCTCCAGCGTCACGGTCTCGCCGGTCTGCAGATAGGCCCGGGTGCCGTTGGCGGCGATGATATAGGAAAACTCCGGCCCCAGTTCCTCCGGGATGGTGTATGGGGTGGAGAGATCCTCTCCGCTCTCCACCAGCAGCAGGCCGGTCATCAGCTTGGTCAGGCTGGCCACGGCCCGGCGCTCCCGGGCATTTTTCTCATACACCAGTGTGTCGGTGTCCAGATTATATAAGTATACCGCTTGGGCGTTGGCGGCTCCCTCCGGCGGCTCCCACGCCGCGCCGGCGGGCAGCGCCCCGCTCACCGCCACCACCAGCAGCAGGATCAAACTCAGCAGCTGTTTTTTCAACCATCTCGCTCCCTTTCTGTGGAAAAGTATCCTGCCCTTTATTATAGCGGACGCCCCCGGCTTTGCAAAGCAAAAAGGCAGGCGACCGTCTCCGATCTCCTGCCGGGCTGCGGGGATTCAGCTGCCGCCATTCGCATCAGGCCGGTCTGATCCTGCCCCCGCGCCCTGTGCCGAAGCGATGCGCACGGCCGCAGCCATGCCCCCATCCCCATAGGACGGACGTTTCAGAAAGTCGTCTGACAGCTGGCTCAAGCCCTGCTTGTTTTGCAATGTGCGGCACATCTGGCTTTCCCAGCCATACAGCCGGGACATGGACGCGGCCTCGCCCTGCAGGATCACATCCTCCAGATGCGCCTGGTAAGACCCCATATGTTTTCTTATAATAAAGCCCATAAGTTCCAGGCGTTTTGTCATGCTTTTTATATTGGAGGAAGCAGGCGCGGTGCGATAATCGATCAGCGCTTGTGGAACGATCCCGATCTGTGCATTGGGCATCGCTTCCAGCATGCTCAAAAAGAACTCCCAGTCTTCAAACCCAGCGCGCATGGATTCATCATAGCCGCCGCATTTCTCCCATATTTCACGCCGGAGGATGTGTGTGGCCGGGCAGCAGTTGCGGGCAAGGAACGGAACGATGCCCCCGCCGCTTGGGCAGACGATGGAATCCAGCACGCCGAAGGTATGCATCCAGGAGGATGCCGCCACCATGGCCGTGTTATCCTTTAACAGCTGCCGGACCCGCTGGAGATACGCAGGCTCCAGCTTATCGTCCCCATCCAGCAGCAGCGCCATGGGTGTCTGCACCTGACGGATCCCGGCGTTTCTTGCGGCGGACACACCGCTGTTTGGCTGCTGGATCACCACCACCGGCACCGGAAAGTCAGCGTCCGTTTTGATGCGATCGATGACTTCCAAAGACCGCTGGTCTGTTGACCCATCGTCCACAAGAAGGATCCTTGCCGGCAGCATGGTCTGCTTACACAACGAATCCACCGCTTCCAGGATCATATCCCCCTGGTTAAAACTGGTCACGACCGCCTCAACGTCTTTTGCAATACAGCGTTTGCTTCCGTTTTCCATACTACCGCCCTCTTTAAAAAATCATCCTGCTTTTTTCATTATAACGAACCTCCCCGGCTTTGCAAAGCGGGCATACAGAAAAAGAGACCGGGCAACGCCCGGTCTCTTTTGGGTCTCATACGATTACGCCTGCACAGTGGGGATCTCATCCGGCCGGTTCAGGATCTCCATGAACTCCTCGCCGGTGATGGTCTCTCGCTCCATCAAAAAGTTCGCTAGCTCGTGCAGCTTGTCCACGTTGTCCTTCAGGATCTCCATGGCCTTTGCATGGGCGGACTTGATGATGCGCAGCACCTCTTCGTCGATCTTCTGGGCCGTGCCCTCGCTGCAGGCCAGCGAGGCGTCGCCGCCCAGATACTGGCTGCCCACGGTGGCCAGGGCCATCATATCGAACTGCTCGCTCATGCCCATGCGGGTGACCATGCTGCGGGCCAGGCGGGTGGCCTGCTCAATGTCGTTGGAAGCGCCGCTGGTGTAGCTGCCAAAGATCAGCTCTTCCGCCGCGCGGCCGCCGGTGAAGGTGGCGATCTTGTTAAAGGCTTCCTCCCGGCTGAGCAGGTTGGTCTCCTCCTCCGGTACCTGTAAGGTGTAGCCCAACGCGCCGCTGGTGCGGGGCACGATGGTGATCTTGGCCACCGGGGCGCTGTTGGTCTGCTTGGCCGCCACCAGGGCATGGCCGATCTCGTGGTAGGCCACGATGCGTTTTTCCCTGGGGCTGAGCACCTTGTTTTTGCGCTGGTAACCGGCGATCACCGTCTCCACCGCTTCCATCAGGTCCTCCTGGTTCACGATGCGCCGGTTCTGCTTCACCGCCCGCAGGGCCGCCTCGTTCACCATGTTGGCAAGCTCCGCGCCGGAAGCGCCGCTGGTGGCCCGGGCAATGGCCATAAAGTCCACGTTCTCGTCCACCATCACCTTTTTGGCGTGTACCTTCAAAATGGCGGCGCGGCCTTCCAGGTCCGGCAGCTCCACCGGGATGCGCCGGTCGAACCGGCCGGGGCGCAGCAGGGCTTTGTCCAGGGTCTCGGGCCGGTTGGTGGCCGCCAGGATGATCACGCCCTTGCTGCCGTCAAAGCCGTCCATCTCGGTGAGCAGCTGGTTCAAGGTCTGCTCCCGCTCGTCGTTGCCGCCGCCCATGCCGCCGGCGCCGTCACGGCTTTTGCCGATGGTATCGATCTCGTCGATGAACACGATGCAGGGGGCTTTTTCCGCCGCCTGCTTGAACAGATCACGCACACGGGCAGCGCCCATGCCCACGAACATCTCCACGAACTCCGAACCGGAGATGGAGAAGAAGGGCACATGGGCCTCGCCCGCCACCGCCTTGGCCAGCAGGGTCTTGCCGGTGCCCGGAGGGCCCACCAGCAAAGCGCCCTTGGGCAGGCTGGCGCCGATGCTGTTGTACTTGCTGGGGTTGTGCAGAAAATCCACGATCTCGGCCAGGGCTTCCTTGGCTTCCTCCTGGCCCGCCACGTCGGCAAAGGTCTTGCCGGTCTGGGCCTCCACATACACCTTGGCGTTGGATTTGCCAAAGCTCATGGCATTGGGGCCGCCCATCTTCTTCATCATGAACCGCATCAGCAGCTGGCCCAGCAGCACCATAAACAGCACCGGCAGGATCAGCCCGAACAGTAGGTTCATAATGGGAGAGGTCTGGGTGGGGATCACGCCGGTGTACTGCACCGGCTCCCCGTCAGGGTTTTTGGCCGCCAGCAGACGGTCCACCCGGTCCGGGTCATTGACCCAGGCGGTCTGGTACACCCGCTCCTTGCCGTTCTCGTCCACGGCGCTGTAGGTGATGGTGCCCTCGGTGGCGTTTTCCTCCACCACTTTCACCACGCCGTTTTCCAGGTCGCTGATGAACTGGTTGTAAGTCACGTCGATCACCGAGCCCCGCATCAGTTCGGGCATCACCAGCGCGTTCAGCAACAGCAGCAGCACGCCTGCCGCGATATAGTAAAAGATGATTGCTCGTTTGGGATTTTTCGGCCCTTTTGTTTTCATATACATTCCGCCTTTTCTTTTTTGCGGTCGCTCCCGGCGGGAGCGGCGCGGCTGGTTGCTCCTCCATGCCGCGCGGATCCTACGGTATTAGGATACCGTTTCGATATGAAAAATATATGAACGTTCGCAAAAGTTTTCTTTTTTGTAACAAAGGTCCGCCTTTTTGCGCAAAGGAACGGGCCGCCGGGTCAGGGCAGCTGGACCGTGCCCAGCGGGATCGGGCTTTCGCCGTAGGGATCCAGGATCAGCTCCAGGGTATCACTCTCCAGCTCTCCCGGCTCCACCTCCAGCACAAGGCGCACCTGGGCGCTGCGCCCGCTGGGCACGCAGGGCCGGGCATCGATGGTCTCCCCTTCCTCCCAGTGGTCCCACACCTGCACCGCATACTCGTCGCCTCGCTGCGGGCAGGCGTTGAACATATAGCTGGCCGCCTCGATGTCCCGGCTGCTGTTGTTCACCAGCGTAAGGTCCAGCTGATAGTAGTCGCTGCCGTTCTCCTCTTTCGGCTCGGTGGCCGTCAGGGTGATGTCCTGGGCTTCGGCCACCCATCCGGCGGCGTGTTCCAGCCGGTTCATCTTCATTGCGCCGAAGATCCCCACGCCGCAGATGGCCAGGATCAACAGCCCTGCCAGCACCCACATCCCCAGGCCGCTTCTGCCCTCATCGTACATCCTCGCCGCCTCCTTGTGCAAATTCCACCGCCACGCCCACAGCGTGCACGGATTCTGTCTCGTAATCCTCGTTCCGGTGCAGCTCATGCAGCCAGAAGGTGCCCTGCTGAGCCTCCTTCGGCACCACAAAGTACACCCAGCCCTCGTTCATGCTCTGGTCGGAAAAATCGTACCCCTCCAGCGCCCGCATGGCAAGCTCGGGGTATTGCTCTTCCAAAAGGTATGGCCCGGCGGCGGCGTAAAACTGGCCGTCACATTCCAGATAGGTCTCGGCGTCCCAGCCGCTGGAATAATCCGCCTGGCGGTCGATGCGGCAGGCCACCCGCACCAGCTTGTTTTCCTGGCTCAGGCCTTCTGCCCAGCCCATATCCTCAGCAGACTGCACCGTGACCTGCCGATCCAGCGGCCCAAAGGCAAAGGGCTCCCCGGCGGCGGCCTCCACCGTCTCGGCCTGGCCCACATAGATGGCGTTCGCCTGCCGCTTGGCCCGCACGGCAAGGGCGACCACGCCGCACTCCACCAGCAGCGCCACAAGCAGCACGGCGCACAGGATCACCGGCACCCACCGGTGGTGCCTAGGGGCGGGCTGCGGCTCCTCAAAGCCCGCCGGGACCCAGTTTTCCCCCGCCGGACCGTTATAGTCCATATCGTAGCCAAGATCATTTTGCTGTTTCATGGCTGCTTCCTCCTTTTGGCGTTCCTTGACTTTATTATACTGCCTGCGGGGCCGCTTGTCAGCAAAAAAGCACAGGTTTCGTTCGGTTTTGGCCAGCAAAAAAAGGCCCGCCAAAGCGGGCCTTGCGTCTTTACTCCTCCCGCCGGGCGGGGGCCTTCTCGGCGGGGCCCAGGGCGTTCAGTGCCTGTTTCAGCACCTCCAGCGGCTTTTCCCCGGCGCTCACCCGCACCGCAAGGTAAGGCTTTGCGCTGCTGTTCACGGTGATGCGTCCCGGCAGGGCCGCCACCGCCAGCTTGATGCGCTGGGCATCCAGCACGTCGGAATACAGGATCAGCGCGTCCTTTTTCTGGCCGATCTCATACACGCCGGCCTTGGCGGCGGTCACCCGCACCAGCGAGATATCCACCAGGCCCGCCACGCTGTCCGGCACGTCGCCGTACCGGTCGATCAGTTCGTCCAGCACGTCCTGGGCGTCCTCCTGGGTCTCGATGGCGGCGATGCGCTTGTAGGCCTCAATGCGTCCCGCCGCCTCGGCGATGTACCGCTCGGGGATGTAAGCGTCCACCGTGATGTCGATGAGGCAGTCGCTCTTGTCCGGCGCGGGGGGCTCGCCCTTGGCCATGGCGATGGCGTTGTTCAGGATCTTCACATACAGGTCATAGCCCACCGCCTCCATGTGGCCGTGCTGGCTCTGGCCCAGCAGGCTGCCCGCGCCCCGGATCTGCAGGTCCCGCATGGCGATGCGAAATCCGGACCCGAAACTGGTAAATTCCCGAATAGCAGACAGGCGTTTCGCCGCCACATCGGTGAGCACCTGGTTGCGGCGGAAGGTGAAGTAGGCGTAGGCTTTCCGGCCCGAGCGCCCCACCCGTCCCCGGATCTGGTACAGCTGGGCCAGGCCCATCTTGTCGGAGTCCTCGATGATCAGGGTGTTGCAGTTGCGCACATCCACGCCGGTCTCGATGAGGGTGGTGCACACCAGAATGTCGATCTCCCCGTCCAGCAGCTGCTGCCATACCTTGGAAAGCTGCTCCTCGGTCATCTTGCCGTGGGCGGTGGCGATGCGGGCCCCCGGCACCATCTGGCCCACCATGCCGGCGCAGGCGTCGATGCTGTCCACCCGGTTGTGCAGGTAGTACACCTGGCCGCCCCGGGCCAGCTCCTTTTTGATGGCCTCGGCCACGATGTTGGCGTCGTATTCCATCACATAGGTCTCGATGGGCTGGCGCTCCACCGGCGGCTCCTCAATGGTGCTCATGTCCCGGATGCCGCTCATGGCCATGTTCAGGGTGCGGGGGATGGGCGTGGCGGACAGGGTGAGCATATCCACCCCGATGAAGGCCTCTTTCAGCTTTTCCTTGTGCTTTACGCCAAAGCGCTGTTCCTCGTCGATGATGACAAGGCCCAGGTCCTTGAACTTCACATCGTTGCTCAGCAGCCGGTGGGTGCCCACCACCACGTCCACGGTGCCCTCTTTCAGCCCCCGCAGCGTCTCCTTCTGCTGGGCAGCGGTGCGAAAACGGCTCAACAGCCCGGCCTTCACCGGAAAGGCTTCCATCCGGGCCAGCAGGCCGTTGTAGTGCTGCCAGGCCAGCAGGGTGGTGGGGGCCAAAATGGCGCACTGCTTGCCCCCCATGATGCACTTGAAGGCCGCCCGCAGCGCCACCTCGGTCTTGCCCACGCCCACGTCGCCGCAGAGCAGCCGGTCCATGGGCCAGGGCTTTTCCATGTCCTTTTTGATCTCGGCGGCGGCGGTCAGCTGGTCGCTGGTCTCGTCGTATTCAAAGCGGGTCTCAAAGTCCCGCTGCCAGTCCCCGTCCTCCGGGAAGGCAAAGCCCTTGGCCTGCCGGCGCTTGGCGTACAGCTTGATCAGTTCCTGGGCCATCTCGGCGGCGGCGGTCTTCACCCGGCGGCGGGTCTTGGTCCATTCCACGCCGCCCAGTTTCGCCAGCTTCACCTTGTCGGAATCGCCGGGGGCGGTGTACCGGCTCAGCAGGTCCAGCTGGGTCACCGGCACATAGAGGGTGTCCCCCTTGTCGTAGCTGATCTTTAGGTAGTCTTTCACAACGCCCTGCACCTCCAGCCGCTGGATGCCGGTGTACATGCCGATGCCGTGGTTCTGGTGCACCACATAGTCGCCGGGCTTGATGTCGGTCAGGCTGGAAAGAGCGTCCTTGTTCTTCTTTTTGGCGGGCTTTTTCGCGGTCTCCCCCGCCCCGGCCCGGCGGCTGGTGAAGATGGCGTATTTTGCAAAGGGATATTCCGCGCCGCCGTTCAGGTGGCCGGGCCGCACCGCGATCACCCCGGGGCCGGG
>CASEVW010000006.1 GCA_949291395.1 uncultured Oscillospiraceae bacterium | reverse complement strand
GCTGAGCAGCGGCTGGATGCCGTCGCCCACGCCGGTGACCAGGGGGATCACCGCCCCCAGCACATAGCTGAGCACCGCATATACCGCCACGCCCCGGGTGCCGCCGTAGGCCAGCGCCCGCAGGTTGGTGATGAGCAGGATCACGCTGGTGGAGAGGGACAGCCCAAAGGGCGACACCGCAAAATGCAGGATGCCCCGCACCATCTCGCCCCGGGGCACGAACTCCCGCCTGCTCACCGGCATCTTTTTGTCCAGCAGCAAGGCGGGCAGCGCCAGCAGAGCGCAGAAGATCTGGGCCAGGGCGGTGGCCAGGGCAGCCCCCGCCAGCCCCCACTGGAAAGCGTCGATGAACAGCCAGTCCAGCACAATATTCGTCAGCAGGCCCACGATGGTAAAGGCCATGGCTTTCACCGTCTGGTGGCGACCCCGCAAAAGGGGCAGCGCCCCGGTGTTCAGGATCTGGCCCGCCGCCAGCATGCAGACCACCCGGCTGTATTCCAGCGCCAGGGGATACAGCTCCTCATTGGCGCCGATCCAGGGCAGGATGTAGGGGCACAGAAAGTAAAGGCCCACGCTCAAAATGACCGCCAGCGCCGCCAGCAGCACCAGGGCGTTGCCCCTGGCCCGCCGGGCCCGGTCCTCGTCCCCCAGGCCCTGGGCCATAGCCATACGCACCGAGCCGCCCACCCCCACGGCCAGGCTGGCCGCCTGGATCAAAGCGGTGATGGGCCAGGCCACGTTGATGGCCGCCAGGCCCGCGTCCCCCAGGTTCTGGCCGATGAAAAAGCCGTCCACGATGATAAAGCAACTGTTCAGCAGCTGGCTGAGCATGCTGGGCAGGGCGTAGTAAAAAAACTGCTGGTGCAAGGGTCTTTGCTGCATAGTACCTCCTTGTTATCCGTTCACGATGTTCCGGCTCTCGCCGGCCAGAAAAGCCGCCACGTTTTCGCACACCTCGCGGGCCAGCCGCTGCAGGGCGGCGGTGGTGGTCCAGGCGATGTGGGGCGTGATGAGGATGTTCTCCGCCTGCCGCAGCGGGCTGTCCGGCGGCAGGGGCTCGCTGACGGTGGTGTCGGCGGCATACCAGAACAGCCTGCCGCTTTTCACCGCTTCGGCCACCGCTTCCTCGTTCACCAGCGCGCCCCGGGCGGTGTTCAGCAGAATGGCCCCCGGCTTCATTTTGGCAAGGGCCTCGGGGCCGATGATCCCCTTGGTCTCGGGGGTGGCGGGGCAGTGCAGGCTGACCACGTCCGCCCGGGCCAGAAGCTCGTCAAGGCCCACAAATTCCACCCCCTGCCCGGTATATTCCGGTTTCACGGTGCGTGTGTGGGCCAGCACCTTCATCCCAAAGCCCTGGGCGATGCGGGCCGCCGCCTGACCGATGGCCCCATAGCCCAGGATGCCGAAGGTCAGGCCGTACAGCTCCAGGTGAGGCTGGATGCCGTAACAGGCCGGCACGTTCAGCTGCCAGTGGCCGTCCCGCACGCTGGCCGCCCGCCGGGCGGTGCCATTGGCGATCTCCAGCAGCAGGGCAAAGGTGTGCTGGGCCACGCTGTAGGTGGAGTAGCCCGGCACATTGGCCACTTTCACCCCGTGGCGGCGGCAGGCTTCCAGGTCGATCCGGTCGGTACCGGTGGCGGTGAGGGCGATGTATTCCAGATCCGGGCAGGCGGCCAGCACCGCTTCCCCGATGACACATTTGTTGCTGATGGCGATGCGCGCCCCCTGCAAACGGGGCACGATCTCTTGGGGGGCCGTGCGGGGGTACAGTTCCACCTGGTCTGCCAGCCGGAACAGGGGGCTCCAGTCCAGGTCCCCGGGGGTCACGCTGTAGCTGTCCAACACTGCGATCTTCATGGCCGGGCACGCTCCTTCTTTGTCATTTTTGGTGCCGCACCAGCCGGTTTTCCAGCACCGGTGCGGCACCTGTAATTTTACCCTGTTTTGGCGGGCGCTTCAAGCCCCCGGCCCCCTGCCTCCCGGATAAACAGAACCAGGGCCGCTGGATTTTTTCGGCCATATCGTATATAATGAATAAGAATATATCCTGCGGGCCAGCCGCCCGGACAAATAAGGGAGGCTTTTGCTTATGTATACCCCAAAGCTGGTGATCCGTAAGCTGCTGTTGGGCGCGGTGCTCATGGCTGCCGCCATCTTCATCACCATCCTGATCCGGGAAAACATGGACGTGAAGGACCCGGAGCAGGCGCTGCCTACCATCACCATCACGGTAAACGGCGATCTGCGCATGAACGACAAGATGGTCTTTCGGGCCGGTTACGAGTGGAACTTTTTGACCACTGTGGCCAAACACACCCCCGCCTATACCTCACAAACGCTGCGGGAGTCCCTCTATCCGGTGGACCTTGCCCCCAACAGCGTGCTGAAGATCGAGTTTTCGCTGGAGCCCAAGACCCTGCGCATCCAGCGGGCCTCGGACGAAGCGCTGGAAAACTTTGTGGAACTGGCGGACGTGAGCGACGGCCAGATCATTACCCCCTCGGCGCCGGGGCTCTACCTGTATCAGGTGGAGGCTGGCTTTGGCTGGCGGGGCTCCATCCGGTACTTCTTCATGGTGCGGGTGCAGCAGATGGCATGATGCACACACAAAAAGCGGCGTTGCCCTTGTCTTGTTAAGACGGGCAAAGCCGCTTTTTTGCACTTACCGTTTGGATCTTACGGTTCGGTATTTTCCTCCATGGCCCGCATGGCCGCGCTGTGCCGCTGCAGCAGCCGCTGCTGGTATTCGCCCCGGTAGGTACCGTGCAGCAGTTTCGGCAGGGCCTCTTCTTCCAGCATATGCCAGCACTGGGCCTCCTGCCCCGGCTGGATGGGGAAAAACAGCGCCTGGTTTTTTTCGGCGGCGGCCAGTGCCTCCTTGCCAAACCCGATCACCAGCACCTTGCACCGGTCGTAGCCCTGAGCCATCTGGAGGGCCAGGCAGTGAGCCAGCTCCCGCCGTTTCAAACACATCACGGTGCAGGGCGGCAGGCTGTGAAAATTCCATTCGCTGTAACAGGAGCGGGCGTTCTGATTGGTCAACAGCACCAGGTCCGCCACGATGCCCAGCCGCTGCAGGCAGGCTTTGACCCCATTGAACACCTGCCCGCGCGCTGTGTCCAGCGCGCACTCCGTGCCCGCAAGGCAGGCCAAAAACGCTTTTTGCCGTGCCGGACTGTGCTGTGCTCGTTCCATAGGAATTGCCTCCCTTTTTCTGAATTCGCAGACGAGCAGACCAAACGCTGATCTGTTATCTTAACTATATCAGCAATCCGGTGCAAAAAGCAAGGTTTTTGTATATTTTATATGATTTTTTTATAAATCAAAAGTTTTTTCTATCTTATTCACCCAAAACCTGCCCGATGGGCGCCTGGATCAGCAGGGTGGCCATGCTGTCGGCAGGGGTGGGGGTCTTGTTGATGACCACAAGCTCCCGCCCGCCGTAGTAGCGCAAAAGGCCCGCCGCCGGGTATACCGCCAGGCTGGTGCCGCCCACGATCAGCAGGTCCGCCTGCTGCAAGGCCCGCACCGCCCGCTGCATCACCTGCTGGTCCAGCGGCTCCTCGTAGAGCACCACGTCCGGCTTTACGATGCCGCCGCAGCCGCACCGGGGCACGCCCTGGCTCTGGGCGATGAACGCCGCCGGATAGAACTTGCCACAGCGGGTGCAGTAGTTGCGCAGGGTGCTGCCGTGCAGCTCCAGCACGTTTTTGCTGCCCGCCGCCTGGTGCAGCCCGTCGATGTTCTGGGTGATCACCGCCCGCAGCTTGCCCTGGGCTTCCAGCTTTGCCAGCCGCAGGTGGGCGGCGTTTGGCTTTGCATCCCCCGGCAGCAGCTTTGCCCGGTAAAAGCGATAAAATTCCTCCGGGTCCCGCTCAAAAAAGCTGTGGCTGATGATCTGCTCCGGCGGATACTTCCATTCCTGGTTGTACAAACCGTCCACGCTGCGAAAATCCGGGATGCCGCTTTCGGTGCTCACCCCCGCGCCCCCAAAAAACACGATGCTGCTGCTTTTGCCGATCAATTCCTCCAACCGCTGGTCCATGGCTCGTATCCCCTTTCAAATTCGCTTTGCCATTGCATTTTGGTGTAGTATAATAATTTTATCATAACACAAAACAGGCCCGCCGGCTATGCCGGGCCGGCCGGAAGGAGAGCGATCCCATGGCAAAAGAGATCACAGCCGGGCTGGTATTCGAACACCTGACCGCCCGCAGGCAGGAGAGCCACAAAGGCAGCTACGGCAAGCTGCTGTGCGTGTGCGGCAGCAGCCAGTACCGGGGGGCGGCAGCCCTTGCGGTGGAGGGCGCGCTGCGCACCGGGGCCGGGGTGCTGACCCTGGC
>CASEVW010000005.1 GCA_949291395.1 uncultured Oscillospiraceae bacterium | reverse complement strand
CCAGGCAGCGGCAGCCCAGCCGGAGCAGGCCCCATCCCAGGAAACCCCGGCCCAGCCGGAAGAGACGCCCTCCCCCACCGCCCCGCCCCAGGAGACCCCGCCGCAGGAAAGCGGACAAGATCCGCCTGCCGAACCTACCGCCGTCCCAGCGGAAAAGCCGGAAAACGCCGGCCAGATCCTGGAAAAGCACTACGGCCAGGGCCAGGGGGGCATCTATGTGCCCTGCGGGGCGGGAACCATCAAAAACAACACCACGGTGTCCGCCGGCGAGGTGGCCCAGGCCGTGGCGGCGGGGCTGCCCTTTGCCATCGAGCCGGGGTCCAGCGAGCCACAGGTGCTCATCATGCACACCCACACCACCGAGACCTATGAGCTGGAGCGCAAGGACTGGTACGACCCGGGCTTCACCGCCCGCAGCACCGACCTGTCGGTGAATATGGCGGCGGTGGGGGATGCCATTGCCGCCCAGCTGAACGCGGCGGGCATCGTGACGCTGCACGACACCACCCTCCACGATTATCCCAGCTACAACGGCAGCTACGAGCGCAGCAGCGCCACGGTGCAGGCCTATCTTGCCCAGTATCCCAGCATCAAGGTGGTGCTGGACGTGCACCGGGACGCCATCGAGACCCAGGAAGGCCAGCGGGTCAGCGCGGTGGCGGACATCGACGGCCAGGCGGCGGCCCAGGTGATGATCATCTGCGGGGCGGACAAAAACGGCAACCTGCCCCATTACAAACAGAACCTGGCCTTTGCGGCGGCCTGGCAGAACGCCATGGAGAGCCGTTTTCCCGGCCTGACCCGGCCGGTGCTGCTGGATTACCGGTATTACAACCAGGATCTGACCACCGGCAGCCTGCTCATCGAGGTGGGCAGCCACGGCAACACGTTAGAGCAGGCCGTCTATTCCGGCCGGCTGATCGGCCGTGCGCTGGCGGCGCTGTTTGGCGGCGCGGGGTGAAAACGACCCAAAACCCCGTTGACAAACCCCATCCGCAGGGGTACAATACAATCTATAATGGCTGTGAAAAAGAAAAGTAAGCAGGAGCCTTTGGCCCAGCGAGCGCGAGAGGGTGTGAGCCGCGCGCATAAGACCTGCCGAACGAACCCTTTGGAGCTGCAGCCCCAACGCCTGCCCGCCAGCATTGGCCGGGCAACGGTCAGTAGGGTGTGCCGTGGGCGGCGCGTTAAGCCGCAGCGCTTACCAAAAGAGCGTGAAAAGTGGCCGCACAAGGCGGCAAGTTAGGTGGCACCGCGGATCCGGCAGCGATTCGTCCTAAGCAAAGGACGGGATCGCTGCCGGATTTTTTGTTTAGGAGGAGATAACACCATGAAACGCATCGACATCAAGGCGCTGCTGAGCGCCCCCCCTGCCGACGGCACCGTTGTGACCGTGTGCGGCTGGGCCAAGACCGTGCGGGATTCCAAAAACATCGGCTTCATCGAGCTGAGCGACGGGACCTGCTTTAAAAACCTGCAGATCGTGTTCGAGGCCGCCAAGCTGGAAAACTACAAGGAAGTGGCCAAGGCCGGCGTGGGCACCAGCATGCAGGTGGTCGGCCGGGTGGTGCTGACCCCCGGCGCAAAGCAGCCCCTGGAGATCAACGCCGACAGCGTGGAGCTGCTGAACGTCTGCCCCTCGGATTATCCGTTGCAGAAAAAGCGCCACAGCGTGGAATTCCTGCGCACCATGCCCCATCTGCGCCCCCGCACCAACACCTTTGCGGCGGCCTTCCGGGTGCGCAGCACCGCGGCCTACGCCATCCACAAGTTCTTCCAGGAGAGCGGCTTTGTCTATGTGCACACCCCCCTCATCACCGGGTCTGACTGCGAGGGCGCCGGCGAGATGTTCCGGGTGACTACCCTGGATCTGGAGGACCCGCCCCGCACCGAGGACGGCCAGGTGGATTTCAGCCAGGATTTCTTCGGCCGCAGCACCAACCTGACCGTGTCCGGCCAGCTGGAGGGCGAAGCCATGGCCCTGGCCTTTGGCAAGATCTACACCTTCGGACCCACCTTCCGGGCCGAAAACTCCAACACGCCCCGCCACGCCGCCGAGTTCTGGATGATCGAGCCGGAGATGGCCTTTGCCGATCTCTCCGATTACATGGACAACGCCGAGGCCATGGTGAAATACGTGATCGGCTATGTGCTGGAGCACTGCCCCGACGAGATGGCCTTCTTCAACCAGTTCTTTGACAAGGGCCTGCTGGAGCGGCTGAACGCTCTGGTGAGCGCCGATTTTGCCCGGGTCAGCTACACCGAGGCGGTGGAGCTGCTGAAAGAGCACAACGACCAGTTCCAGTACAAAGTGGAGTGGGGCGTGGACCTGCAGACCGAGCACGAGCGCTACCTCACCGAGCAGATCTTCCGCAAGCCGGTGTTCGTCACCGATTATCCCAAGGAGATCAAGAGCTTCTACATGCGCCAGAACGAGGACGGCAAGACCGTTGCCGCGGCGGATATGCTGGTGCCCGGCGTGGGCGAGCTGATCGGCGGCAGCCAGCGTGAAGAGCGCTACGACGTGCTGAAGGCCCGCATGGAAGAGCTGGGCATGGAGTGCGGCGATTACGACTGGTACATGGATCTGCGCCGCTTCGGCAGCGCCAAGCACGCCGGTTACGGCCTGGGCTTCGAGCGCCTGATCATGTACCTCACCGGCATCCCCAACATCCGCGACGTCCTCCCCTTCCCCCGCACCGCCGGCGGGTTTTAACGGACTCGACCGGTGACGGGGCGCGGTACACTTCCCGCTTTGCACCGGGTTTTCCTCAGCAAAATACGCCAGCTGCCTTTTTTACCGACTCGACCGGTAACGGGGTGCGGTACGTTTCCCGCTTCGCACCGGATTTTCCTCAGCAAAATACGCCAGCTGCCTTTTTGGCGGACTCGACCGGTGACTGAGTGCGGTACGCTTGCCGTTTCGCACCGGATTTTCCTCAGCAAAGTACGCTGACGGCCTTGTAGCGGACTCGACCGTTGGCCCCAAGCGAAAAAACTGCCTTTTTGCCCTGCCCTGTGCCCTTTTTTCGACACAGGGCGGGCGTTTTTTTTGATTTCTGTCAAAAAATGTTGACAAGGCCCGCCTGCTTGCCGTATCATAAAAAAGCAATTGAATACCACACAATAGAGGCGCGGGAACCATCAGTACCGCGGGGCGAGGCCTGCCGGCCAGCGACCCCTGCGGGAAAGGGCTTTCCGCCGAAACGATGCCTGCTGCGGCGGCAGGGGCGTTTGTTGGGGCGCAGTTTAACAGGCTGCGCACTCTCACTTGAAAAAGTGTTGGCGCTATTGGGGTTTTGTTCCGTTCTTTTTGTAAGGGCAGCGATGCAAATTCCGGCGTCGCTGTCCTTCTTTTGTTACGGCGATCAACGGTTGTGATGGTATCCGATCAAAACATGCAAGGAGGAAACAAACATCATGACCGAAATTTTAAACACCATCTACGATCTGATCTGGGGCCCGCCCCTGATCATTCTGATGATCGTCACCGGCGTGTACCTCACCGTCCGGTCCGGCTTTTTCCAGGTGCGGCACCTGGGCTACATCTTCAGCCGCACCCTGGGCCGCCTGTTCCGCCGGGACGAGGCCGACAAGGAAGGCAAGGGCCTGCTGACCCCCTACGAGGCCGTGGCCACCGCCATCGGCGGCTCGGTGGGCTTTGGCAACATTGCGGGCGTTGCCACCGCCGTGACCACCGGCGGCCCCGGCGCCGTGTTCTGGATGTGGCTCACCGCCTTTTTGGGTATGCTCATCAAGCAGGTGGAGGTGACCCTGGCGGTGTACTACCGCCGCACCGATGAAAACGGTGTGCCCTACGGCGGCCCCACCTATTACATGGAGCGGGGCCTGGGCGAAGAGCGCCACTGGGGCAAAGCCTGGCTGCCTCTGGCCTTCATTTTCGGCATCGGCATCTTCTCCACCTTCTTCATCAGCGCCTCCACCTTTACCACCTCGGAGGTAGTGGCCCAGTCCCTGCACATCCCCCAGGCCGTGGCGGCCCTCATCATCGTCATCATCCTCTACGCCCTCATCTGGCGGGGCGTGAAAAAGCTGGGCCAGATCCTCACCAAGCTGGTGCCCATCATGAGCCTGAGCTACCTGATCCTGGGCCTCATCGTCATCCTGATGAACGCCGAGAACATCCTGCCCACCCTGAGCGCCATCTTCAGCGACGCGTTCACCGGCACCGCCGCCCTGGGCGGCTTTGCGGGCGCGGGCGTTTCCAAGGTGATCTCCACCGGCATGGCCCGCAGCGTGTATTCCAACGAGGCCGGATGGGGCACCAGCCCCATGATCCACGCCTCCAGCCAGACCCGCCACCCGGTGGAACAGGGCCTGTGGGGCTCCTTTGAGGTGTTTGTGGACACCTTCGTGGTCTGCACCATCACCGCCCTCACGGTGCTGGTGTCCGGCGAGTGGACCAGCGGCGCTACCAACGCCACCCTGGCGCTGAACGTGTTCACCCACAGCTTTGGCGCCTTCGGCACCGTGGCCCTCACCCTGATCATGGTGATCTTCTCGGTGACCACCTCCGGCGGCTGGTACGCCTATTACGAGGCGGTGCTGCGCCATCTGGCCAAAAACCATCCCACCCTGAAAAAGTACCTGCTCATCATGTTCAAGTACTTCTATGCGGTGCCCCCCTTCCTGCTCACCCTGTACCTGATCTATGTGGGCGATCTGAGCATCTGGACCCTGGTGGACATCACCAGCGGCATCCCCACACTGGTGAACGTGGCGGTGGTGCTGATCTTGTCCGGCCAGTATTTCAAGCTGCTCAAGGACTACAAGGCCCGCTACCTGCACATCGGCCAGGTGGACCCGGACACGGTGCTCTTCTATGAGGACAAGCCGGAGGTCAAGGCTGCGTTGGAGGCAGAAAAAGCCCGGCAGGAATAAACAATAGTAACACAAATACCGGACCCGGGGCCCTAAGATTGGCTCCGGGTCCTGCGCAAAAGGAGCGTTTTTATGCGAACGGTTTATCAAAACGGCCGGGTCTACACCGGCCAGCTTCCGCTGGTGCAGGCCTTTGTGGTGGAAAACGACCGCTTTGTCTATGCGGGCACCAACGAGGAGGCGGCGGCCATCGCCGGGCCCGGCAGCGAGACCGTGGATCTGGGCGGGGCCTTCGTCTGCGCCGGGTTCAACGATTCCCACATGCACCTGCTGAACTACGGCTATGCCCTGCAGGTGGCGGACCTGTCCCGCCACACCGGTTCTATGGAGGAGCTGTTGGACGCCATGCGCCACTTTCTGGCCGAAAAGCAGTTTGCCCCCGGCCAGTGGGTGCGGGGCCGGGGCTGGAACCACGACTATTTTTCCGGCGAGCACCGCTTCCCCACCCGGCAGGACCTGGACGCCGTGTCCACCCGGCACCCGGTGTGCATCGTGCGCACCTGCGGCCACGCCTGCGTGGTGAACACCAAAGCCCTGGAGATGATCGGCGTCACCGCCGATACGCCCCAGCCCGAGGGCGGCTGCTTTGAGCTGGGCGAGGACGGCCAGCCCAACGGCGTGTTCCGGGAGACCGGCATGGAGCTGGTGTATTCCAAGCTGCCCAAGCCCACCGTGGAAGAGCTGAAAGCCATGCTGCTGGACGCCCAGAAGCACCTGAACGCCTACGGTGTCACCTCCTGCCAGACCGATGACTTCGACGCCTTTGCCACCGTGAGCTGGCAGGAGATCATGGAAGCCTACGCCCAGCTGAAAGCCGAGGGAAAGATGACGGTGCGCATGTACCAGCAGGCCCAGCTCACCAGCGTGCCCGCCCTGGAAGAATTTTTTGCCGCCGGATACAACACCGGCTGGGGCGACGAGTGGGTCAAGATCGGCCCCCTGAAGATTTTGGGCGACGGCTCCCTGGGGGCCCGCAGCGCCTACCTGAGCCGGGACTATGCGGATAAGCCTGGCTGGCGGGGCATCCCCATCTACACCCAGCAGCAGTTTGACGATCTGATCGGCTGCGCCCAGCGCCACGGCATGCAGGTGGCGGTGCACACCATCGGGGACGGCATCCTGGACCGGGTGCTCTCCGCCTTCAAAAAAGCCCAGGCCGAAACGCCCCGGGCGGACCACCGCCACGGCCTGGTGCACTGCCAGATCACCCGGCCGGATCAGCTGGCGGACATCCAGGCCATGGACCTGCACGTCTACGCCCAGCCGATCTTTCTGGACTACGACATCCACATGCTGCGGGACCGGGTGGGCGACGAGCTGGCCTCCACCAGCTACGCCTTCCGCACCCTGATGGACGCGGGGGTGTGGGTGTCCAGCGGCACCGACTGCCCGGTGGAGCTGCCCCGGGCGCTGGCCTGCATCCAGTGCGCCGTGACCCGCCAGACCCTGAAAGACCATCTGGGCCCCTACCGGCCGGAGGAAGCCTTCACGGTGCAGCAGGCCATCGACAGCTACACCATCCACGGGGCCCACGCCTCCTTTGAAGAGGCGGAAAAGGGCCGCATCGCGCCGGGTTATCTGGCGGATTTCGTGGTGCTGGGCGAGGACCTGTTCACGGTGGAGCCCCATCAGATCGAAAACGTGCCGGTGAAGGCCGTCTACGTGGGCGGCAGGTGCGTGTACCAGGCATAAAGCGGCGCTGGCAAGGATGACAATCCGGGCCGGACCGTGCTATAATGAGCGAAACGGGAGGGCATTGAACGGCACCATGCCAGGAAGGGAGAGACCGCATATGGAAAAGGTTGTTGTTTTAACGGCGGCGCATAAGGGCTTTGCGCCGCTGGGGCTGGAGGGTTATCTTCCGGTCCAGGTGGGCGCGGCGCTGGCCGCGCAGGATCTGGGGTTTCAGCGGGATGACGAGGGAGAGAATATCTCCGAAAAAAATCCCCAATACTGCGAGCTCACCGCCCAGTACTGGGCATGGAAAAACCTGCACGATGCCCAGATCATGGGGCTGGTGCATTACCGCCGCTACTTTACCGCGGATCTGTATGCGAAAAACTGGAAGGATGCGGTCCTCACCGCAGAGCAGATCCGGCGGCTGCTGGAGCGCTATCAGATCGTTCTGCCAAAGCCGGTCTACAAGCTGGCCTACAATGGCACCCTGTATCACGACCGGCCCAAAGAGGGGCAGGACAAGCCCCTGCTTTTGATGGAGGAGATCATCCAGCGCAGATGCCCGGACTATATGCCCTCCTTTGAAAAATTCGTCTATGGGCACCGGGCAAGCTTCGGCAATATGTTCCTTGCTTCCCGGGAGGTGTTCTGCGCCTACAGCGCCTGGATGTTCCCGCTTTTGGAGGAATTCGAGCGGCTGGGCGAAGAGCAGGGCATCCTTTCGCCCCGTATGTGCGGCTTTCTCTCGGAGTATCTGCTGTGTATCTGGGCCGACCATAACATCCCGGCGGAAAAGACCCTGTTTTTGGATGTGGTCAACACCGAGGAAGACCGGACCGCCCCGGCCTACCGGCTGCGCAAGCTGCTGGTGAAACTGGGGCTCTTTGAGCCGGTCACCCGGGTGGGCTTTGCCCTCTATTACAAGCTGAAGGGCTGCTGACTTTTTGCTCCCGAGAGGCTTCGGAGGCACGGGCGGATCCCAGTGTATTTTATTTTTATAAAAAAGAGGGAGGCGGTTTTCCACCGTCTCCCTCTTTTGTTGTTGAAAACTCATGCCAGCGGCAGCCAGACACTGGCCCTGGCCCCCCGGCCGGTGTTTTCCAATACCAGGCCGCCGCCGTGGCGCTTCGCCGTCTGGGCGGCGGTGGTCAGCCCCAGGCCCATGTGCCCGTCCTGGGGGCGGCTGGCGTCCTCGGTATAAAAGCTCCTGCCCGCCTTGGCCAGCGCTTCGGCGGAAAAACCGGGGCCCTCGTCCTCCACCGCCAGCACCAAGCGCCCCGCCTCGGCCCGGGCGGAAAAATACACCGTGCCCCCGGCGGGGCTGTAGCGGGCGGCGTTGCTGAACAGGTTTTCCACCGCCCGCAGAAGATCTTCCCGGCAGAGGGGCAGCATTTTCTCCGGCAGCGGGTCGGGCCAGGTCTCCGCCGCAAACTGAAGCCCGGCGGCGGCGCAGATGTCCCGCCCCCGGCCGGCGCAGTCCGCGGCCAGCTTTGCCAGGGGTTCCGGCGTTT
>CASEVW010000004.1 GCA_949291395.1 uncultured Oscillospiraceae bacterium | reverse complement strand
CTGTCGGGCCGGATGGCCAGCGGCGCCCTCCAGCCCCAGGTCCGCCAGGATGTCGTCCACCGCCCGGTCGTTCTGGCCGGGGGCTGGCTGCTGCTGTTTCAAATCTTCCAGGATGGCATCCACAGACCTGGAAAACCGATTGTCCGGCATTGGTCGATCCCTCCATTACTCACAAAAGTTTGCCGGGGCGCTCATTCGCCCCGCTGGCGGGCGATCTCATACAAGATGATCCCCGCTGCCACGCTCACGTTGAAGCTGTCCACGCCGGTGCCGCGGGCCGCCATGGAAAGGCTGACCACGCCGTCGCACAGCTTCTTCACCAGCGGGCTCACGCCGCGGCCCTCGCTGCCCATCACCAGGGCCACCGGGCCGGTCAGATCGTTCTTGTGCAGGGCGGTGCCGTCCATATCGGCGCAGTACACAAAAACGCCCTGCTCTTTCAGCCGGCGGATGCTCTCGCCGATGTTGGCCACACGGGCCACCGGCAGGCGGGCCGCCGCACCGGCGCTGCTTTTCAGCACGGTGGGGGTGATGGCCGCGCCGCCCCGCTTGGGGATCACCACACCGTGGGCCCCGCACAGCAGGGCCGAGCGGATGATGGCACCCAGGTTGTGGGGATCCTCCACCCCGTCGCACAGCACCAAAAAGGGCGCTTCGCCCTTTTCTTTGGCCTGGGCCAGCAGCTCTTCCAGGGTGGCGTACTCCACCGCGCTGGCAAAAGCCGCCACGCCCTGGTGGCTGTCGGTGCCGCAGGTGAGGCGCAGCTTGTTGGCGTGCACCCGCTTGGCCACCGCGCCGGCCTCCTTGGCCAGGGCGGTGTAATAGGCGGCCACCGGCTCGGGCAGGGTGTCTGCCAGCAGCACGGTGTCCACCCCGGCGCCGCTCTTGAGCAGCTCGGTCACCGGGTTTTTGCCGTAGACCAGGCTCTGGTCCGGCTCATCCCGCTCGGGGCGGGCGGGGCGGGCGGGGCGCTGGCCCTCCCGCCGGGATTTATGATCGTTGCGGGGCTTTTCGCCTCGGTCGAATTTTTTGTCAAATTTCTGGGGCATCTGCCTTCTCCTTTTTTTGGAACGTATTTTACAGCGGCCGGCCATGGCCCTGCCGCGTATCTGTAAGCATATATGTAAAAGTATATCACTCTGCCGTGGTTTTTGCCACCGTTTGAAGACAAGTTTTTGCTTTTTTCGCCGCCCGCTCCGCTCTGCCCTTCCGGGACCATAAAAAAGAGTTTTGGCCGCCGCCCCCTTTCCCAAACGCATAAAACGCGGTAAAATGCAAGGGGGAATTTTTGCGCGCCGCCACGGCGGCGGTTATACCATTCGTAAACCAGTTTTGTTTTTCCACATGTTGAAAACCCTGTTGAAAGTGTTGAGAAGTGGCCATTTTAAGCCATTTGTTCTTAGTTTAGTCACAATTTTCCGGTAGTTTTCCACATCCTTGTGGAAAGTTTTCCTGTAAACAGGCTGTTGAAACCGACTTTTCCACGGGTCTTTTTCGACAAAAACGACCCGGCAGTCTCTGGATTTTTTCTCTCTATTTACCAATCCCCGTCGTTTCGGGGCGTTTTTCGCCCATCAATGGAGGTGTTTTTTTGATCGTTGTTGAAAACCATGGCGGCATGGACCTGGCCGCCACCCTGGACTGCGGCCAGGCATTCCGGTGGAAAGCCGGTCCGCAGGGCTGGCAGGGCATTGTGGAAAACTATGAAGTGACCGTTTGGACCGAAGGCCAGCGGCTGTTCATCCAGGGCGCCGAGGAGGCCGACCGGCCGTTCTGGACCAACTATTTTGCTCTGGACGTGGACTACCCCGCCCTTTTGGCCCGGTTCCGGGCGGGCAATCAAAGACTGGCCGCCTGTGTGGACAGCCAGCCCGGCATCCGCCTTTTGCGCCAGCCCTTTTTTGAAACGCTGTGCACCTTTATCATCAGCCAGAACAACAACATCCCCCGGATCAAGGCCATCGTGGAGCGGCTGTGCCAGGGATTGGGCCAGCCGCTGCCGGGCGGGGGCTATGCCTTCCCCACCCCCGAGGCCATGGCCTGCCTTGCGCCGGAGGACCTGGCCTTTCTGCGGGCGGGCTGGCGGGCGGAGTACCTGATCGACGCGGCCCAAAAGGTGGCCAGCGGCCAGGTGTGCGAGGCCCAGCTGCGCTCCATGCCCATGGACAAGGCCAAAGCCGCCCTGATGACCATCAAGGGCGTGGGGCCCAAGGTGGCGGACTGCGTGCTGCTGTTCAGCCTTTCCTTCTGGAAGGCCTTTCCCATGGACGTGTGGATGAAAAAGGCCATGGCCCAGCTGTTCCCCCGGGGCATCCCGGTGTGCTGCCGCAGCCATGCGGGCATCGCCCAGCAGTACATTTTTGACTACGCCCGCCGCAACCTGACGGAAACGAGCCGCCAAAAAACCAAACATGAGCGCAAAATGCAAAGGAAAGAGACGACCGTCGATTGATTTTGCCTTTTGTTTGGGGTATACTGGTGGAAGGCAAAAACTTAACAAGCTGTTTTGTTTGTCTTGGCAGGCGCGCCCTGCGGCTGCCGCCTTAGAAATGGAGGTACATTGATTATGCTGGTTAGCGCAACCGAAATGCTCAACAAAGCCCGTGACGGCCACTATGCTGTAGGCCAGTTCAACATCAACAACCTGGAATGGACCAAAGCCATCCTGCTCACCGCGCAGGAGCTGAACAGCCCCGTGATCCTGGGCGTGTCCGAAGGCGCCGGCAAGTACATGACCGGTTACAAGACCGTGGCCGCCATGGTGAAGGCCATGATCGAGACCCTGAACATCACCGTTCCCGTTGCCCTGCATCTGGACCACGGCAGCTACGAGGGCGCCAAGGCCTGCATCGAGGCCGGCTTCTCCAGCATCATGTTCGACGGCAGCCACTACCCCATCGACGAGAACGTAGCCAAGACCACCGAGCTGGTGGAGCTGGCTCACTCCAAAGGTATCTCCATTGAGGCCGAAGTCGGCTCCATCGGCGGCGAGGAAGACGGCGTGATCGGCGCCGGCGAGATCGCTGACCCCGCCGAGTGCAAGAAGATCGCCGACCTGGGCATCGACTTCCTGGCCGCCGGCATCGGCAACATCCACGGCAAGTACCCCGAAAACTGGAAGGGCCTGGACTTTGAGGCTCTGGACAAGATCCACCAGGCCACCGGCGGCATCCCCCTGGTGCTGCACGGCGGCACCGGCATCCCCGCTGACATGATCCGTCAGGCCATCAGCCTGGGTGTTTCCAAGATCAACGTGAACACCGAGTGCCAGCTGTCCTTCGCGGCCGCCACCCGTTCTTACATCGAGGCCGGCAAGGATCTGGAAGGCAAGGGCTTCGACCCCCGCAAGCTGCTGGCCCCCGGCTTTGAGGCCATCAAGGCCACTGTAAAAGAAAAGATGGAGCTGTTCGGCAGCGTGAACAAGGCCTGAGCCTCCCCCTTTTCTTCATAAGACCAAAAGCGCCCCCGTTCCGGCCGGAACGGGGGCGCTTTTTGCGCTTCTGATTCTTTTCATGGTGCTGCATCGTGTGGACCATCACACATAACGACAAAAAACGGAAATGACCGCCAAGCCCTAGGAAAGCTGTTGACGGTCATTCCGTTACACAAGATCTAAGGGGCTAGACCGTCTCCGGGCAGCACCACTTTCTATCTATAGTATACCCCACGCTGTTTTAAAATGCAAGCGTCCAGCCCGGCAGCCGGTCTCCCGCCGCCGGGCCGGGCGCTGTTTTATTTGTCCGGGAAGTAATCTTTCAGGCTTTGGAGCTGGCCGTCCACCCTGATCTCTACATGGCAATGATTGCCGGTGGAGTTGCCGGTGCTTCCCACCGAACCGATCAGCTCGCCCTGGGTGACCGTGTCCCCCGCCGCCACCGAGATCTCGCTCAGATGGGAATACAGGGTGGACACCCCACCCCCATGCTGGATGACCACACAATTGCCGTAGGAATAGTGATACTGAGCCTCCGTCACCGTACCGTCGGCCATGGCATAGACCGGCGCGCCCTTCGGGGCGATCAGGTCGCTGCCTTTGTGATACTCACTCATCCAGCGGCTCACATAGGTGTAATCCGGCACCGGCCAGATCAGCGTTCCCACGTCTTCTATTCCGGGCAGCAGCCCCCGCTCGATGCCGTGGGCCGTCACTTTGCCTTCAATGGCGGCCCGTTCGCCGTTGTACCGCACGACGCCCTGCACCGGAGCCTGCAAACTGACCCGGCTCACCTGCTGCCGGTCCACCAGCAGGCCGCTTGCATCGTAAAAGCTCCAGCCGCTCACCTCGTCGGTGCCCGGAACGGCTTCCCGGTCGATGACATACTCGCCCTCGGCCAGGCTCTCATCCAGCACATAGTCGTAACCGGAAAGCACCGTCTGGTTCTGGCGCACCCATTCCACCCGGGCCTGCCCCTCGCGCAGGGCCGGTTTTTCCTCCGGTTCCGGCATGGGTTCGGGAGCCGTTTTGGCCTGCACCGTCTCGCTTTCCTGCTGCAGGCGCATGGTTTGCAGCAGGCTGCCGTTCTCCGGCAGCAGAACGCCCTGCCCGCTGCCGGATGGTACCGGCGCCGAAGCGGACATCCCCGCCGAGGCGCAGGCGGTGAACAGCAGCGCCGCCGCCATGCAGCCGGCCGCCGCGGCCCGCTGGCCCCGGCTGGCCTTTTTCTCGCAGAACAGCGCTTCCAGCCGTTTTTTCAGGCCTCTGCCGCTGCTGCTCAGGCCGGACACACCGGCGGGCAGCGAAGCGCTGGCCGCCTGCAGCAGCACCCGGCCGTAGGCTTTGCGCTGCTCGGTATCCAGGCCGCCCACCGCCGCCTCGTCGCAGGCAAATTCACACACCCGTTCCAGCCGGGCCGCCTGCCACCGGCAGACCGGGTCGAACCAGTGCAGCCAGCAGGCCAGCTGGCTCAGGGCTTTCAGCCACAGGTCCGCCCCGTTCAGGTGGGCCAGTTCGTGGCGCAGCGCCAGTTCCAGCTCCGGGCCGTCCATCTGCCGGGGCAGATACAGCGCCGGGCGCAGGATGCCCACCAGCAGCGGGCTGGCGATGCCCTCGGCCCAAAAGACAGGCAGCGGGGCCATCCAGCCATACTTCACGCACAGCAGACGCAGGCGGGTCTGATCCTGTTCCGCCGCCGGGGTGCTGCACCGGCGCAGCCCCCGGCGAAAGCGGGCG
>CASEVW010000003.1 GCA_949291395.1 uncultured Oscillospiraceae bacterium | reverse complement strand
CCGCGGGCTACGTTGTAATGGCGCTGGCCCACGATGTCCGGCTCCAGGATGCGGCTGGTGGATTCCAGAGGGTCCACCGCAGGGTAGATGCCCTGCTCCACGATCTTACGGCTCAGCACGGTGGTGGCGTCCAGATGGGTGAAGGTGGTGGCGGGAGCCGGGTCGGTCAGGTCGTCGGCGGGCACGTAAACGGCCTGCACGCTGGTGATGGCGCCGTCACGGGTGGAGGTGATGCGCTCCTGCAGGGCGCCCACCTCGTTGGCCAGGGTGGGCTGGTAGCCCACGGCGCTGGGCATCCGGCCCATCAGGGCGGAGACCTCGCTGCCGGCCTGCACGTAACGGAAGATGTTGTCGATGAACAGCAGAACGTCCCGCTTTTCCTGGTCGCGGAAGTACTCGGCCATGGTCAGGCCGGTGAGAGCCACCCGCATACGGGCTCCCGGGGGCTCGTTCATCTGGCCGAAGACCAGGGCGGTCTTTTCCAGAACGCCGGACTCCTTCATCTCCCGCCACAGGTCGTTGCCCTCACGGGTGCGTTCGCCCACGCCGGTGAAGATGGAGTAGCCGCCGTGCTCGGTGGCGATGTTGCGGATCAGTTCCTGGATCAGCACGGTCTTGCCCACGCCGGCGCCGCCGAACAGGCCGATCTTACCGCCGCGGGCGTAGGGGGCCAGCAGGTCGATGACCTTGATGCCGGTCTCCTGGATCTGAACCACGGGGCTCTGGTCCACAAATTTGGGGGGCTCGCGGTGGATGGACCACTTTTCCGCGTCCTTTACTTCCTCGCCGCCGTCGATGGCATTGCCCAGCACGTTGAACATGCGGCCCAGGCATTTGTCACCCACGGGTACTTCGATGGGAGCGCCGCTGGCGGTCACTTCCACGCCGCGGCCCAGGCCCTCGCTGGGGCTGAGCATGATGCAGCGCACGGTGTTGCCGCCCACGTGCTGGGCGACCTCCATGACCTGCTCGGCGCCGTCCAGCTGCACGGTCAGGGCCTCGTTGATGGCGGGCAGCTTGCCGTTTTCAAACGCAACGTCCACAATGGGGCCGAGAACCTGTGCAATGGTGCCTTTGTTTTGCATATCGGTTCCTCGCTTTCCGAATAAATCGAACAAAATAAACTTACGCTTTGTGCAGCACCGTGCCGTCGGCGCTCACCAGCAGGGTGAGGGCGGGCACGGGCCGGTGAGAGGGGCGGTCGTTTGCGCTCTTTTTCTGCGCGCCGCCCACGATCTCGGTGATCTCCTGGGTGATGGCAGCCTGCCGGGCGCGGTTCTGCTCCAGCGACAGGGTGCGGATCATCTCCTTAGCGTTCTTGGTGGAAGAATCCATGGCGGTCATGCGGGCGTTCTGCTCGCTGCAGAAGGATTCCACCAGGCAGCCGAAGATCACGCCCTTCAGATAGCCGGGCACGATCTTGTCCATGACCTTATGCTCCGAGGGAACATACACCACCTGACGGTTGTACTTGCCGTCGGTGTGCTGGGCGGGGCCGTCCTGGAACTGCTCCCGGGTCAGGGGAAGCAGCTGATAGGTGCTGGGCTGCATGAGCATGGAGCTGACCATCTTGGTGTACACCACGTGCACCTCGTCCAGCTGGCCCCGCAGAAACAGGTCCACCACCGTTTCGCTGATGTCCCGGGCACGGGTGACGGTGGGGTCCTGGGCGGTGTACAAAAACTCCGCGTCCACGGTGACGTTTTTGCCGGCAAAGTAGGCCCGGCCCACCTGGCCGATCAAAAACAGGACCGGGTTTTCGGTCTGGGCCAGCTTTTCCTCCGCCAGCTTCAGCACGTTGTGGTTGTAAGCGCCCGCCATGCCCTTGTCGCCGGTGATGACGATATAGCCCACTGTGCGCTTTTTCTTGCCGGGACGGGTGTCCATGAAGGGATGCTCAAATTCATGGGAGTGATACAGGATGTCGGCAATGGTCTCCTGTATTTTGTTAAAGTAAGGCTCCACGCCGGTCAGCTGCTGGCGGGCCTTGCGCATCTTGGCGGAGGAGATCAGATACATGGCGTTGGTGATCTTCAGGGTCTGATCCACGCTCTTGATGCGGGTACGGATCTCTTTTATGCTTGCCATTGCGCGCTCACCTGTCCCTTATAGGCATCCAGCGCGGCGCGGATGCTCTCGGCAACAGCGGCGGAAAGCGCGCCGGTGGATTCGATCTCTTCCAGCAGCTGGGGCTGGGTGTTTTCCAGGTAGTCCACAAAGCCCTGGGCGGTCTTGCGGGAATGCTCCAGGGGAACATCGGCCAGCAGGCTGTTGGTGGAGATGTACAGGATCACCGCCTGGCGGCTGACGCTCATGGGGTTGTACAGCGGCTGCTTGAGGATCTCCATCAGCTGCTTGCCGTGATCCAGAGCGGTCTGGGTGGCTTTGTCCAGGTCCGAGCTGAACTGGGTGAAGACCTCCAATTCCCGGAAGCGGGCCAGGTCGATGCGCAGGGTGCCGGCCGTCTTTTTCACGGCCTTGGTCTGGGCGGCGCCGCCCACACGGCTCACCGACAGGCCCACGTTGACGGCGGGGCGCTGGCCCGCAAAGAAAAGGCTGCTCTCCAGATAGATCTGGCCGTCGGTGATGGAGATCACGTTGGTGGGGATGTAGGCGGAAACGTCGCCCGCCTGGGTCTCGATGATGGGCAGGGCGGTCATGGAGCCGCCGCCGTACTCCTTGGTCAGCCGGCAGGAACGCTCCAGCAGGCGGCTGTGCAGATAGAACACGTCGCCGGGGTAGGCCTCACGGCCGGGGCTGCGGTGCAAAAGCAGGCTCAGGGTACGGTAAGCCACCGCGTGCTTGGACAGATCGTCGTACACGATCAGCACGTCCTTGCCACGGGCCATGAAATACTCGCCGATGGCGGTGGCGGAGTAGGGGGCGATGTACTGCAGCGGCGCGGGCTCGCTGGCCGGGCTGGACACGATGATGGTGTAGTCCATGGCGCCGTGCTTGATGAAGTTGTTGCGCAGCTGGGCAACGGTGGAAGCCTTTTGGCCGATGGCCACATAGATGCAGATCACATCCTTGCCCTTCTGGTTCAGGATGGTGTCCACCGCAATGGCGGTCTTGCCGGTCTGGCGGTCGCCGATGATCAGCTCGCGCTGGCCACGGCCGATGGGCACCATGGAGTCGATGGCCAGGATGCCGGTCTGCAAGGGAACGTTCACCGGCTCGCGGGATACAACGCCGGAGGCCTCCCGCTCGATGGGCATGAAGGCGTCGGTCTCGATGGGGCCAAGGCCGTCGATGGGCTCGGCCAGGGCGTTCACGGTGCGGCCGATCAGGCCCTCGCCGGCGGGAACGTCGGCGGCACGGCCGGTGCGCTTGACGGTGCTGCCCTCGGCAAGGCCGTCCTCGCTGCCCAGCAGAACAACGCCCACGCTGTCCCGCTCCAGGTTCAGCACGATGCCCTTAGCGCCGGTCTCAAATTCCACCAGCTCGCCGTAAACTGCCTTGTCCAGGCCGTAAACGGTGGCGATGCCGTCGCCGATCTCGATGATGGAACCGGTCTCCTCACGCTGGGCGCGGCTGTCATATTGTTCGATCTCCTCCCGGAGAATGGAAATGATCTCTTCGGATTGATTCACAGTGGGTTCACCTCTCTTGCAGGCGGCGCGCCAGACGATGCAGCTGCCCGCTCACACTCTTGTTATAGGTCGTCCCGTCGATTTCCAGGACGAAGCCGCCCAACAGGGACGGGTCGATGATGACCTGCATCTCCACACCGGCACGGCCGTGCAGCTTGCACATGGCCTTGGCGATGTCCACCAGGATGTCCTGGCTGGGCATCTGGGCGCAGCGCATCAGGCATACGGTCTGGTCAGCGTCGGCCAGGGTGAGCAGGTGGTATTCGTACAGAATGTCGGGAAGAAGGGCAAAACGGCCCTTTTCCGCCAGCAGTTCGTAAAAACGCATCAGCCGGGGCGGGCAGTCGGCAAAAGGCAGGCGGTGCAGTACCGCCTGCTTTTCGTGTAAACTGACCGCCGGGCTGACCAGCGCGTCCAGCAGGGGCTGGCTGCCCAAAATCAGGTCTGCGGTATCCCGCAGCGTCTGTTCCGGGCAGCCGGCCTGATGCAGGGCGCTGGCATAATGGGCGGCAGTCAAGCTCATGCGTGTTCCTCCACTTCCGCCAGGAAGGCATCAGCCAGAGCACGGTCAGCCTCGGCGTTCATCTTCTGCTGCGACACTTTGGAAGCAGCCAGCAACGCCAGCATGGCGATCTCCTTGCGGGCGCCCTCCAGCATGGCGGCACGGTCGGCCTCGGCCTGTTTCTGGGCGGCAGCCTGCATCCGGGCAATGTCCGCCCGGGCCTTTTCCAGCTGCAGCTCATATTCCTGCTGGCCGCGCTTTTTGGCGTCGTCCACAATGGCCTGGGCCTCCAGCTTGGCGTTTTGCAGGTGTGCTTCGTACTCTTGCTTGGTTTGGTTCGCCTGGTCCATCTTGGCGTTGGCGCCGTCGATGGTGTCGGCGATCTCCTTGGAGCGTTCGTCCAGCATCTTGGTGACCGGGCCGAACAAGAACTTCTTCATCAGAAGCAGCAGGATCGCCAGGTTGATGAACACATAAACGATCTCTGCGTTCAGGTTTAAAATCGCCACGGCGTATCGCCTCCGATCACTGCATGAAGATCAGCAGGATGGCGATCAGGAAGCCGTAAATGGCAGTCGCCTCGGCCAGGGCGCAGCCCAGCAGCAGGTTGCTGCTGATCTTACCAGCGGCTTCGGGCTGACGGGCAATGGCCTCGTTGGACTTGGCGGTGGCGTAGCCGATGCCGATGCCGGCACCAATACCAACCAGAACAGCAATAGCGGCAGCAATAGCGGTAGTCATAATAAAGTTCCTCCTAAAAATCAGTCAGTTGTTTTTTTAGTGTTTATTCAATGGATTCGCCCAGGAACAGGGTGGTCAGGAATACGAACACCACCGCCTGGATGATACCGTCGAACGCATCGAAATAAAGGCTCAAGGGGATCGGCACGATCACGGGGGCCACGATCTTCACCAGCTCCATGATAACGAAGGAGGCAAAAACGTTGCCGAACAGCCGCATGCACAGCGACAGCGGCCGGATGCCGATCTCCAGGATGTTCAGCGGGGCCACGATGGGCGAAGGCTCCGCAAACTTGTGCAGGCCGCCCTTGAAGCCCTTGATCTTGAAGCTGGCCCCGTAAATGAGCAGCACGGCCATGAACGCAAGGCCGGCGGTCACGTTCAGGTCCTTGGTGGGCGGCGTGATGCCGATGAATTCAGAAAGGTTTGCCAGCACCAGATAGATGCCGAAGGTGCCCAGGTACGGCGCGAAGGTGCGCCAGTGCTCGCCCAGGTGATCCTTGCAGAAATTGTTGATGAACCCTACCAGCATTTCAGCGACCATCTGCCGGCGGCCCGGCACCTTTTTCATATCGTGGGTCAGCCAGATGGCCGCCACGGTGACCAGGGCGATGAGGATCCAGCTGGCCACGGCGGATTCCGGAACGGGAATGCCGCCGAACAGCGGGATCTCAAAGGCCGTTTTGCTTTGCAGCGCCGCTGTAAGTTCTTCTTTGATATCCAATGATCTCCCCCCTTTGGTACCCGGCTATTCTATGCCCCCTTTCAAAAGAAAGCAAGGCTTATGAAAGTAAAAAAAGTAAAAAAAGCGGCTTTACAAAAACGCCCTGTGCAGGTTGCATAAAAGCGGTCAAAGGATGTAAAAAAATAAGGGAGGTATCACCCGATGGGCCGGATAAAAGACAAAAAATGGGGATTTGAGGCCGGGCCGGGAATGTGATATGATACAGAAGGAACAAAAGGAGAGGGGGGAACAGGCCGATGAAATGGTTCCAGCGGATCAAACACACGCTGAACGCCCAGCTGGTGACCCTCAGCGTGCTGGGCATCTCGCTGACGCTGGCGCTCACCCTGGGGGCCAACCTGTGGCTGAACCTGCGCAGCAATCACCAGCTGATGGACCGCAGCATGACCGACATTGCCGGGGTGCTCTCCAAAACCGAGGACGTGCGCGGCGTGCTGGAGGGCCGGGGCGAGCCCGGAGCGCTGAGCGCCCTGTTGCAGCAGGTGGCGGCCCAGGTACAGGACCTGGACGTGGTGGCCGTGCTGGACGAAAGCGGCGGCATGGTGGCGGTGGGCAGCGGCAAAGGCAGCGGCCAGGATATGCGCTTGCCCCCGCTGGACGGCACCGAGGGAGACCTGTTCCTGCGGGAAGGCGAAAGCGAGGACGGCATGGAGCGCTGCGCCTACGCCAAGGTGTACGGCGAAAACGGGCAGCTGCTGGGCTTTGTAGCGGTGGGCGTGTACATGCGCTCGGTTTACCAGACGGTGGCCCTCACGGTGGTGCAATATCTGCTCATCGCCCTGGTGGTGGTGAGCCTGGGAGGCTTTCTGGCCCGGTGGCTGGCCCGGTATATCAAATCGGAGCTGCAGGGCTACGAGCCCCAGGCCTTCCAGCAGGTGATGATGCAGCGCCAGGATATCTGGGACGCTTTGGAAGAGGGCGTGCTGGCCATTGACGACCAGGCGAACGTGGTCTACCTGAACAAGGCGGCCCGGGAGATGCTCCAGCTGCCGGAGGGAGATCCCACCGGAAAGCCGCTGCGGGAGACCTACCCCGCCAGCACCCTGGACCGGGTGCTGCGCAGCGGCAAGGCGGAATACAATGTGCCATTGGTCACCCAGCCCGGCATCAAGATCCTGGCCGACCGGATGCCCATCCGCAAAGGGGGCAAGACCATGGGGGCGGTGGCCATTTTCCGCAACCGCACCGAGGTGACCCGCCTTGCCGAGGATCTGACCGGCGTGCGCCACGTGGTGGACGCGCTGCGGGCCAACACCCACGAGTTTATGAACAAGCTGCATGTGATCCTGGGCCTGTTGCAGCTGGAGGAATACAAGGAAGCTGAGCGGTATGTGCTGGAGCTGACCAAGACCAGGGCCCAGTCCATGGGCGGCATCACCGGGCGCATCCAGGAATCGGCGGTGGCGGCGCTGCTCATCGGCAAGCTGAGCCGCGCCCAGGAGCTGCGGGTGGTGTTCAAGCTGGACCCCGCCAGCCGCCTGCCCCACGAGAGCCGCTGCCTGCCGGAGGACGCCATCATCTCGGTGCTGGGCAATTTGATCGAAAACGCCTTTGATTCCTTTAAAAACGTGGCGTCTGGGGCGCTGCGGGAGGTGGACGTCTGCCTGATCGAGGAAGAGGACAAGGGCCTTTTGATCGCTGTGGAGGACACCGGCTGCGGCATCCCGCCCAAGGTGCAGCAGCGGATGTTCCAGCAGGGCTTTTCCACCAAGGGCGAGGGCCGGGGCACCGGTCTTGCCCTGGTGTGGAATATCGTGCAGGCCTATGGCGGCACGCTGCGGGTGGAGTCGGTGCCCGGCATGGGCACCACCTTCACCATCAACATCCCGGTGCAGGAACACCAGGGATGACAAAGGAGGAAATGGATCATGTATCAGGTCGTGATCGTGGAAGATGACCCCATGGTGGCCATGCTGGACCGCCGTTATACCGAAAAGGATCCCCGCTTTCAGGTGACGAAGGAGTGTTCCACCGGCCAGGAGGCGCTGGATTACCTGCGCCACCATCCGGCGGACCTGGTGATCCTGGATGTGTACATGCCCCAGATGAACGGGCTGGACGTGCTGCGCCAGCTGCGGGCCGCCGGCGTGAGCACCGACGTGATCATGATCACCGCCGCCAGCGACGGGGCCACCATCGAGGCGGTGATGCGGCTGGGCGTGGTGGACTATCTGGTGAAACCCTTTGAGTACCAGCGGTTCAAACAGGCACTGGAATCCTTTGACCTGCGCCGCCGGGCGGCCCAGAGCACCACCGTGAGCCAGGAACAGCTGGACCGGCTGCTGTATAAGGCGGAAGCGGCGGCCCCGCCGCCGGAGGAACTGCCCAAGGGCTTGCAGGAAAAGACCCTGTGCATCGTGCGGGACTACCTGCGGCGGCAGACCACCGGCCAGACCTGCGAGCAGATCGCGGCGGGGGTGGGGCTTTCCGCCGTGACGGTGCGCCATTATGTGAATTACCTGGCCGAGAGCGGGCAGGCCAGCTCCCAGGTGGACTACTCCACCGGCGGGCGGCCCAGTGTGCTGTACAGCGCAAAGGCCCCGGAATAGGGCTGACCGGCCCCATATAAGCAAAAAACGACCACGGCTTTTCGCCGTGGTCGTTTTGCGTTGTTGATGAAATTTCAGGCTGCCTTAGTCCTGATAGAAGGAGCCCATGTAGCGGATGTACTCGTCCTCGGTGTGGTTGGCCTTCCAGTCGTGAACGCTCTGTTTGTTGCGCTCGCCGGCGATCACGGAGAACTCCTTACCCAGCTTTTCGAAGGCTTCGTCCACCACCTCTTCGGGGGTCTGGGCGATCTTCATCACGGCTTCGCCCTGGGGGCCGCCAGGCAGGTTGCTCAGCAGGCTGGGGGTCAGGGTGGTGCCCAGGGTGATGACCTCCACGTCCACGTTGGTGCGCTCGGTCTCACAGGCAACGGCCTCGGTCATCTTCAGGATGTACGCCTTGCCCGCGCCGTACTGGCCGTTCCAGGGAGAGCTGGAGATGCCGGTCATGGAGGAAACGTTGATGACGGCGCCCCGGTCCTGAGCGGCAAAGATCTTCATGTAGTGGTAGAAGCACTTCATAAAGGTGACCACGTTCACGTTGATCATGGCCTCGTGCTTTTCCCAGGGAGTGTCCTGGATCTTGCCGAAGGAGTGCAGGCAGGCAACGTAGGACATAAAGCCCATATCCAGCCCTTCGGTGGCCTTGAATACGGTCTCTGCGGCGTCCGGCTGGGAGAAGTCGGCCTTGACCACCTTGTACTCCACGCCGTAGCGCTCCTTGATGGACTCGCCCAGCTCTTTCAGCTTTTCCTCCCGGCGGCCGACCATGACCACGTTCATGCCGCCCTGGGCCAGCTTTTCGCAGAAGGCCTTGCCAACACCCTCGGTAGCGCCCAGGATGACGCCCCATTCGCCGTACTTTTCACGCAGATTCACAATGAACTCCACCTTTCTCAAAAATAAACTGGTTAATTAAATATCAGATATTGATTTTATTTTAACATTTATTTAATTGAAAAGCAAGGGCAGAATGACAAAAGTTTAGCAGGTTTACAAAAAAAGCCGGGCTCTTAGGCCGGCGGCTCCCGGCCGCCGGTTGACTTTGGGGCGGAAAATCGGTATATTTATAAAAAGATAACGATAAAGTAGGACTTCTGGAAGCGGTGCTCCCAGGGTGCTGAAAAAGGAAAGGGGGCGGGCTGCGTGAAGGACCAGTTTGGCAGGGAGATCGACTATCTGCGCATCTCCATCACCGACCGGTGCAATCTGCGCTGCCGGTACTGCATGCCCAATGGGGCCCAGTGGCTGCCCCACGATGAAATTTTAAGCTACGAAGAGCTTATACGGGTGGCCCGGGCGGCCATCCAGGCGGGCATCTGCCATTTTAAGGTCACCGGCGGGGAGCCGCTGGTGCGCAAAGGGGCGGTGGAGTTCATCCGCCAGCTGAAAGCCCTGCCCGGCTGCCAGGCGGTGACCCTGACCACCAACGGCCTGCTGCTGGAACCGCTGGCCCCGGCCCTGGCCGAGAGCGGCGTGGACGGCGTGAACGTGAGCCTGGACAGCCTGGACCCCCGGCGCTATGCCGCCCTCACCGGCGGGGGCGAGCTGGACGGGGTACTGCGGGGCATCCGGGCTGGTCTTTCCGCCGGGCTGCGGATGAAGCTGAACTGCGTGCTGCTGGCCGAAGGCGAGCAGGACGTGACGGCCCTGGCGGAAATGGCCGAGAACGCCCCCTTAGACGTGCGGTTCATCGAGCTGATGCCCATTGGCAGTGGCGGCGCAGGCGGCGGGCTGGACCCGGCAAAGGCCCGGGCGCT
>CASEVW010000002.1 GCA_949291395.1 uncultured Oscillospiraceae bacterium | reverse complement strand
CAGCGGGCTGGAACCGAAGAACTCCTTGATGGCGGCCACAACGGGACGGATGTTGATCAGGCTCTGGGGAGTGGCCTCGTTGGTATCCTGAGCCTGCAGGGTCATGCGCTCACGGATGACGCGCTCCATGCGGGAGAAGCCGATGCGGAACTGGTTCTGCAGCAGCTCGCCCACGCTGCGGATACGGCGGTTGCCCAGGTGGTCGATGTCGTCGGTGACGCCGATGCCGTGGTCCAGGCCGTTCAGGTAGTTGATGGAGGAGAAGATGTCGTCCAGGGTGACGGTGCGGCTGATGAGGCGGTCATGGTTCTTGACCAGCAGCTCCTTCTGCTCTTCCACGTCGCTGGTGGCATCCAGGATGGCCTTTACCTCGGCAAAGGTCACCCGCTCGTTGATGCCGCATTCCAGAACGTCGAAATCAAAGAAGTTCTGGGCGTCCACGGTGCCGTTGGTGATGACCTTGCGCTCCATGTCGTCGGCCATGACGAAGGCCACGGATACACCGGCGGCCTCGGCGGCCTCGGCAGCCTCACGGCTGATCTTCTCGCCGGCGGCGATCAGCAGCTCGCCGGTGAGGGGGGCAACGATGTCGCGGGCGGCCACAAAGCCGGTGATGCGGCGGGCCAGGGCCAGCTTTTTGTTCATCTTGTACCGGCCGAAACGAGACAGGTCGTAGCGGCGGGGGTCAAAGAACAGATTATTCAGGTGGGTCTGGGCGCTCTCCACCGTGGGAGGCTCGCCGGGCCGCAGTTTGCGGTAGGTCTCCAGCAGGCCCTCTTCCTCGTTGTGGGTGGTGTCCTTGTCCAGGGTGGCCAGGATGCGCTCATCCTCGCCGAAGAACTCCCGGATCTGGGCGTCGCTGCCCATGCCCAGGGCGCGCAGCAGCACGGTGACGGGCAGCTTGCGGTTTTTGTCGATGCGCACATAGAACACATCGTTGGAGTCGGTCTCATACTCCAGCCAGGCGCCCCGGTTGGGGTTCATGGTGGCGGTGTACAGCTTCTTGCCGGTCTTGTCGTAGCTGGCGCCGAAGTAAACGCCGGGGCTGCGCACCAGCTGGCTGACGATCACGCGCTCCGCACCGTTGTTGATGAAGGTGCCGGCATCGGTCATCAGCGGGAAGTCGCCCATGAAGATCTCCTGCTCCTTCACCTCGCCGGTCTCTTTGTTCAGCAGACGGGCGGTGACGCGCAGGGGGGCCGCATAGGTGGTATCCCGCTGTTTGCACTCTTTAATGGTGTATTTGGGCTCTCCCAAATGGTAGTCCACGAACTCCAGGGCCAGATTGCCGGTAAAGTCCTCGATGGTGGCAATGTCGCGGAATACCTCTTTCAGGCCCTCGTCCAAAAACCACTGGTACGAGTTTTTCTGCACCTCGATGAGGTTGGGCATATTGATGACCTCATCAATGCGGGAAAAGCTCATTCGTTCGGTCTTGCCAAGGGTTGTGGGCTTAACCTTCATCATAAAAAGCTTCCACTCCTATCCTGTTTCTTCTACATTTTGGCAGGCACGCCCCGCCGTCGCTCCATGTACTCTCGCACAATTTTGTGCATTTTTCACAAACTTTTAGCGAGATTTTTTACATGCAATTGATTTTAGGGCGTGTAAATCCAATTATGGTATACCATAACAGTATATCGCTCAAAAAGCGCAGTGTCAAGCCATTTTTTACAAATTCGCAAAAAAATCGCCCGAGCGTGATACGCCCGGGCTGGTGTAATGTTTTTCAGAGGTTTTCCTGGCTGTCCGCCACGATCTGCGCAAAGTTCACGCTGGAGAGCTCCCGGTTCACCTGGTCGCTCACGCGGCGGAACACCTTTTGAAAGGCGCACACGCCGGAAGCGCCCCGGTTGCATCCGCCGCACTCATCCAAACAGCGGGACAGCTGGTACGGGCCCTCCACCGCGTTGATCACGTCCAGCATGGTGATCTGGTCCGCCGGGCGGGCCAGATCGTAGCCGCCCCGATTCCCCTTGAAGCTGGCCACCAAGCCGCTGCCCACCAGTTTGCCCAGGATCTTCAGGGCAAACCGCAGCGAAACGCTCATCTCCTCGCTGATGGAGCGGGCGTCCATCCGTTTCTGGCTGCGCGCCAGACAAAATATGATGCGCAGGGCGTAATCCGATTCCTGCGTGATGTGCATAAACGCCTTCTCCTTTCCCGCGGGCGGCAAAACCGGGCCCGCCGTGCAGGGCCGCGCCCCGCGATAACTATACTTTAATGATATAGTTAAATATATCAGGTTTGAGTGGAATTGTCAAACCCGCCCCGTATACAGCAAGCGGGCGGCTCCCTGCAAAGGAACCGCCCGCCTGAATTCATTGTCTTATGCGTTGACCGTAGCCTTTTCGCCCCGGCGGAACAGCACCCGGAACACCAGGCGCACCAGCGGGCCGGCAAAGAACACCTGCCAGCACAGGGCCATGGGGAAGTTCATCACCGCAGTCTGCAGCCAGACCGCCACAATCTGGCTGCCGGGATTCTTGAACAGGATGGTGGCCACCAGACTCATCATGGGGCACATCAGGCAGACGATCATGCAGGAGATGGCCAGAATCACAAAGACCGGCTTATCCACACCGGGGGTGACCAGACGGAAGGCCAGCTTCTGGGACAGACGTTCCACCACAAAGAACTCCAGAATAAAGGCCACCGGCCACATAATGACCATCTCACCAAAGGCCATGACAAAGACCTGATTGCTCATGCCGCCCACATTCAAGGCGATGTTGTAGCAGATCATGGCATAGACCATCACAAAGGCCATAATCAGGGTAAAAATAACATTTTCCAGTTTGGTTTTCGGCATAACGAATACTCCTCCACATTGTTTTTTCGGATGTTTGTGTGTCCGCAACGCTGTGTTGTTCGTTAGCCGTGCAGGCCGCGAAAGCAGGGCTGCTCCGGTGTCGTTTCCAATAAAACCAAACGTTCTGCGCGCTGCCCGTTTTTGGGCAGCGTCGACTATGGTACCACATTTTCGCTCCCGCCGCAAGTCTTTTTTGCTGGACAGCACCGTTTCTGCTGTAGAGCTACAATACATGTTGGACAGTAGAGCAAAAAAGCAAATAAAAAAGTAGAAGGACAGAGCCTTCATAGGGTATAGTTAAGTTGCGACACCAACACACCCAAGAAAGGAGCTCTGTCCCTCATGAGTAAGAGTAT
>CASEVW010000001.1 GCA_949291395.1 uncultured Oscillospiraceae bacterium | reverse complement strand
CAGGACGAGTCCGCCCGGGCCCAGGCAGCGGCCCTGAACGCCGCCATCCAGCGGCTGCCCTTAAAGTTCCGCATCCCGGTCACCCTGGCCTACGGCTTTGACTGGGGACTGGAACAGATCGCCAAAATCGAGGGCGTGCCCCTGGGCACCGTGAAAAGCCGGCTGCACAAGGCCCGGCAGATCCTCAAAAAAGAAATGGAGGCGCAAGGCTATGGCCAACAAGAGTAACTTCGATCTGGATGCCGCCCTGCTCCAGGCGCTGCATGAGCCCCAGGCCGGCGGCTCCCCCGCCCCCGAGCTGGACGCCCAGCTGAAAGCCCGGCTGTGGCAGCGCCAGGAAGAGCTGGACCGCCAGCCGGACATCCGGGCCGTCTCGCTGTGGTGGCTGCCCATGGTGGCCAACTTCATCGTCTGCGGCGTGCCCGCTGTGATCTTCTCGCTGCCCATCATGCCCCTGTGGGCCCATCTGGCGGCGCTGGCCCTGGCCTGGATGGCCGTGGGCGGCGTAGTGCTCACCCTCATCGGGCTGAAAATGTCCAACCTGAAAGAATCCACCACCATCCTTCTGCCGCAAAAACACAAAAGGAGGTCCTCGGCATGTTGATGCAATCTACCACGACGCTGCTGTTTCTGGCAATGGGCGTCATGTTCCTCAGCTTTTTGCTGTCCCTTGTCTTTTTCTGCGTCTGGATCTACCAGGACGCAAAGCTCCACGGCCAAAGCCCCGCCCTTTGGGTGCTGATCTGCGTGTTTGCCAGCCCCATTCTGGCGCTGATCCTCTACCTGGCCTTTGCCCGCAAGCAGGAGCTGGTCGCCTGCCAAAACTGCCAGGCGCCCATTCCCCAGTCCTCCCGGTACTGTGAAAACTGCGGCGCGCCCAACGCGCTGCGGGACGCCCCCCGCCCCCGCCGCAAAATGTCCGGCATGCTGAAAGCCGCCATTGGCTGCATGGCCGCCTTCATCCTCTCGCTGCTGCTGATCATCGGCAGCCTGATGGTGGTCACCTTCCGTTCCAGCCAACAGGCCGCCCAGGCAAACGCCATCCCGGGCCAGTCCACCCTCTCCATCCAGGGCGCTTCCGATGTGAACACCGGCTGGGTGCTGCTCTCTATGGAAAACCACGCCGGCGGCGTCTGGAACTTTTCGCTGAACAAGTCCAGCGAGGGCTACCACATGACTTCTCGCTTTGACCTGGACGACCCGGACACCCGCACCCTGATGGTCCAATCGGAGTGCACCGGCGGCCCCCTCACCCTGGAGCTGCTGCAAAACGACGTGGTGGTGGAGGAATACGACCTTTCCCAAGCCAGCGGTGAGACCCAGTCCATCCCCCTGTCGGGCCTTGATGCAGGCCGGGTCTATCTGCGGCTGGTGAACGACGGCGCCACCCACATCAGCGGCGCCATCTGGGTGGAATAATGAATTTTTAAAAATCTTTTTTCAACACAAAGCGCAGCGGGCAGTGGAAAACTCCACCGCCCGCTGCGTTTTTCTTTTGTATGATTTTTTCGGGTTACCCCTGCCACTCCCGGGCTTTGTCCAGCAGGGCTTCCTTGGTGTTCTCCACCCGGCCTTCCACCACCTCGTGCAGCAGCCAATCCAGCAGATTGCTCATGCTGGGGCCGGGCTTTGCCAGCCCAGCGGTCAGCAGGTTGCCGCCGGTGATGGCCAGCTGGTCCACCGCGTAGCAGCCCGCTTTCTCCAGGGTCTCTTTCAGGGTATGTTCAAATTCCTGCAATTTTTCCGCCTTGGCGTGGTGGGCAGCGGCGTCCGCCCACCAGATGTGCACCAGGCTGCTCACCTGCTTGGGCCCCAGCAGCTGTAACCAGCGGCGCACGCTCACATCGCCGGTGGCGGGCCGGATACCGTGGAACCGGATCAGCTGGCACACGGTGTCCCGGCTCTTCCGGTCAAGCTTCAGCCGCCGCAGGATCACCTCCGCCAGCTGGGCGCTCACCTCGCCGTGGCCCTCAAACACGCTGTCCCCCGCTTTGATGGTCTCCCGGCAGTAGGGCTTGCCCAGGTCACGCAGCAGCATGGCCCAGCGCACCTCGGGGATGTCCGGGCTGTAGGCCAGGGTATCCGCCGCATGCTGCCACAGGTTCTGTTCCTCGCCGCCCCGCTTCTGGGTAAAGTTCAGGGCCGGCTCGATCTCCGGCATCACACAGGTCAGGATCTCACCGCTCTGGGCGATCACCTTATAGGCCGCTTTGCCGCACAGCAGGCGGGTCATCTCCCGGGCGATGCGCTCGCCGGATACCCAGCGCAGCAGCTTGCGCTTGTTGTAAGCCGCCTGCCAGGTCTCCTCTTCAATGGTGAAATCCAGCACCGAGGCAAACCGCAGCAGCCGCAGGATGCGCAGCGCGTCCTCGGCAAAGCGTTCCTCTGGGTCGCCCACACAGCGCAGCACCCCGCTTTTCAAATCGCCCTGGCCGCCGAAGGGGTCGATGATGGTGCCGTCCGGCCCCATGGCGATGGCGTTGATGGTAAAGTCACGCCGGGCCAGGTCCTCTTCCAGGCTGTCCACAAAAGTCACGTCCTCCGGGCGGCGGTGGTCCTCATAGTCTCCCTCGGCCCGGTAGGTGGTGATCTCGTAGGTATCCCGGTCCGCCAGCACGGTCACGGTGCCGTGCTGCAGGCCGGTATCCAGCACTTTGTATGTACCGCCAAAACACTCCTTCACCTGCTCGGGCTTGGCCGAGGTGCACAGGTCCCAGTCCTTGGGCACCTTGCCCAGCAGGCTGTCCCGCACGCAGCCGCCCACGGCCCATGCCTCATAGCCGGCGGCGTTCAGCATCCCAATAAGCTTTGCGGCCATTTCCGGCATAATGGGCAGCTCGATCTGACGTTCCCAGGCCAGGCGCTCCACCAGGGCCACGTCCGCCGGGCAGAAGGTGTAATCTTTCAGCTCGCCGGGGGCCACCCAGCAGGCTTCCTCGTGCACCCTTACCTCCATCTCGCCGCCTGTCACCCGGCCGCAGAAAAAGGTGAAATGCAGGTCCTGGTCCGGGTAGGAGTAATCCAGCGAGGCATAGGCGGGGCCCAGGGTCACGTCCAGGGCCAGCTCTTCCCGGCATTCCCGCACGGCGGCCTGTTCGGGGGTCTCCCCCTCCTCCACCTTGCCGCCGGGGAACTCCCACAAAAAGGCGCAGCTGCCGCCCTCGCCCCGTTTGCAAATGAGGATCTTCCCCTCCTCGTCCGTCAAGATCACTGCCGCTATATGGGTCATACGCTCTTTCCTCCTTCTCTCTCGTTCCAGGCCGCCAGGCAGGCCGCAAAGCTGCCCACCGTGTCGCCCAGATCCACCCCGCAGGCCTGTTTCAGCCGGCCGGTATCCATGCTCAAATTCCGTTCAAATTCCGGCCAGCGCTGGGCGTCAGGCTCCAGCAGGGCCAAAACCTCCTCCCCCGCGCCCATCTGCTCCAGGCAGGCAAGACCGGTGGCATAGGTGTTCAGGGGATTTTCCGCCCCCATATTGTATACGCCGCCGGGCAGGCCGGCCATGCGCTCCATGGCCTGGACCACCGGCTGCACCCAGGTGATGCCCCGGTACTCCCGCACCGGCAGCCGCAGCGGCATCCTGCCGGCGGCGCTGCGGCGCAGCATCCCCCAAAAACCGGTGCCGGGCTTGCAGCCTGGCCGGTCAAAATCGTACATCCAGCTGGCCCGCAGGCACACGGTATCCGGGCACAGCTCCAGCGCCCGCCGTTCCGCCTCCAGCTTGTGGCGGCCGTACACGTTCACCGGGTCCAGCGGGGCATCCTCCGCCAGCGGCCCCAGTTTGCGGGTGCCGTTGTACACTTGATCCGAGCTGAACAGCACCAGCTTCGCCCCCAAAGCGGCGCACTCCTTTGCCAGATGCACCGTGCCCTCCAGGTTCACCGCAAAGCTGGCCAGGGGATGGCTCTCGCACCAGCCGGTGTCCGACAGGGCCGCCGTGTGGATCACCAGTTCCGGCGCTGCCTGCTGCAAGGCCCGATGCACGCTTTCCGGGTCGGTCAGTTCCATCAGATCGTGCCCCGGCGCGGTGATCTGCCATTTGTCCTGATACTGCCGCACCAAACGGCTGCCCACAAAACCGGTCCCGCCGGTAATGAATACCCGCTGCATCCCAATGCCTCCCCGCTTTGCTGTTCTATGTAAGATTTACGCTTCTCCCAGCACCTTGCCGATGCCGATGTCCGCCACCTGCACGCTGCCGCACTGCTTTGCCGCCAGCCGGTGGCAGGGCTTTGCCGCATGGAAGGTCACGGTCAGGTCCGCCTTCACGGCGCCTTCGGCCACCCGTCCGGTGTCCGCCTCCACGCCGCTGGGCAGATCCAGCGCCAGCACCTTGCCGCCCGCCTCGTTCATATACCGGGCGGCCCGGCGGCCGTTGTCCCGCAGTGCGCCGTGGAAGCCGGTGCCGTACACGCCGTCCACCACCAGCCCGGCTTTGGCCAAAAAGGCAGCTTCCTCGCCGTGCAGGCTGTCCAGGGGCAGCACCGGAACACGCATCTTGCGCAGCAGGCTGCAATTGTACACCGCGTCCTCGGTCACGGGCTCGCCCTCCACCAGATACACGCACACCCGCACGCCGGCCTTTGCCAGCAGCCGGGCCATCACAAAGCCGTCGCCGCCGTTGTTGCCCCGGCCGCAGAACACCGCGGCGCTGGCCAGGCGGGGAAAAAGCTCCAGCGCGGCCTTTGCCGCCTGGGTGCCCGCGTTTTCCATCATCTGGCGGTATCCAAGGCCCGCCGCGTCTGCCTGCCGTTCCAGCTGTTTCATCCGTTCCGCTGTTACTTCCATCATATCGCACCGCTCCTTTTGGTTTGGAACTACCCTGATTTGTATGGCTGTTACTTTATTATACCATGGAGCGCAAGCGGAATGGGATAATTGCGCATCCAAAGCCGGTTGCCAGGCCGGGACCATCAGGGCCCGGAATGGCGAGGCGCTGCGCATCTGTTTGGTATAATAACTGCTTTGCAGTTATTATACCACAAAACTTCCGGACTTTTTGCATTTCTCTGGGGATGATTTTGTTAAATTTTAACGAACATTTTCTCTTTCTTCCGCTTTTTGCCCTCTTTCCTCTGGCAAAACCGCCGCCGATGGCCTATGATAAAAGCAAACGCACGGGCTTTGGCCCAAAGGAGGCACAGCGCACCATGGCACCCAAACAAAAACTGGACGACCGGCTGATCTTTCAGATCCTCAGCACGGTGGAAGAGATCCCCAAAGGCAGAGTAGCCACCTATGGCCAGATCGCCCGGCTCATCGGCCGGGAGAAAAACGCCCGCCTGGTGGGCCGGGTGCTGCGGATGTCCGGCCTTTACGGCAGTTACCCCTGCCACCGGGTGGTGAACCATGCGGGCCGGCTTGCCCCGGGCTGGCCCCAGCAGGCCGCCCTGCTGCGGCAGGAGGGCGTGCCTTTCAAAGAAAACGGCAGCGTGTACCTGAACCGCTGCCAATGGGAAGCCTGACCCGCCCCGCCCCACGCAAACCAATATCATTTTAAATAAACCGCAAAATATATTCCAATTTGTATAATTTTATCTTTTTACAACAAAAAAACAGGCGGCGGAGACCTCTTTTTCAAAAGGTCTCCGCCGCCTGTTTTATAAAATCAACCGCAAGGCAACGGCTGATCACCGCTCTTCCCGGAAGTAATTGTTGCCCAAAAAGGCCGGGATGTGCACGCCCTTGCTGCCCCGCATACTGGTCACGATCAGCACCAGCGCGGTGATGAGGAAGGGCAGCATGTCAAAGAAAGCGTCCGGCAGGCCGGTCATAAAGCCCACCTTGTAGTATTTCAGCACCCGCAGAGCGCCGAACACAAAGCTGCCCAGGATGGCCATGTGGGGCTTCCAGGCGGCAAAGATGACCAGCGCCACAGCGATCCAGCCCAGGCCGTTCACGCTGTTGGAGATCCACACGCCGCCGTTGATGATCATGCCGCAGTACGCGCCGCCGATGCCACAGATGCCGCCGCCCAGCAGGATGTTGATGTACTTCCACTTGGTCACCCGGATGGAAGCCGCGTCCGCCGCGCCGGGATTCTCGCCAATGGCCTGTACGTTCAGGCCGGTCTTGGTGCGGTACAGGTAAAAGCCCGCCAGCGCCGCCACGATCACGCCAATGTACACAAAGGGGTTATAGCTGAACAGCAGCTCCCCCACCACCGGCAGGTCGCTCAGCACCGGGATATGCACGCTGCGCATCTGGGCCGTCACCTGCTCGGGCAGCTTCAGGGTGCCCCCCTCCGACTGGCCGATCATGTACACGCCGATAAAGTTGGAGATGCCCACGCCGAAGATGGTCATGGTCAGGCCGGCCACGTTCTGGTTGGCCATAAAGGTCACGGTGAGCACCGCATAGATCAGCGCCGCCAGCATGCCCGCCAAAAAAGCGCACAGCAGGGCCACCAAAAAGTTATCGCTCAGGTAGCCGCCCATAAAACCAGCGCAGGCGCCAATGGCCATCATGCCTTCCACGCCCAGGTTCAAGTGGCCCACCTTTTCGTTCAGGATCTCGCCCACGGTGCCAAACAGCAGCGGGGTGCCGGCGCCAATGGCCGCCACTAAAAAGTTGATGAACATATCCATTTACTTGGCGCCCCCTTTCCGGCCGCGGCCCACAAAGGCGTACCGCACAAAGAACTCACTGCCCAGGATGAAGAACAGGATGATGCCCTGCAGCACGTCCGCACAGTCGGAAGAAAGGCCGTAGGTGGACTGCACCACGCTGGAGCCTTTTTCCAGGATGCTGAACAAAAACGACACCACCAGGATCATGCCCGGGTTCAGCTGGCACAGCCAGGCCACGATGATGGCGGTAAAGCCGATGCCGCCCGCAACGCCCATGGACAGGGTCATGTCGCTGCCCGCCGCCTGGCACACGCCGGCGATGCCCGCAATGGCGCCGGACAGGAACATGGTGCGCAGCACCACCTTTTTCACGTTGATGCCCGCATACCGGGCGGTGTCCTGGCTTTCGCCCACCACGCTGATCTCGTAGCCCTGCTTGCTGCGCTTCAGATAGATCCACACGCCAGCCACCAGCACCAGCATAATGATCCAGCCAAAGTGAACGCCCAGCACCTTGTCCAGCCCGGCATTCTTGTCAAACCGGGCGATTTTGGAAAAGCCGTTCGCGCCCGGATCCCGCCAGGGCCCAGCCTGCAAATAAGACACCAGGTGCAGCGCGATGTAGTTCAGCATCAGGGTGAGCAGGGTCTCGTTGGTGCCCCACTTCATCTTGAACACGGCGGGCAGCAGGCCCCACAGGCCGCCGCCGACCATGCCCGCCAGCAGCATCACCACCACCAGCACCCAGTGGTTCCAGTCGGAGTGATACAGCGCAAAATAGCTGGCGAACACCGCGCCCATGATCAGCTGGCCCTCGCCGCCAATGTTCCAAAACTTCATTTTAAAGGCCAGGGTCACGCCCAGCGCGCAGATGCACAGGGGGATGGTCAGCTTCACCGTGGCCTGAATGGCCATTTTGCTGCGGAACGCGCCCTCCAGAATGGTGCCGTACACCGCAATGGGATTGTACCCGATGGCCAGGATGAACAGGCCGCCGGCCACGATGCTCAGCGCCACAGCCAGCAGGCGGAAGCCGATCATCTGCTTCGTGCTGCGCTCGGCGTGCTTCACCACATGGAACAGCGGTTCCTTTCTGGTTTTTGCCGTCGTCATGCTTCTTCCGCCTCCCTTTTCTTTGCTTCCTCGGTCATTTCGCCGGTCATCATCAAACCGATCTGCTCCTTGGTCACGGCCTTGGCGTCCACCAGGCCGGTCACCTTGCCGTGGCACAGCACCAGAATGCGGTCACACAGCTCCAGCAGCACGTCCAGGTCCTCGCCAATGAACATCACCGCAACGCCCTTTTCCTTCTGCTGGTTCAGCAGGTCGTAGATCAGGTAGCTGGAATTGATGTCCAGACCACGCACCGGATAGGCGGTGATGAGCAAATTGGGGTTGGACTCGATCTCACGGCCCAGCAGCACCTTCTGCACGTTGCCGCCGCTCATCAGCCGCACCGGGGTCTCGATGCCCGGCGTCACGATGGACAGCTTCTCCACCAGCTTTTTGGCCAGCTGGCGGGCAGGGGCACGGTCCACAAAGGGCCCCTTGCCCTGGCGGTAGCTTTTCAGCAGCATGTTGTCGGTCATGCCCATGCCCGCCACCAGGCCCATGCCCAGCCGGTCCTCCGGCACAAAGCTCATGGAGATGCCCAGGTCGATGATCTGCTCCGGGGTCTTGCCTAGGATGTTCTCCTTTTTATACAGCACAGCGCCCTTCTGCACCGGCAGCAGCCCCGCAATGGCCTCGCACAGCTCTTTCTGACCGCTGCCCGCCACACCGGCCACGCCCAGGATCTCGCCGGAATGGATGTGGAAGCTCACATCGTCCAGGCCCTTGCTGCCGTCCGGCTTGTTCACCGTCAGGTCCACCACCTTCAGGATGGTGTGCACGTCCTTGGGCTCGGGCCGGCGAATGGCCAGGCTCACCGCATGGCCCACCATCATCTCGGTCAGCTTGGCGGCGTCCACCCCGCTGGTGAACACGCTGCCCACGCTTTTGCCCTTGCGCAGGATGGTCACCCGGTCGCTGATGGCCAGCACCTCGTTCAGCTTGTGGGTGATGATGATGATGGCGCAGCCCTTGGCTTTCATCTGCCGCAGAATGGCGAACAGCTTGTCGGTCTCCTGGGGGGTCAGCACGGCGGTGGGCTCGTCCAGGATCAGGATCTTCGCGCCCCGGTACAGCACCTTCAGGATCTCCACGGTCTGCTTTTCCGAAACGCTCATCTCGTACACCGGTTTTTCCGGGTCGATCTCCAGGCCGTAGTTAGCGCACAGCTGTTCCACCTGCTGGCGCAGGGCCTTTTTGCCGGGCAGCTTGCCCGGGGTGCCCAGCACGATGTTCTCCATGGCGCTGAACACCTCCACCAGCTTGAAATGCTGATGGATCATGCCGATGCCCAGCTCCTGGGCATCCACCGGAGAGCTGATGGACACCGGCTCCCCACTTACATAGATCTGGCCTTTGTCCGGGTGGTAAATGCCGGAGATCATATTCATCAGGGTGGTCTTGCCGCTGCCGTTTTCGCCCAGCAGCGCCAGGATCTCCCCGTAATCCACATTCAGCTCAATGCCATCGTTGGCCACAACGCTGCCAAAGGTCTTGGTGATGCCGCTGCACCGGATGGCGCATTTTGCTTCGCCCATGAGATTCCTCCTCACTGTTGCTGTCGATACCGGAAAAAAAGGGCGGCAGGGAGTGCCGCCCTTCGCTTTCCAAGAAAAGCTCATTTTTAAGACAGGGCAGATATAACCTTCGTCCTGAGCCACGGGCATGTACCGGGGCTCAGGACACCTTTACAGAAAAAACCACGGATTTTGTGTGCTTCGTGCGCAAAATCTGTGGTTTTTTCGCCGGAAAAGGGTACTGGGGGAAACCAATAAGCATCCCCCGCACCAAAGTGCGGGGTGTGCGTTTGGTGTCCCTCAGGAGGCTGCCGAATGGTTCGGCAGCCTCAAGGTGCCGCCCTTTTTAGGCTTGTCAGTTTGTGTTACACAAAGGCTCAGGCCTGCTCCTGCACGTTCTCCACATACCAGTTGCAGCTGCCGTAGTCAGCGCCTTCCAGGGTGTGGGTGTTGCCCTCGTTGTCCAGGATCTCGGTCTGGCCGTCAAACACGTCCCACTCGCCGGAAACGATCTGGGCCTGTACCTCTTCGATCTTCTCAGCGGTGCCCTCGGCAGCCAGCTCGGTGTTCAGGGGCGCCAGGGTCACCAGGCCGTCGGCCATGTCGCCAAAGTAGTTGTCGATCTTCTCACCGGCTACCCAGGTGCCGTCGATCACGTTCTGCACGGCCTGGGTGTAGTAAACGCTCCAGTCCCACATCACGCTGGTCAGGGTGGCGGCGGGGGCGTCCTTGCTCATGTCGCTGTTGTAGCCAACGCCCCAAACGCCGTGCTCCTCGGCAGCCAGCTGGGGGCCGGCGGTGTCGCAGTGCTGGCCGATCACATCGCAGCCGGCGGCGATCAGGGCCTCAGCGGCCTGGCGCTCGCCTTCGGGGTCGAACCAGCTGTTGGTCACCTTCACGTAAACCTCAGCGTCGGGGTTCACGCTGGCAACGCCCATGGCAAAGGCGTTGATGCCGCTGGTCACCTCGCCGTTCTCCTTGCCCATGGCGGCCACATAGCCGATCTTGTTGGACTCGGTCTTCAAACCGGCGGCGATGCCGCTCAGGTAACGGGCCTGGTAGATGCGGCCAAAGTAGTTGTTGAAGTTGGTGCCGTTGGACTTATAGCCGGTGCCGTGGCTAAAAATGACCTCGGGGTATTCCTCGGCCATGGCTTCGCAGGTGTCCATGTAGCCCCAGGAGGTGGCGAAGATGATGTTGCAGCCTTCCTCCACCAGCTCGCTGATGGCGTTCTCCACAGCGGCGGCATCGGTGTCAGACACGTTGATCTTCTCCACCAGCTGGTCCTCGGCCAGGCCCAGGTTGGTCATCATGCCCTGGATGCCCTGCTCGTGGGTGTAGCTGTAGCCGGTGCCCTCGGCGGGGTCGGACAGGTGCACAACGCCCACCTTGATCTGGTCTTTCGGGATGCCCGCGCCAGTGGCCTCGCCGGAAGCGGAAGCAGCGGTGGAACCGGCGGTGCTGCCGGAAGCGGCAGTGCTGGTGCTGCCGCCGCAGGCCGCCAGGCTGAAAGCCATAACAGCCGCCAGAACGGCGCTCAGAATCTTTTTCATGTGAAAAATCCCCCTTACACGTTTTTTCTGAAAACGGTCCCGGCAAACAAAAAACATGTGAGCAGACGGCAAACCGCCTGCTCATACGCCCTTGTCTCCGGATCACGTTTACCATTGTAGACCGCTTTTTTCACGATTTCAACACTTTCCCGCATCTTTGGCAACATCCACTAGCAAGTGCCAGATTTGCACTATTATTTTTGTTTGTTAAGTCAATGTAAAAAGCCCGCAAACCGGCTTTGCAGGCTGGTTTACGGGCTTTTTTACCCTTTCAAAAGTACGACTTTTAACTTTCAGTTTGTGGACGATTGTGCAACTATCTCCGGCGCGTCGAACCGGTCCTTCTGCCGCCGCACAAAAGCGCCGCACCCAAGAGCCGCTGCCAGCAGCACCGCCTCGGCGATGGCGCTGGCCGCCGTCCGGCTCATCACCCCGCTGAGGGCGTTCAGCAGCAGCACCACGCCGGCGTTGAACACCGTGTGCGCCAGGATCGCCGCCAGATACAGCACCGGCTTGCCCCGCTTCACCGCCAGGAACACCAGGCAGGTGGCGAACAAATGGAACAGCACCGCGCTGAACCGCTCCAAAATGCCCAGATACACCAGCACCGGGCTGGTGGCAGAAAGCTGCTGGGCCAGCAGCTGCAGCATATCAGCGGTCACGCCGGTGGCCATGGCGGCCTCCGGGTCCATCAGCATCCAGCAGGCCATCAGGTTGTTGATCTGCCCCATGCCGATCAGGATCAGCACCTCGCACAGGCCGTGGCCCAGGCCAAAGCTGATCATATCCCGGTAGGTGCGGTTCTGTTTCAGCAGCTTGGCCCCCACCAGGCGGGCGGTCTCCTCAAACAGGCCGGCGGAAAAGCCGCCGATCACGATCACCGAAAGCACCGTGTTGGCTGCAAACGCCACATACCAGTCCTGGCCGCTCAACACCTGCAGCAGCGGGATGCGCAGCAGGATCTGGCTGATGAAAAAGCTGGCAAAGCCCGCGAACAGCGGCGCGGCCACGATCTTTTTCTTCATCCCCAGTACGATCAGCAGCACCACCGGCAGCACCAGGGTGCATAGCAGCGAGATCCCAAACGAAACCACAAGACTTGTTGATACCATTCCTTTATCCTCCTCAAATAAGGGCCGTTACGCCCGGTTTTCCTGTTCCGCCTGGTCGGTGAACCGCACGGCGGTGCCGTAGGCGATGCACTCCGCCGCGCTTTGCATCACGCTGGCAGAAGTGTAGCGCAGGTTCAGCACAGCGTCCGCCCCCAGGGCCTCCGCTTCCTTCACCATGCGCCCGGTGGCGATCTGCCGGGCCTCGGCCAGCATCTCGGTGTAACCCTCGATCTCGCCGCCCACAAGGCCCTTCATGGCGCTCATAAAATCCTTGCCGAAGTTGGTGCTCTGCACCACGTTCCCCTTCACCACGCCCAGCAGCTCGTACCGGCGGCCCGGGATGTGATCAATAGTTACGATAATCATCGATCTCTCCTCCTTTGATCTCCTGAAAGCGCCGCCACAGTGCCAGCACCGCACCCAGCACAAACACCAGCGGCACCGCCATCAGCACGATCACGATGCCCAGCGGGGCAGGCTCGGTGCTGAATCCCCAGATCAACAGCAGTTCGCACAGCAGCATCAGCCCCACAAAGGCGGCCGCCGCCAAAGCAGCGCCCCGGCTGCGCTTTTTCTTGTCCTGCTGTTTCACGTCCACGAACCGCACCCCGCTTTCCTCCAGTTTTTCGATCTGCGCCAGGCCCTCTTCCGGGTCCAGATCCTGCAACAGGCCGGGCTGGCGGGCCAGCTGCTCGCAGAGGGTCTGGGCGGTGTCCAGATTTTTGCGCCGGTTCTCCAGCGTCACCTGATGCCGCCGCATCCCCTCCGCCAGGGTCAGCCTGCCCTCCAGCATGGTGCGGATCTCCTCCAGCGGCACATCCAGCTTGCGCAGCAGTTTGATGCGCCGCAAACGCATCACATCGGCGTCGGAATAGTTGCGGTAGCCGTTGCCCGTGTCCCGCCGGGGCGCCAGCAGCCCCTCCTTTTCGTAAAAGCGGATATTTTTCTGGGTCATGCCCACCAGCAGCTCCACCTGCTTGATCTGCACGCCGCACCCCTTCTTTCGCACTTGTTCTATATCAAAGATATACCCTCCCCCAAGGGGAAGGTCAAGCCTTTTTTGCGTTTTTTGCAAAAATTTGCGTCCAAAGGCTGGGCTGACATGGGGCTTTCCGCCTTGCCAATGGCTCCCTTGCGCAAAGGGCGCTGTCAGCGCCAGCTGACTGAGGGATCGAATCCGCCACGGCAAGGCCATCGAGAGGTAGCAAAACCAACCAAAGGGCACTTTTTTTCTCTCACTTATCACTTTGCAAAGCAAAAGCCCCCTGCATGGCCTATCGCAGGGGGCTTTGCTAGAAAGGAGGCTCAATGAACTCATGAGAATTGGCGTTTGCGTTCACTAAGCATTTACCGGATCACTTTTCGTCTACGGCCTTGTTGTGGCGGTTCACCAGGAACACGCCCAGCAGGATCACCGCCAGGATGGCGATGCCGCCGATCACCACGATGCCCATGTTGCTGCTTCCAGCATCATCGGTGGGCAGATCGGTCTGCGGAGTGCTCTCATCCGGCAGGTCTACCGTGCTGTCGTCCGGGGTGGTGGCTCCGCTGTCGGGAGTTTCGGCTTCGGGGGTCTCCTCCTCGGGGATGGTCACGGT